>JBHEPB010000281.1:0-16341 GCA_046260515.1 Binatia bacterium
CCGCCGGCCTCAAGCGGCCAGGAGCTGGCGAGCGATCACCTTCAGCTCGAGCACCGGCTTCACGCCCTCGAAGATGGGGAGCACGGTCGCATCCACGACGTATCGCGAGATGGGATACTCCTCGGCATAGCCCCACCCCCCGTGAAGGAGCTGTCCTTCCTGGGTCACGGCAACCGCGACGTCGCACGCGAGCAGCTTGGCCATCGCCGGCTCGAGGGAGATCGACTCGTCCAGGTCCATGGCGCGGGCGCCCTTGTAGGTGATCTGCCGCGCCACCTGCGTGAGCGTGGCCATGCGCCCGAGCTTGTACTGGGTGAGCTGGAAATCGATGAGCGGGCTTCCGAACTGCTTGCGGTCCGCGGCGTAGCCGGCCGACGCCTCGAGGGCCGCCTGGGCAAGGCCCGTCGCGCGGCCGCCGGTCTGCAGCCGTCCGGCCGCGAAGCCGGCCATCTGCAGGTAGAAGCCCTTGTTCTTTCCCGCGTCGCCGCCGATCAGGTTCTCGGCCGGCACGAAGTAGTTCTCGAAGGCGAGCGTGTAGGAGTGCATGCCGCGGTAGCCCGGCGTCGCGTCGGCCTTGCCCACCATCGTTCCGCCGGTGGGTTGCTTCATCTCGAACTCGTGTCCGGTGAAGGGATCCTTCTCGACGATGAAGAGCGAGAGTCCGCGCGCGCCGGTCTTCAGGTCGGGATCGGTGCGAGCCAGCAGCGCCAGCACGTTGGCGCGCCCGGCAAAAGTGCACCAGGCCTTGGCACCGTTGAGGACCCAGCCCTTGCGCCCGCCGACTTCGGCCTCCTCGGCGCGGCAGGCCACCGAGGCGACATCGGAGCCCGTGTTCGGCTCGGTGACGGAGATGGCGACCATGATGTCGCCGGCGCTCACCGGCCCCAGCCACTTCTTCTTCTGCTCCTCGGTGCCGCCCTTGAGCAGGGCCTTGGTGAGGATCTCGGGGCGCGTGATGAGGGAGCCCGCCGCCGCCAGCGAAACGCGCGACAGTTCCTCGGTGGTGACGATCATCGCCAGGTTGCCCATGCCCAGGCCGCCGTATTCCTCCGGCGCCGACATGCCGAAGTAGCCCATGCCCGCCATCGCGCCGATGAGCGAATCCGGGACCAGTTCGTCGTGGCGATGGATGCGCTCGGCCAGCGGCAGGACTTCCTTCTGGGCGAAACTGCGCACCGAGTCGCGCACCATCACCACGTCGTCCTCGGGCAGCCAGGCATTGTGGGCGCCGCGCTGGGCGGCCACCGCGCGGCCGATGGCCCGAACACGATCTTCGCTGGCACAGAGGCGGATGCGGGCGCGCGTCGCGTCGGTGCCGAGGGTGCGCTCGACGAGCCCGGCGGGCAGGTCGTAGTCGTCGCCGGCAGCGGCCAGCTGTCCGAGCAGCCTGGCGGCCAACTCGCCGGCGTAGACCGCCGACTGCTCCACGAAGAGGGAACCGTCGCCCGCGGCCGAGGCCGCCTTCGCGTAGTCCACCATCGCGCGGGCCGCGAGCACTTCGGTGGCGGCATACGCCACGCGTTCGGAGTGCACCTGCCAGGAGTCGATGTCCTTGCCGCCGGCGGTGCGGCGCTTGGCCGCTTCCACAGCTGCCGTGACCACTTCCTCGATCTGGTCCACCAGACCGGACACTTCCTCGATCGTGACCTTCGCGGCTTCCCTCTCCTGCATTCCCGTTGCTCCTGTGGACGCTCTTGCGCGCGTTCGGCGCGGCTCGATGACGCTCCGCGAGACAGCGGACGCGAGGAACCTCTACGGTCGGTCCGGTACGGTGTCAACAATGCGAAAACAGCGTAGCAGAGGCTTCCGCTGCGTTGCATCCCCGTCATCCGCGTGGGATGAATCCGCTGCGGACCGACCAGAGGAAGAGATCGTTATGGGACGCATTACCGTCGGTTACCAGGACCCCTGCCTGCATCCCCTGTGGCTCACCAACGCAGGGCTGCGCATCGCGCGCTTGATGGGCGCCGAGTCGCTGTGGCTGCCCGACCACTACATGGGCTTCATTCCGTCGCTGGTGTGGAAACCCGAGATCACCGCCGCGGCCAAGGTCGTCCACTCCCCCGACGGTTTCTTCGATCCCCTCCAGATCCTGGCCGTCACGGCCAGCCGCATCCGCGGCGTCGATCTCGGCACGGCGGTCACCGAGGCCTACCGCCGCCATCCCATGTCCCTGGCCCAGTCCTTCGTCACCCTCGACCACATCTCCAGGGGCCACGCCATCCTCGGCATCGGCAACGGCGAGCGCGAGAACGTGGAACCCTACGGCCTGCCCTGGGGCAAGCAGGTGGCCAGGCTCGAAGAGGCCCTCACCATCATCCGCCTGCTGTGGTCGAGCGGAGGCAGGCCCGTCACTTTCGAGGGCAGGTTCTGGACCCTGAAGGACGCGGTCTTCGACCTCCCCCTGTACCGGGGCAAGCCGCCCCGCATCTGGATCGCCTCCCACGCCCCGCGCATGCTCGACCTGACCGGACGCTTCGGAGACGGCTGGCTCCCCACCCTGCGCTCGACGCCCGCCGAGTATGGCCAGAGGCTCCAGACCATCCTCGCCGCCGGCAGGGCCGCCGGCCGCAACATGGACCACTTCGTGCCCTGCCAGATGATCCTGGTCGCCCTCGGCGAGAGCCGGGACCAGGTGATCGAGCTGGCGATGAAGAGCCGCCTGGGCGCGGCGATGGCCCTGCTCGCGCCCGACGCGACCTGGAAGGCCCAGGGCAAGACCCACCCCCTCGGCGACGGGTTCGGCGGTTTCTACGACATCGTTCCCCCGCGCGTCACCGACGAGCACATCGACGCCGCCGCCCGCGAGGTCACGCGGGAACTGCTGTTGTCGGCCATGTACGCGGGCAGCCCCAGCGAGGTCCGGGACGAAATCGCGCCCCTCGTCGCCGCCGGAGCCAGGCACATCATCGTGTCGAACATCGGCGGAAGCCTGACCGGGGGCGGTCTCGGCGACATCCGTCGCCTCGGCAGCCTGATTCGCAAACTGCGGCGACTGTGACACGGGCGTACCCGGCTGCAGCCTCGACGCCGCCTCGCAGGCCACCCAGCAGGACGCGCCGCCGAGAGTGACCGAGCTTTCGCGCCGCCCTCCCCCGTGTTATTCGTGCCCCTTCGCGCTTCGAGCACCTCGAGGCGACTACGAGCGACCATGACCGGGTGCGCCCGGTCCGACCCCGCACCTCAGGAGTGAACAGGATGCCCGGACTCCAGCCTACGCGTTTCTCCTTCCGCACGGCCGCCCTCGCCGCTGCCGCGGTCCTTGCCCTTGGTTCCAGCGCCGTGCTCCAGGGCTGCTCCAAGGGCCCCGACAAGGCCGGCGGTCCCGGCGCCGCCGCCGCTCCCGCAGGCCCCATCGTGGTGATCCAGACCAGCAAGGGAACCATCGAGGTCGAGCTCTTCCCCGACAAGGCGCCGGCCACCGTCGCCAATTTCCTCGAGTACGTCGACGCCGGCCACTACGACGGCACCATCTTCCACCGCGTCATCAAGGACTTCATGGTCCAGGGCGGCGGCTTCGTTCCCGACGGCCAGCAGAAGCCGACCAAGCCCCCCGTCAAGAACGAAGCGAGCAACGGCCTGAAGAACACGCGCGGCACCCTGGCCATGGCCAGGACCGCCGTCGTCGATTCGGCCACGGCGCAGTTCTTCATCAACCACGCCGATAACGCCTTCCTCGACTTCAAGAACGAGACGCCCCAGGGCTACGGCTACTGCGTCTTCGGCAAGGTGATCTCCGGCATGGACGTGGTGGACGCTATCGCCACCTCGCCCAAGGTGGACAAGTCCCCGGGCGTGTTCTCCGACCGGCCCAAGGAAGACGTCGTCCTCCAGTCGGTGAAGAGGAAGGGCTGAGGCCCGGACCAGGTCCGCCATGCGCATCTCCTCCCTGCTCTCGCGGGGAGAGCCCGTGTTCTGCTTCGAGTTCTTCCCCCCGAAGACCGAGGCCGGAGACCGCGCTCTCCTGGCCACACTCGCCGAACTGAGGCCCCTCGGTCCGGACTTCGTCTCCGTCACCTACGGCGCCGGCGGAAGCACCCGCGACCGCACCGTCGAACTGGTGGCCTACATCCTCGGCGAGCTCGGCATCGAGGCCATGGCGCACCTGACGTGCGTGGGAGCTTCGCGGGCCGAACTGTCCGCCGTGCTCGATCGCCTGGAGGCGGCCGGAATCTCCAACGTGATTGCACTGCGCGGGGATCCGCCGGTCGGGGAGGACGACTTCGCGCCGCATCCCGAGGGCCTCTCCTACGCCACCGAACTGGTGTCCCTGATCCGCCAGCAGAACAGGCCCCTGTGCGTGTCGGCGGCCTGTTACCCCGAGAAGCACGTGGACGCCGTGTCGATGGAGGAAGACCTCGAGCACCTGCGCGAGAAGGTGGCGGCCGGGGTCGATTTCCTGATCACCCAGCTCTTCTTCGACAACCGCGTCTATTTCGATTTCGTGGGCCGGGCCCGCGCGGCCGGCATCACCGTGCCCATCGTGGCCGGCATCATGCCCATCACCAACCTCTCGCAGATCGAGCGCTTCACCCAGCGTTGCGGGGCGACCATTCCCTCCGACCTGCACCGCATCCTGGAGCCGCACCGCGAGCATCCGGACAAGGTGGAGTCCCTGAGCATCGGATACGCCATCGACCAGTGCCGCGAGTTGCTGGCCGGCGGGGCGCCGGGCGTGCATTTCTACACGCTGAACCGCTCGCGTGCGACGCGCGACATCCTGACCGCGCTGCGCCGGGGATGACCCTTCTCGCGGCGGTTTTCGGGCCTCCGCAGCGAACTTCGAAGTTTGACTGCGGCCGGTGCCCGGACCAGATTTCGCGCGCCGGCCGCCCGAGCGGCCACCGACCCCCGAGGAGCTGACCCCGCGCGATGAGCACCCTGATCCATCCGAACGATGCGCTGTTCTCCGGCGAGAAGCGCTTCCCCATCATCAACGTCTGCGAGCACTACGCCGGCAGCGAGAAACTCATCACCAAGGCGATGAAGCTGCAGGCCACCCTCGGCGGCTTGTTCGACGTGTCGATGGACTGCGAGGACGGGGCCAAGCAGGGCGAGGAGAAGCAGCACGCCGAGATGGTCGTGGAGATGGCGAAGTCGCCCCTCAACAAGTACCACCGAGCCGGCGTCCGCATCCACGACCACGACAACCGCTGGTGGCGCCAGGACGTGGACATCCTCGTCGCCGGCGCCGGCAACGAACTCGCCTACATCACGCTGCCCAAGCCCGTGCGCACCGCCCAGGCCGCCGAGCAGATCGCCTACATCCAGGACGCGTGCAAGAAGGCGGGCATCCGCCGCGAGATCCCCATCCACATCCTCATCGAGACCCACGGCGCCGTCCACGACGTGTACGACATCGCCGCCCTGCCCTGGGTGGAGGTCCTCGACTTCGGCCTCATGGACTTCGTCTCGGGCTTCCACGGCGCCGTCCCGGCCTCCTGCATGCGCACGCCCGGCCAGTTCGAACACGCGGCCATCGCCTACGCGAAAGCCCGTGTCGTCAGCGCCGCCATGTGCAACGGCGTGGTGCCGGCCCACAACGTGACCCTCGACCTCAAGAGCCCCTACGCCGCCTTCGAGGACGCCAAGCGCGCCCGCGAGCAGTTCGGGTTCCTTCGCCAGTGGTCCATCTACCCCACGCAGATCCAGCCCATCGTGGACGCCCTGAGGCCGGACACCAGCGACGTTGACGACGGCGTGGCCATCCTCGTGGCTGCGCAGGATGCCAACTGGGGTCCGATCCAGTACGCCGGCAAGCTCAACGACCGTGCGACCTACCGCTATTACTGGGAGGTCGTGCAGAGGGCGCGCCTGACCGGCACCAAGCTCGCCGCCGAGGCGGAGGCGCGCTGGTTCGCCTGAGCGTGCGCGCCGGGCGCCAACTGATCGAGCGCTGGCGCCGCGATCCCGCGCGCATGGCGGGGCCCGTCGTCGTCCTGCTCTTCGCTCTGCTCGTCTACACGCGCTCCCTCGACTGGGGACTGCCGGGCGGCGACGAAACCTGGGCCGCCGACGCCCTCAAGCCCAGCGCGCCGCTGGCCGTCGCTTACCAGAACTTCGCCGGGCACGGATGGAACAGCGGCTGGTTCTGGTTCAAGTACCCTCCCTTCCACGCCTTCCTCCTCTGCGGCTTCTACGCTCCCTTCCTGCTTTGGCTGTGGCTGGCGGGCGGCATCCACGGCTTCTCCTCCGACTATCCTTACGGACTGACGGATCCCGTCGCGTCGCTCTCGATGCTGGCCTGGATCGGGCGCGCGACCAGCGCGCTGATGGGAGCCGGCTGCGCCATGCTCGTCCACCAGATCGTGGTGGCGAGCTTCGGGCGCCGCGCGGCCATCGCCGCCGCCTTCGTGACGACGATGGCCTACCCCATGGTGTTCTATTCCCAGACCACCAACGTCGAGGTGCCTTACACCTTCTGGATGCTGCTCGGCCTTCTCGGCGCCGTGCGCGTCGTCGAAGGCGACGACAGGGCCAGATGGTGGATGGCTCTCGGCGCCGGTGCCGCGCTGTCGGTGTCCACCAAGGAACTGGCTGCGGGCGGTTTCGTGCTGCTTCCCCTGGCCATCGTCGGCGCCAGCCTCGCGGCGCGCCGGCCCGTCTCGTCCTGGATGCGCGGCGGCGCCGTGGCGGCGGCGACCTTCCTGCTGGCGTTGGGCGTGGCCAACAACGCCTTTTACAACCCCCAGGGCTTCGCCAATCGCATCGGCTTCCTCACCCAGACCCTACCCCGCGAAGTCGCCCTGCAGTACGCGCCCTACTACTTCCCCATCGATCTCGGCGGCAGCCGCGGTGCTTCGGTGGAAATGGCGCAACTCTCGATCGCGTTCTCGAGGCTGACGGCCAGTCTCGGATGGCCCACCCTGGTCCTCGCCCTGGCCGGATGGCTGGTGGCCCTTCGACGGCGTCCCGCCTGGGCCCTGGTGCTGCTCGCGATGGTCGCCGGTTACTACCTGGTGAGCGTGAGGGCCATGTTATCGCTGAGCCTGCGCTACCTGCTCCCCATGACGGTTCTTTTCTGTGTGGCCGCCGGCGTGGCCCTGGCCGAACTGCTGCGCGAAGGCAGGCTGCGGCCGCTGCGCGCGGCCCTGGCCTCTGTCGCCGTGCTCTACGTTTTCGCCTATGGATGGGACGTGAACCGCATGATGAACGGAGACGGGCGTTACGGGGCCGAGCGCTGGCTGGCGACGGCTCCGTTGCCGTCACGGGTGGAGATCTACCAGAACCGCACCTACCTGCCGCGCTTTCCCGTCGCGATGACCGTGGCCGAAGTGGACTTCGAGCAGCGCGGGATCGCCGAATTCGAGAGTCGCCGGCCGGACCTCGTCGTGCTTTCGTCGAGCGGCCTCTCGGGCGTCACCGTGCGCTACAAGGAAGACTGGCAGACCCAGGGCGCGCCCGCCGAAGGCTACAGTCCCGCCCAGATGAGCATCCGCGGCCAGGTGATGAACTACTCCCGTGACGCCAACCGCGAGTTCCTCGACGCGCTTCGCAGCGGCGGCCTCGGCTACGAGGAGGCGGCGCGATTCGCCGTGGAACCCTGGATCGACCGGCTCCTGATCCAGAGCCTGAATCCCGAGATCACCATTTACCGGCGCAGCGCCGGCTCGCCCCAGGCAGGCCGCGCTGCGGCGTCGCCGGCGCCCCCGGCACCGCCTTCCACCCCAGGAGTCCACTGACCATGTCCTCCCGATCCTCCGCCTTCCTTCGCTGCATCGGCGCCCTGCTGCTGCTCGTCGCCGCTACCTGGGCCGTCGAACTCGCCGTCTTCGCGCTGCTGTGGCGCGGCCTCAGCCTTGCCCCGTACGCGTTCTTCCCCCACCAGTCGTGGGACTTCCTGGCCAAGATCCGCTGGTTCGGCGACCCCCTCCTCGGCTGGGCGCCCGCCCTGCCCGACCGCTTCGCCGGCCCCGACCTCTCCGGCCTCCTGTCGGCCCTGGCGCCCCTGCTGCCGGCAACCTTCGTCACCGCGCTCGTCGTCGGCGCGGCCGGCGGACTGCTGTGCGCGCTCCGACCTTCGCGCTCCGGTTCGCTGCGCCGTGACCTCGTCGCGTGGGCAGTGCTCGGCCTCCTGATCCACATCGCGGTCAGCATCCCCGCCTTCGGGCTCGAGGAAGGGCTGCGCATAAGCCGCCTCGCCTACCGCGCCCGGAGCCTCATCGTGGACGGCATGCTGCTGGCAACCACGGTCTCCGTCGTCGCCTTCGTGGTGGCCTGGGCCGTGGCGCCCCTGCTCTCGCGCTCCCGCGCGCTGGCCGGCGCGGGCGTCGCCGCTCTCGCCGCCGTCGCTTTCCTCGCCTCCGCGTCGCCGGTTCCCTTGCCCACGCCCTCGGCGGTCGCCGTGCCCGATCCTTCGCGGCCGCGGCGCAACGTCGTGCTGATCTCGCTCGACAGCCTGCGCGCCGACCATGTGGGCGCCTATGGCTACAAACGCGACACGTCGCCCAACTTCGACCGCTTCGCCCGCGAGGGCGTGCTCTACCGCAATGCGATCGCGACCTCGTCGTGGACGCTGCCCACCCACCTCACCATGTTCACCGGCCGCTCGCAGATCTCCCACGGCGTCAACGTGGACACCAAGGTCCTGTCCTCGGCCATCCCCACCCTCGGCGAGATCTTCCACGAGGCGGGCTACGCCACCGCCGGCTTCGTTTCCGGCCCCTACGTGGGCGGCCACTACGGGTACGCCCGCGGCATGGACGAATACGAGGACCTGAGCGCCCGCTGGGGCAAGGGCGCGGAAGCGCGCGCCGCCATCCTGTCGCCGGAGATCAACGAGAAAGGGCTGGCCTGGCTCGCCGGCCAGGACGGCGAGCAGCCCTTCTTCCTCTTCCTCCATTACTTCGACATCCACTACGACTTCGTGCCGCCTCCTCCCTACGACACGATGTTCGATCCCGACTACACCGGAACCATGGACGGGCGCATGTTCATCGAGCGCGACGACGTGCACCCCAGGATGGACCCGCGCGATCTCGACCACATCCGCGCCCTCTACGACGGCGAGATCCGCTTCACCGACGAGCACGTCGGGCGCATCCTCGACCACCTGAAGTCCCACGGACTGCTCGAGTCCACCGTGGTGATGATCGTCTCCGACCACGGCGACGAGTTCTTCGAACACGGCAACAAGGGCCACCACCGCACGGTCTACGACGAAGTCCTCCACATCCCCTTCGCGCTGCGCCTGCCGGGAGGCGAGCACGCGGGCAAGACCGTGGACGATCAGGTAACTCTCCTCGACGTCTTCCCCACCCTGCTCGACGCCGCCGGCTTTTCGGTCCCCGGCGACGCCGAGGGCGACAGCCTCGTCGCCTGGCTGCGCGGCGAAAAGCCGACGCGCGAAGCCATCTACTCCGATTTCTACGACAAGAGGGGTTTCAACCTACAGGTGGCCCGACGCACTCCGGCCGCGAAAACCATCCAGCACTTCAACCGCATCACGCATCCGAAGCGCGGTCCGCTGGAGTATTACGACCTGGCTTCCGATGCGGACGAAAGCGACAACCGCGCCGACCAGCACCCCGGCGAGGTCGCCGCTTTTGTGGACGCGATGACGGGCTGGCTCGACCGGCAGTGGCAGATGCACCGCCTGGCCGAACACGCGGCCGGCGGGCAGGAGTCGATCGAGATCGACGAAGAGACGATGAAGAGGCTCGAGTCGCTGGGCTACGTGGGCGACTGAACCTCCTGCCCTGCACCGGTCGCGGGGTTCAGAAGCCCTGGAGAGTGCCGAAGCGGTCGCGGTGCCAGGCCGCGTCGCCGAAGGTCATCTCCGAGCCGCGCATCCTCTTCAGGTAGAGGCCCACGTCGTGCTCGTCGGTCATGCCGATGCCGCCGTGCATCTGGACACCTTCGTATCCCGTCAGCACCGCCGCGTCTGAACAGCGGGCCTTGGCCACCGAAACGAGGGTGCGCGCCTCTTTCGCCGCCGCGGAGTCGGCCGCGGCGCCCGCCGCCTTGTCCAGGGCCGTCGCGGCACCCAGCACGGCGGAACGCGCGAGTTCGAGTTCCACGAAGACCTTGGCCGCACGGTGCTTGAGGGCCTGGAAGCTGCCGATGACGACGCCGAACTGCTTCCTCGTTTTCAGGTAGTCGAGGGTCATCTCGAAGGTGGCCCTCATGTTGCCGAGCATCTCGGCGCAAAGGCCGACGGTGGCCCGGTCGAGCACCTCGTCGAGGAGGGACGCTGCTCCGCCTTCGGGTCCGAGCAAGGAAGAGGCCGGCACTTCCACGCCGCCGAGGCGCACCATGGCCGCGGCCCGCAGGTGCATGGTCTTCTGGGCCACGGTCTCCACGCCCGCGGCGCCGCGATCCACGAGGAACATCGACAGGCCGTCGCTGTCGGTCTCCCCCCCGGAGGTTCTTGCCACCACGACCAGCGTGGCGGCGCTGGCTCCGTCGAGGACGAGGGTCTTCTCGCCTCGCAGAACGTAGCCCCCACCCTTCTTTTCGGCGCGGGTTGCGCAAACCGTGCGCTCGTATCGGCTGCCCCTCTCCTGCCAGGCCAGGGCCATGGTACGCGAGCCGTCGGCGACGGAAGGCAGCACGGCTTTCTTCTGTTCATCACTGCCGGCCAACAGCACCGCGTTGGCGCCGAGCAGCACGGTGGACAACAACGGCTCCGGCACGAGGTTACGCCCGCACTCCTCGAAGACGCAGGCCATCTCCACGTAGCCCATGCCGAGGCCGCCGTGTTCCTCCGGCAAAAGGATGGCCGGCCATCCGAGTTCGGCCATCTTCGCCCACAGCTGGGGCGAGTAGCCGACCGGGTCGTCGCTGTCGCGCAGTTGGCGCACGCGCGTCACCGGCGACTCCTTCTTGACGAAGTCGGCGGCGGAGGACTTGAGCATCTGCTGGTCTTCGGTGAGGACGAGGGCCATCGTGGTGTTCCTGTGGTCGGCGATCGGTCGCGGGGAAAACTTGCGGGCGGCCGGCGCTGCGGATCAGTCCGGCAGGCCGAGGACTCGCTTGGCAATGATGTTGAGCTGCACTTCGGAGGTTCCGCCTTCGATGGAATTGCCGCGGGCCCTCAGCCAGGCCTTGGTCGCCGCAGTTTCTTCCTCGTTGAAGCCTTCGCCTTCCCACCCGAGCCCCTGGGGCCCGAGGATGCCCACCAGCAGCGAGGTGCGGTCCTTGTTCAGCTCGGTGGCGTAGTACTTGAAGATCGACGACTCGGGTCCGGGCTGCTGCCCGAGCTTGGCCGCCTCCTTCGTGCGCCGGAGCGTCAGCTCGAGGCAGGTCTTGTCCATCGTCAGTTGCGTGATGCGGTCGCGCAGGGCCCCGTCGCGCAAGCGCCCGGTCTCGTCCACGCCGACGTGGCGGCGCGCGGCGCTCACCAGTTCGTTGCGCTCCTCGGACTCGTTGAAGGCTTCGCTGATCATGCTGCGCTCGTGGCCGAGCAGGGCCTTGGCCATGGTCCAGCCGTTGCCCACTCCGCCGATCACGTGGGCGTTCTCCACCACCGCGTCCTCGAGGAAGGTCTCGCAGAAGGGCGAGTAGCCGCTGATCAGCTTGATCGGCTTCACACTGACGCCCGGTTGGTCCATGTCGATCAGCATGAAGGTGATGCCTTCGTGCTTGGGCTTGTCGAACTCGGTGCGCACCAGCACGAACATCCAGTCGGCCTTGTCCGCGTAGGAAGTCCAAACCTTCTGGCCGTTGATCACCCAGCGGTCGCCGTCGCGAACTCCCTTGGTCTGCAGTCCCGCCAGGTCGGAGCCGGCGCCCGGCTCGGAGTAGCCCTGGCACCAGCGCACCTCGCCGCGGCAGATCTCGGGGAGGAAGCGGTGTTTCTGGGCGTCCGTGCCGTACTGGAGCAGGAGAGGTCCGATCATCGTCAGGCCGAAGCCGATCAGCGGAGGCTTGGCGCGCAGTCGGCGCATCTCCTCGGCAAGCACCTTGGCTTCTTCCTTGGACAGGCCGGCACCGCCGCAGTCCTTCGGCCAGGTGGGCGCCGTCCAGCCGCGGGCCGACATCCGGTCCAGCCACAGCTTGGCGTCCGGGTCCGGAAAGGTTTCCTTCTTGCCGCCCCAGACCAGGTCGTCGGCCAGGGCCGGGTTGCCGGCCTGGCTTCCCCAGCGCATCGACTCGGGACAGTTGGCCTCGAGCCAGGCGCGGGTTTCGCTTCGAAACGTCTCGATGTCGCTCATGGGGGCCGGAGCTTAGCGGCCCTTCCGGCGAAACGAAAACGGCCGCAGGCGCGCCCTCACGACGCGGGCAGCGCAATGGAGAACTGGCTCCCCACTCCCACCCTGCTCTCCACTTCGATCGTGCCGCCGTGGAGTTCCACCGCCATGCGGCAGAACACCAGCCCGAGGCCGGAGTCGTAGCGGGCTCCCATCGTCTGTCCGTCGGCGCGGGCGTACTTCTGGAACAGGCGCGGCAGGAAGTTCTCCGCAATGCCCTCTCCGGTGTCCCGCACCCGAACCGTGACGGCGCCGTCCTGCAACGCATGGTCGTCCAGCTCGACGGTGACCTCGCCTCCCGGCGGCGTGTGCTGGATGGCGTTGGCGATCAGGTTGTCCACCACCCTCGCGATGAGTTCACGATCCACGTTCGCCACCACCGAGCGTTCGGGCAGCAAGCCGCGAAGGGTGAGCCGCCGCGTGCCGGCCGCGGCCGCGTACTCGTCGATCTTGGCCCTCAGCAGTTCCACCAGCTCGTGCGGCTGCCGGGAAAACGGCATTTCCCCGTCTTCCATCCTCGAGATGTCGACGAGGACGCCGATCATCGCGAGAAGGCGACGCGACGACTTGGTCCCCACGTCCACGTCCTTCCTCAAGCGGTCCATCGACTCCGGGATCTGGGCGCGCACCAGGTCGAAGATGCCGAGAATCGCGATCAGCGGGCTGCGAAGGTCGTGGATCAGCATGCTGGTGACCTGGGACTTGGTGGCCTCGAGTTCCACGAGTTCCTGGTGCTGGCGCCGGAGCGCATCTGCCGCCGAGAAGCTGATGGCAAACACCACGAGGAAGCAGAGACAGGTCCATCCGAGCACGGCCGACTGGAGACTCGTCGCCGGCGCCAGCACGGCCGCGACCGGATCATGCGCCATCACCAGCCAGCCGTCGCGCGCGATGCGCGTAAAGCCGAGGAAGGCGGGCTCGCCCGTCAGTGGATTGGCGTCCTCGACCACCATGGAGTCCGTGCCGCGAGCGGCCTGGATCGTCGGACTGGCCGCAAGGGCGGTCGGCGTCCCGTCCATCCCGGTGTCGCGATTGGCCAGGACGCCGTAGCGATCGAGGAGCGCGATGCCGCCGGTCGGAGAGGGCCGCACCTCCGCAAGACTGCGGGATAGGGATTCGACCGTATCCTGGGCGACCAGGTACCCAACGATGCCGCCGCGCGAGTCCTTCACCGCAGTAGCCAGGGCCACCGTATGCACCGGCGGTTCCGCGCTGCGCTGGTACACCCCGGAGACATAGAGCCCGTTGCCCAAGGTGACGCCCTGGTACCAGTCGCGATGGGCGAAGTTCTGGCCGATCACCTGCGGAACGTGGGGGTGGTCGGCCACTTCCACTCCCGATGGATCCGTGAGGAAGGCGCGGCTGAGGGCCGGGCTGCCGCCCACGAGATCCTCGAGAATGGCGGACGCCAGCGCGAGGTCCCGATCCTCGAGGGCCTGGGCGAGATCCCTGCGCCGGGCGAAGCTCTCGACGTAAGCGGCCTGTCCCGCGAAATGCTCCTCCACAACCTGGGCCGCGAGCTGGGTGGCGGCCTGCAACTGGGTATGGGCCTGGCTGCGCAGGGTCTGGCGAGCTTGGAAGACGATGAGGCCGGCCACGGCGAGCATGGGCAGCAGCAGGCCGAACCCGAGGCCCGCCGCCAATTTCGCCCGAGACTGAAAGAGCCGAGGAACGATCTGTCCCGTCATGGTCCCCTTCCTGCTGCCGTCGCTGGAGGGGCGGAGTCTAGCAGAACGCGTCGCGGTGGGGAGGGCAGTGATCCCCTCACCTTTGCGAGTACGCCCTGGGGCGCCCCATCTGCCGATGGACCGGGACGTGGAGGTTCCCGCCGCCCCCGTTGGGAACCGGGGGCCTGCCCGCAGGGCGTCAGAGGATGCGGACGAGGGCCGAGACAACGCCGATGCCGGCGACCGTGATGCCGCCGAGACGCGTGGTCATGCGGCGCTCCAGGTCGGCGAGCTTGGCGTCGATGCGCGCCTCCTGCTCGGCGAAGCGCGTGTCGATGTGACGCTCCAGGTACTCGAAGCGGGCGTCGACCTGAGAGAAGCGTACCTCGGCGTCCTGCCGCAGCAGCATCAGATCCTGTTTTGTCGCCAGCGTGTCGGTCATGGCCGCCGCGAGCGCCTCGGCCTGGCCTTCGGCCTGCTGCTCGCTGAAGCCAGCTTGGCGAAGCCGGCGGGCGTACGCAAGGGTGTCCAGGGCCATCGCCATCGCGAGGATTGGATCACACGCGAAACCGGCCACCGTCAACGACACGGATGGCATCGGCGTGCGCCGAGGCATCGGTGGGCTCCTGGCTGAAAGAAGTGTCCCCGACGGGATTCGAACCCGTGTTACCGGCGTGAAAGGCCGGTGTCCTGGGCCAGGCTAGACGACAGGGACCCAAAGTGCCGCTACGTGGCGGCGTGTTCTTCTCGAGCGATCCGGGCGGCCTCCCGGCAAAGGGCCCGGCGATCGGCTGGCCGCGAGGGACCCGGCAATCGGCTCCATAAAGTGAGCCGTGCTGGATTCGAACCAGCGACCCGCTGCTTAAAAGGCAGCTGCTCTACCGCCTGAGCTAACGGCTCGAAAAAGAGGGCGGACGATACCAAGGCGGGGACGGTTTGCAACCTGCGCGGACCCTCCCGGCGGGCCCCGTCGGTAGTCCCGCGGCGGCGCACGAGCCCCGGTTTCGCCCGCAGCCCGCCGCGGCTATCGAGGGCTCCATGGCCCACTGGCTCGCCAAGTCGGAACCTTCCACCTACTCCTGGCAGCGCTTCGTCGAGGAAAAGAAAGCCCGCTGGGATGGCGTGCGCAATGCCCAGGCACGCAACAACCTGGCGGCCATGAGGCCGGGCGACGAGGTGCTCTTCTACCACAGTGGCGAGGACCGCGCGGTGGTCGGCATCGCCAAGGTCACGAAGACCGCCTACCAGGATCCCACCACCGAGGACGCCCGCTGGCTCTGCGTGGATCTGGCGCCGGTGCGCGCGCTGGCCAGGCCGGTGCCGCTGGCCGCGATCAAGGCCCTGCCCGCCCTCGCGCAGATCGCGCTCATCCGCCAGAGCCGCCTCAGCGTGATGCCTTTGGCGGCCGCCGAGTTCCGCGCCATCGTGGGGCTCGGGTCCAAGGGCTGACGGCGCCTTCCACGTGCCTGCTCTCGAACCCGGCGAAATGCGCATCGGCGACTGGCCAGCCGCCTGGACCCGCTTCGACCTCGACGTGAGGGACGAAGCCGGCGAAGCACTCGCCGCCGATCCTCTCGAACTTTATGCCCTCAAAGACCCCGCGGCCTCGATCGACGCTGCGGCTCTGCTTCGCGAGCGGAGCATCCCGGATCCGCCCTACTGGGCCCTGGTGTGGACGGGGGCGAGGGCCATCGCGGCCGTCCTGGCTTCGCGCGAACTTCCGGCGGCCGGGAGGGTTCTCGACCTCGGCTGCGGGCTCGGGCTCTCCGGCCTGGCGGCGGCCAGGCGCGGAGCGGCCGTGACCTTCGCCGACTACATCGAGGATCCCCTCGCCTTCGTGCGCGCGACCCTCGAACGAAGCGGGCTCTCGAATTGCGAGGTGCTGCGCAAGGATTTCACCGCCACGGCCGACGACGGCCGCCGCTACGACCTCATCCTGGCCGCCGACATCGTCTACGACCCCGCCCACTACGGGCCACTGGCCGCCTTCCTCGACCGCCACCTGGCGACGGACGGCGCCGTCCTGCTCACCGAGAGCCTGAGGGCGGACGCGACCGTCTTCCTCGAGGGCCTCGCGGGCCTCGGCTACGAGGACGGCAAACGGCCTCTCTGGGTGCTGGAAGAAGGACGGCGAGAGAGGACCTGGCTCCACGAACTGAAGCGAAGCAAGCCCGGGGGAGTGAGCGGCAGGCCCGGCGGTCAGGCGTCTTCCGGCATCAGGGGCCGGAACAGTTCCACCAGGTCGGGGCCCTGGCGCAGCGTGTGCCCGCCGTCCACGCCGATGCACTGGCCGGTGATCCAGCCGGCATCCTCGCTCAACAGGAAGCCCACCAGCGAGCCCACGTCCGAAGGCACGCCGATACGCGAAACCGGCATGCGCCGCTGGTACTCGGCCACCGCCGCCTCGCTGGACGTGAGGGTTTCGGCCAGTTCGGTCTGCACGAGGCCCGGCATCACGGCGTTCACGCGGATGCCGTGTTCGC
>JBHEPB010000149.1:0-5789 GCA_046260515.1 Binatia bacterium
GGCCGGGCAGGTCGCGAGGTGCGCGGACAAAAGGCTGCGCAGCAGGGGATGCTGGGTCCTCGCCGCGTGGTCCAACAGCGTTTCGTATTGAATGTGAGGGGTCTTCGTCATCGCTCTTCGCATCGTCGATGGACTTCAGTACGGGCGGCATCTCCTTCTGGATCATCGCCGGATCATCGCCGGATCGCGTGTGCGCCGGCTGGACAGACGCCCGACGGTCGCCCGCTCAGCGCCGGCGGTCGCCGCCTTTCAACGCTTCGCTGGCCTGGGGCGACACGTTGGTGATGTTCACCTCGCGCTGGGGGAAGGGGATCTCGATGCCCGCTTCGCGCAGGGCCGCGTGGACGGCGACGGCGAGCTCGCTCGTCTGCGCCGAGGCAGTCTCGTAGTCCTCGTCGCTCCAGGCGCGAACCACGAAGTCGAGGGAGCTTTCGCCGAAGCCGGTGAAGAGCGCGGTCGGCGGAGGCGTCCTCAGGAGACGATCGTTGGAACGGGCGACCCCGAGAAGAAGATCGATCACCCGGGAAGGATCGGTGCCGTAGGCCACGCCCACCTTCACTTCCACGCGGTGGGCGCGGTCGGACAGGGTCCAGTTGGTGACCGTTCCCGAAACCAGGTCGTCGTTCGGCATCACCACTTCGGCGCCGTTCCAGTTGCGCACCACGCTGGCCCGCATCCCGATCGACAGTACGCGCCCGAAGACGTTCTTGTCGGGGATCTGCACCGCGTCTCCCACATGGACGCGGCGCTCGAGCAGGATGGTGATGCCGGCCGCGAAGTTCTTGACCACGTCCTGCAGACCGAGTCCGATGCCGACGCCGAGGCCGCCCAGCAGGATGCCGAGCTGGCCGAGCTGCACGCCGGCAGCGGCCAGCGCGAGCAGGAAGCCGAGGGAGAAGATGGCGTACCGCGACAGGGTCAGCAGTGCGTGGGGAATGCCGCGGGGCAGGTTGGTGCGTGGAAACACCTCGTCTTCGAGGATCTCGTGCGCCAGGCGGCTCACCATCATGGCCACCACGAGCGTCAGCACGAAGGCCAGGACTCCACCGATGGAAAGGGAGAGAGCCCCCACGGAGATGCCGGCGTCCAGCAGGGAACGGAAGGCCTCGCCGGCCAGACTGCGCAGGCCGAGGGAGCCGAGGAGCAGCCTTATCCAGTACACGAAACCGGCCAGCCTCAGCCCGACGGCCGCCCAGCGCTGCACCAGCGCCTGGTTGCGGTCAATGAAGCGGCTGCTGCGCAGGGCGGGCGAGGCCAGCGCGTAGGCGATCAGGGCCTCGAGCGAGATGGTGGCCGCGTAAACGTAGAGGGCGCCGGTCGCGCTCACGAGGATACCGCGACCGACGAGAGCGGCCATCGACGCCCAGCCGGCAACTTCCGCGAGGCCGGCGAAGGCCAGTCCGCCCATCGCGGCCGTCAGCAGGCGCACCAGCCACGCACTGCCGCCGCTTTCGCGCAGACGTCGCCGGTACTCGAACGCGAGGATGAACGCCACGCCAAGGGCCACGAGGAAGAGCAGGGTGGCGACGGCGGGCAGGGCGGACAGGGCCGTGGTCACGCGGTCGAGGACGAGAAGCACGCAAAGGCCGAGGTAGAGGGAAAGGTTGGCCGGCTCGTTGGCGAGCGCGAGGATGCGGGCGACCGGAAAGAGCGCGAGCAGGCCGAGGACCTGCATCACCCGCTGCGGAGCGGTGGGGTGCAGGGCAGGGGAGACGATCAGCGCGAGCAGCAGGGCGATCGCGTAGGGCCGGGCCAGCAGTCGGGCCGCCTCGGGGGAAACCCGCGAGAGCGCCAGTCTGTCGCGCGCTCGCCCCGGAAGTGGCCGCAAGGCCAGCATCAGCAGCACGGCGAGCAGGGCCTGCAGCAGCAAGGGCCGCGCGTCGAGCAGGAGGTAGGCGTGTGTGCTGCGTTGGTAGGCGGCGAATCGGGGCGCCACCTGGGGCAGGTCCTTCGCGAGCTGGCCGGCAAAGTCTCGCTGCCACAAGGGCACATCGTCGGGGACGATCACGCTGGCACTTTCGCGGATGGCGGCGGCCTCGAGTTTGTCGAGGGCTTCCTCCACCGAGGTGCTGCGGTCGAGCAAGCGGTCGTTCACCGCGAGGACCTTCTCCCTCCAGGCCTGGAGTTCGGCGGCCGACCTGGCCAAGCTCGCCAGCGAAGTCTCGACACGCCGGAGGACGACCGCCCCGGCCTCCAGCGTCTCCCGGCGATCGCGGGTGCGCTCCCAGCGCTTCTGGGCCGCGGCGATGTCGCCGAGGTTCTCGCCCAGGCGCCGTGCCGTGACTTCGAGCGTCTCCTTCCAGCCGGAGAACGATCGGGCGCTCCCTTCCAGTTCCCGGCGTGCGTCCTGGATGGCGCCGAGCGAAGCCCGGCCCGCAAGAACGGTCCTGGCCTGCTCGAGGCTGGCGGCGAGGTCGTGATCCAGCCTCTGGATCGCGGCCCGGATCTCCTCCACGGCGGCCATCGTGGCGGGATCCACGCGACGGGCTTCCAGCCGACCACCCAGCGAATCGGCGCGATCGACGATGTCCTCCGGGCGGATCCAGTCGTCGGCCGCGGCGGCGCCATCGGCCGCGGCAGTGGTCGGCGCAGCGCCGGCCTCGGGCGCCGGCACGGTTCCCGTCGATGGTGGCTCGGCGCACACGGGCGCCCGAACCAGCACCAGCAGCAACAGGGCAGGAAGAACGACGCGGGCCTTCGGCATGGGCACAGGCTACACGACTTGAGCCCGGATGGCGCGAGAGGGCCTGCGCTCACCGATCGCGGCCGGCTTGACCACCGGCGGGGCCGCAGCCATCGTGAGAGCCCATGTCGTCACTATCGCGTTCTGTCCCGTCTCGTACCGGTGCTGTTTTCGCCTTGCTCACCGCCGCGGCGATCGCGCTGGCCGCCTGGGGCTGCGGCGGCCGCATCCAGCACTCTCCCGCGATCCCGACCCCAGCGCCGGTGCTGCGGCCGATCGAATCGGGTTTCCTCTCGGATTACTCGAAACTGCAGGTCTCCGAACAGTTCGCCGACGTTCGCCTGTCCCCCGTCGATTCCCGCAAGGGCGGCTACCGCAAGATCCTGTTCCGGCCGGTCGCCGTCTGGCGGGGAGCCGACCGTCGCCTCGAGGACGTGACGGAAGAGGACCTCCAGTACCTGGCGGATTCGCTCTACCAGGCCATGGTCGGCCGGCTCGGCCAGTCCTTCGAGATGGTTCGCGAGCCCGCGGCGGACGTCCTCGAAATCCACCTCGCGTTCACGCTGATCACCGATCCGGATTCCTCCATCGATTTCTTCACGACCACCGTTCCCGTGAAGGACCTCGCCAGGCGCCACGGGCCCCTGGCCGACGCGACCCGTCGTTTCGTGCGCAACTGCGCGCTGGAAGCGGAGTTCCTCGAGGCCAGGCCCCCGGCGAAGAAGGGCGGCAAGCCCGTGAAAACGGTGCGCGCGGCCTTATTCGACACGAGGCGAGGGGCCGACACGCCCAAGGGCAGGGTCGAGACGTGGGAGGACGTCGAAGCGGTGTTCGCGGACGGGGCGAAGCTGCTGGACCAGCGGCTGGAGTCGCTGAGGGACGGAACCTTCAAGCCGCGCCTGACCGTGCCTCAGCGACAGTAAACCTCAGCATCCGCCGTGCAGCGATAGACGCGATCGTGTGCGTCTCCGCGCGCGTCCCAGTCGCAGAGTCCCCTTGCGCTGCCCGACCTCACCTTGGCAACGCCGCCTGCTTTCTCGCATTGGTAGGCGCCGTCGTCCTGGGCCAGCCACACCGCGTCTTCACAGCAGTCGCGCTTGTTGTCGTGGGTCCAGCCCGTGTCGCCATAGCCCTTGTAAGAGGTGGCCAAGGCCGGCGACGCCGAGAACATCGATCCGACGAGCAGCGTCGCCAGGGCGGCGAGGAGCAGGAGGGAGGAACGCGACCGGAGCGGGACGGAGGGCTTCATGGTGGGCGAACGCTAGCACGCGTCGTGGGATGTGGCGAGGAGGGCCCTCGTCAGCCCGAGGGATCCGGCGGCAGTTCGCTCTCGTCGTCGGCGACCGGCAGCAGGATGCGCACGCGCCGGACGGTGCGGGCGTTGGCGTCGAGCACGACGAGGACCACGCCGCCGCCGGCGGCCAGGCGGGCTCCCGGGTGCGGAATGCCGGCCGCCAGGTGGATGCAGAGGCCGGCGATCGTGGTGAAGTCCTGGCTCTCCTCGAGGGCCAGTTCCAGTTCGCGGTTGATCTCGCGAAGGGGGAGCTCGCCGCTGACGAGGAAGCTGCCGTCGTCGTCGTGCACGAGGGGCTCCTCGGCGTCCTCGTGTTCGCTGAAGACCTCGCCGACCAGTTCCTCGACCATGTCCTCGAAGGTCACGAGCCCGCACAGGGCCCCGTGCTCGTCCACGGCGACCACCAGGCGGATGAACTCGCGCCGCATGACGCGCAGCACGTCGATGGCCAGGACCGTTTCCGGGAAGACCTTGACGGGCCGCAGGAGGTGGCCGAGCACGATGTCGCCCTTCTCCCAGCCGAGCGCGATGATGTCCTTGGCGCTCACGTAGCCGACGATGTTGTCGATGCTGCCGTCGTAGACGGGGATGCGGGAGCGGCGCTTTTCGGTGAGGAAGGTCCGCACGTCGTCCGCGGTGGCGTCCAGGGGAAGAGAGTCGATGCGGCCGCGGGGGACCATCACCTCGCGCAGCGTGAGGTGGTCGAACTCGAGGGCCCGCGAGGCGAGTTCGCCGGCGTGCTCGTCGAGGGCGCCGGTTTCGGCCGCCTCCTCCACCATCTGCTGCAGCTCTTCCTTCGAGATGCGGGCCTCCATGAAGTTGGTGCGGTCGGCGAAAGGCCGCAGCACGATGTTGGAGCTGGTGGTCAGCAGCCAGACCAGCGGGCGCGCGAACCAGGCCAGGGCCTGCAGGGGCTTGCCGAGGAGCAGGGCGTAGAACTCGCTCTCGCGCAGGGCCAGCGACTTGGGGACCAGTTCGCCGAGGACCAGCGAGAGGTAGGAGATGCCGGCCACCACCGCGCCGAGGGCGATCTCCTCGGCCTTGTCGGCAAGGAGGGGAATGGAGGCGACGACGGGCTCGATGTGGCCGGCGATGCTGTAGCCGCCGAAGGCGGCGGCCGTGGCGCCGATCACGGTGATGCCGATCTGGACGGTGGCCAGGAAGCGCTCGGGGCGGGCGCGCAGGGCAGCGACAGCGGCCGCCCCCGCTCGCCCCTCGTCCACGAGCTGCTGGAGGCGGGTGCGCCGGATCGAGACGATGGCGATTTCGGCCCCGGCGAAGAGGCCGTTCATGAGGATGAGGGCGACGACGATGAGGATCTCGGAAATCATGGAGCTGCCTCGGGCTCGGGCCTGGAAGAGGAAGGCGGGATCATGTCCCGAACCTCCACGACGTTCGAGTGGACGTCCCAGGGGCCTCGGGATCGGGCCCTCCGGCTTTCCGCGGGAGCCCGATGACGCATTGCGTTCGCGGCCTCCCGGGCCTATGGTCCCCGGTCTTATCCCTTTCGGGACCCGCCCCCTTTGCCCAAGGCCCTACCTTCACATGAAAAACCTATCGCTGGCCGCTGTTGCGACCGACATCCTTGCGTCTGCCGACGACTCCGAAACTGACATGACGATACTCGAGCCATCGCCTTTCGAAGACGTCGCCGCGCCCTTGCGCAAGGCACTCGAGGACCACGGCTTCGCGGACCTCACGGTCGTGCAGAAGGCGGTTCTCGCCGACGAGGCCGAAGGACGCGACCTCCAGATCTCGTCCCAGACCGGCTCGGGCAAGACCGTCGCCCTCGGCCTGGTGCTGGCGCCCCAC
>JBHEPB010000311.1:0-14639 GCA_046260515.1 Binatia bacterium
CGCTTCGGCCTTCGCCCTTCGATCGGCGCGGAGCTTCTGCCGGGCCGCGCGCCGTTCGGCCACCTTGGCCTTGTGAGCCGCAGCCTTCGCGGCTTCCGTTTCCGCGGCCGCGGCAGCGGCAGGCGCCGGGGCAGCCGCGCCGGGCTCGGCGCCTGTCGCAGGCGGGGCCGTCGCGAGGAAGGTGAAGGCGAGGAAGGGCGCGGCACAGCCCACGAGCAGGGTGGCGCGGCGGCGGCGCGGAACAGCCAACGAGGCGGTGGGGGCGGAAGGCATCTTGCTCATGGCCGGCGATTGTAGCGGCGCCCACCGCGCCGGGGAAGCCGGCTCATTCGAGTTTGCCCGGTCGCGGTGGCAGGGTGCGGGTCGTGGCAGTCGTCGGTGAACGCAAGTCCAGGACGGCAACGGACGGAACCCGCAACGTGGCCCTCGGAGAAGAATTCGCAAGGACGGGCGCCTGGCTGTTCCGCTGGCGCAGCTACCTGCCTCTGTTCTTCCTCCCTCTTTTTCTCTACGCCCTCAGCGATTTCTCCAACCGCAGCGTTGACGACAGCCTCGGCGCGAACTGGGAGATCTTCTGCGTGCTGCTGTCCTTCAGCGGCATCCTCGTGCGGGCGCTGGTGGTGGGCCAGACGCCGCACCGCACCTCGGGCCGCAACACCATGGAGCAGGTGGCCGACAAGCTGAACACCACCGGCCTCTACTCGGTGGTGCGTCATCCGCTCTACCTCGGCAACTTCCTCAGCTGGCTGGGCGTGGCGATGTTCACGCAGTCGCCCCTGGTCGTGCTGGTCTCGGTGCTGGCCTTTGCCCTCTACTACGAGAGGATCATGTTCGCCGAGGAAAGGTTTCTCGCGGGCACTTTCCACTCGGAGTTCCACGAGTGGGCCAGGCGCACACCGGCCTTTTTCCCCCGGCTTCGCGGCTGGAAACCTTCGACCATCCCCTTCTCCTGGAAGCTGGTTCTGCGCCGAGAGTATTCGGGGATGTTCGCCATCGTCTGCATCTTCACCTTCCTGCACCTGATGCGGGGCTGGTTCGAGAGGGGATGGTGGCGGCTGGACCTCGGCTGGGCGGTGTTCCTCGCGGTGGGCACTGCCGTTTATGTCGGGCTGCGCTGGGCGAAGAAGAGCGGGAAATTGCCGCTGCCGCGGTAGCCGATCGACGAAGGCGGAGTCCACGCCCGGTGGGCGTCCCGGGTTCCTCAGGGAGGCAGCAGGTCCTTTCCCCCCGGAGCTTCGCAGACGAGAGTACGCCCCATCACCATCGGCTTGTCGGCGAAAAGCAGGCGCCTTTCCTCCACGTCCACCACGCGGCATTCGGCCGGCGGCTCCCGCCACTCGAAGCGGTTGATCGCGAACACCAGCGTCGTGGAGCGCACGCGCGGTCGGGACTGGCCGCCCGCCGTAACGACTTCGACGGTCTTGCGGTAGTTGGCCGGCAGCGTCGGCGTGAACGGGTACACGGTGTTCGGCATCGCGACGAAGGGCAGGGGGCCCCAGGCGGCGGGATCCGGCTGGGTCGCCGCGTGACGGCGCACGAGTTCGCCGAGACTGAAGCCCCAGAAGTCGGTCTCGAAGTTGCGGTCCGGGTCGAGGTGGCGACCGACTTCGTTGAAGTAGCTGTACTGGTAGGGGTGCAGTCGCCACCCGTCGATGAGCGTCGTCGCTGCGCCCACGGCCAGCACGCCGAGCATGAGTCGGCGCGGGCCTGCCGACCATGACCCGCTGCAGCGCAAGAGGCTCTGAAGACCGGCAGCCGCGACCACGCAAGCGGCCGGAACGACGAAGAGGACGTGGCGTTCGGTGTCGTAGAGCGCGGCTCCCGAGACGACGGCGACCAGCGGCAGGGTGAGCATCTGGGCCGCGACGATGGCCGCTCCCGCCGGGGAGCGCGCCGGCGCCGCGCCGGGCGCGCCTTTTTCTCCAGCGACCGGACGGCGGAGCAACTCGACGACTCCCGAGCCGAACAGGAACAGGAAGGTGAGCGGGGTCGTCACGACGAACCAGCGCAGCAGGTAATCTGCGGGAGTGTCGCCTGCCGCGAGGCATTCTCCCCACGTGACGGTGCAGCGATCGTAGGGATGGCTGCCGAACATGCCGAGGGCGCCCAGGGTCCACTGGAGAGGGCTGCTCCACGCGGCAGGGGTTGCGGCTACGGCGATGCCGAGGGCCAGCAGCGGGGCCAGCAGCCACGCGATTCGCAGCCCGGCGCCGGGGCTCGCGATGGCCGTGCTTCGTCCGGCCAGGAGTGCGGCCGGCAGGAGCGGCCACAGCGCCGCTACTCCGGGCGCTTTCATCGCGGCCAGTGCGCCGCCGAGCAAGACGGCAAAGGCGGTGGCACGACGGGCGGCGGCGGGCCTGGTCGAGAGGACGGCCGCGATCATCTGCCACGTGAGCAGCGTGTAGACCGCGGCGAAGGGGACATCCTTGAGATTGAAGAAGGCGTGTCCGACGAAGCGCGGGTAGAGCAGCAGCAGCAACGGCGCCGCCAGCGGCGCGACGCCACCGCCGGGCCAGGCTCGGGCGAGGCCGCGACAGGCCCAGGCCGTGAGCAGGCCGAAGGCGATGGCCGAGGCGTGGAAAGCAGCGAGCGCGGTGCGATCGAACCGCCAGCCGGTCGCGGCTGGCCCCGGCGCAAAATGCTGGGCCGTCCTCCAGAGCAGCAGCCCGGGAAGCTTGTTGACGATGCCGTAGTATTCGAGGTGTCCGCGGAAGTCGCGGAGAACCGGCGCCGGCGCCTGGCCGCCGGCCGAGGCGGCCAGGTCCATGTGCGCGCCGAGGGACTGCAACTCCAGGTGTTCGTCCCAGGTCATGCCGTGCGTGGCCGTCTTCTGGAGGGGACGCCACGCCGCGAGCAGCAGAGCGAGGACGACGACGACCGCGGCCCAGCGGCGACGGCGCGGCGTGCGCGACGTGCGCGACGTGCGAATGGGAAGAGCTGCGTGCACTGGAACCGAGGGATACCTGTCGGGGTGGGATAGCTCCAGTGGCCGAGGCGAGGTTCAGATCCCGGATTCGTCCTGCACGGCGGGCAGCGCCGGTCGCCCCGCGAGCATGCGCCCGATCATCTCGTCCTTCTCGGTCCACAGGGAGGCGAGCCAGCCCTGGATGCGCTCGCGATACACGGGGTCGTTCTCGTAGTCGCCGCCGACCAGCTCCCTCGGGATGGGCATCGAGCGCACGTGCACGCGGATCGTCTTCAGGCGGCCGGCCAGCAGGTCGAAGAAGTCGGCGCGCCCGCCGGGGTAGGCGATGGTCACGTCGATCACCTCCTGCAGGATGTCGCCCATCGCGCCCAGCACGAAGGCAACGCCGCCGGCCTTGGGCCTCAGCAGGTGCCGGTACGGCGACTGCTGGCGTTCGCGCTTGCCTTCGGTGAAGCGCGTGCCCTCGACAAAGTTCATCACCGACACGGTCACCAGGCGGAAGCGCTCGCAGGCCTTGCGGGTCGTTTCCATGTCGCTGCCCTTCAACTCCGGGTGCTTCTCGAGGAACTCCTTCGAGTGGCGCTTCATGAAGGGGAAATCGAGGGCCCACCAGGCCAGGCCGAGAATCGGCACCCAGATCAGTTCCTTCTTGAGGAAGAACTTGAGGAAGGGCAGGCGCTTGTTGAAGATCTTCTGCAGCACCGGGATGTCCACCCAGCTCTGGTGGTTGCTGAGCACGAGGTAGTGGCCCTCGTAGCGAAGGCTTTCCACGCCCTCCACTTCCCAACGGATGCTGGTGATCACCCGGAAGATGAAGCCGTTGACGGCGATCCAGCTCTCGCCCGCCAGGATGAGCGCGCGCGAAAGGGAGGTGCGTGCGGCGGGCAGCGGCAGCAGGAGCTTCAGCAGGGCCAGCGTGAACACGGGCACCGCGTGCACCACGGTATTGAGCGCGACCAGCAGCAGCCCGAGGGGGATCTTCACGAAGGCGGGCAGGAAGTTCAGCATCGTCGGTTCCGGTGGGGCGTCGGAGGCGCCGTGGCAGTCTTCCTCCACGCCCGATCAGTCCCGCGCCGTTTCGCCTGCCCCTCGTCTACCACGAGGCCTGCGAGAATCGCCATCGCGGCCGTGCGGGATGGCGAGGCCGAGGGCGACCATCCGCAGCAGGCGGTACTGTTCGCGCCGGCTCACTCGCAGGCGCAGACCCTCGCGCCCACCGGGTCACTGGCGCTCGAGGTGGTGGGAGGCGTGGCGCAACGCCCGCGCAGGCCTCCCTCTTCCGTACAACCCGACGCTACCCCGCAGTCGAAGGATGGGAACTCGAGCCCCGTGCCGGGGGCGCCGAGCTCGTCGAGCAGGCGCTCGCAGGTTTCGTCGGAGCCGTCACTTCCGGCGACGGCCTTGGTCGCATCGCTGTACACCTTGCCAACGCCGTCGCAGACTTCGTCGCAGCTCTCTCCGTCGGCACCGAAGAACCAGCAGGCGCCGGCATGGGCCACGCCTTCACACTCGCTCGTGCACGCGCAGACTCGCGCGCCGTCGTCGAACGCGGCGCTCGAGGTCGTGGGAGGCGTGGCGCAACGCCCGCGGAAGCCACCCTCTTCGGCGCAACCCGCCGCCACCGCGCAGTTGAAGGATGGGACCCCCATCCCAGCGCCGGGAGCATCGAGCCCGTCGAGCAGTTTCTCGCAGTCCCCGTCGGTGCCGTCGCTACCGGCGATCTTTCTGGTCGCAGTGTCGTAAACCTGGCCGACGCCTGCACAGACCTCGGTGCAACTCTCGCCGTCCACGCCGAGGAACCAGCAGGTGTCTTCGTACACGAGGCCCGTGCATGCCTTGCAGCCCGTGGCGTCGAACTTGCAGCTACCCTTGCAGGCCAGCGTCCCGAATCCGAAAGCCAGGCTCGCGCAGTCCGCCCCGCCGAGATCGGCGCCGTCGCACTGCTCGCCGACCGCGTTGACGACGTTGTCCCCGCAGGAATCGCCATTCAGGCACACCGCCAGGGCATCGATGGCCGGGCACACCAGAGCGACCGGCTGGCCGACGGCTTCCTTCAGCACCAGGAGGGCGTCGGTGGAGGACACCGTGCCCGACTCGTTGACGTCGCCGCACACCTCCAACGAGATATCTCCCGCCGGCGCATGGGCCGCGCAGAGGGCGACCAGTGCCATGCTCATCACCATTCGTAGAATCGTCATCGGTTCCTCCTCGGTCCGGGGCCGCCGCGGGTTCGACCGGGCGACCGTTGCTTCGCGGCGCTGTCCGCCGCCGTTCCCGTAGACTGACGGAAGGGGCGCGCCGCGTGCATCGCCAGGGCGACGTCGGAAAGCGGCCAGGAAAGGAACGACTTTAGCGCACCGGCGAAGCGGGAAGGAAGGCCTGCGGGCAACTTTACCGCGAAAATGGCCGGTGAGGGGAGCGCGGTCCTTCCCCTGGGGAGCGGAGGGTGGTCGCCGAATTACCTGCCTCTTGCGTCTCGCGTCAGCGTCACTTCCCAGGGTAGCGCTTCACGCCGGCCCGCTTGGCGGCTTTGAGAAGGCCCTCGTCGAGCGTGGCCAGGGGGAGGCCTTCGCGCATGGCGAGCTCCAGATATGAGGCGTCGTACGAGGAAAGGCCGTATCGTCGGGCGAGTTGAAGTGTGTTCTCCAGCGCATGGTTCACGCCTTCACCGTCGACGTTGATCGCCAACCTCCGTAGCAGCGCGACGAAGGCTTCACTCTTCGCCTCCGTGGCGAGCTTTTTCGCTTCTGCACGCGCAAGGACGTTGGCGACTTCCAGGCTCCAGACGACCGGCACGACGGCATCGGCTGTTGTGAGAGTTTCGAGGACGTGGGTCGCGTAGGCCATGGGCGACGGTGCGTCGTCGCCGAAGTACCAGCGCATGGTCACCGAATTGTCGAGGACGAAGGTCACGAACGGCCCTCCTCGATCAGGGTTTGGAGATCGACGCCGCGGACGGGATCCCGCCGCATGAATTGCAGCATCTCGGCAACCGCGGTTCCCGCGTCCTGGCGTCCGGCGTCGCCTGCCGGCACCAGATCCGCGATGGCCTGACCCCGGTGGGTGATCGTGTATCGGCGCCCGGCCTGCACGTCGCGGAGAAGCTCGGCGAGGCGAGTCCTGGCTTCGTACGCTCCGATTTCGATTTTCATGGTTGCTCCCGAGGGGATCGCGACCGGCTTCCCCGTCAACCGACCAGTATGCCGACCAGTCGGTGGGGGCAAGGCAGCGGATGGTACAGATCCGGAGCGGAGTGCCAGCGATCTTGCCCCTTCCCCCGGCCGCGGCTGCGACCGTTCCCGCTGCAGGCCGGTCGTAAAATGGGCCGGTCGGGCGAGCTCGGTATGCTTGGGTCTCGGGACTGGCACAGAAACCCAGATTGACGGAAATGAATAAAGGCGGTACCCGTGTGCCGATGGCGATGCGGCTCTCTACCGAACTGTCCGACCCCCGGCTCGTCCGGCTCCTGAAGCTCGAGGCCCACGAGTCGGATACCACGATCAAGGACGTCCTGAGCCGCGCCCTGGAGGCCTGGTTCGCCGATCGGCTGGAGACGAAGGCCCTTGCGCGCCTGGCGGAGTCCTCCTTCGCGGAGTGGGACGACCCGCGAGACGCGGACTACGACCGCCTGTGACACCCGGCAGCATCGCGCTGGTGCGCTTCCCGTTCTCCGACATGGAGACCACCAAGAAGCGCCCCGCTCTCGTGCTGGGCGGGTCGGCGCGGTCTCCGCGCAACCGCCTGGTGACCGTGGCCATGATCACCAGCCAGATCGAAGCCCTGCGAATCGAGGGCGACGTGGAGCTCTCGAAGTGGAGGGAAGCGGGCCTGCTCCACCCGAGTCTCCTGCGTCTGTCCAAGGTCGCGACGATCGACGCGGGCCTCGTCGACAAGGTGATCGGCGAGTTGTCTGCCGCCGACAACAAGGCGGCCAGACAGGCGTTCCAGACCGTGTTCGCTTACTGGATGCGCTGACGGCGCGCCCAGGTGCTCGGTTGCCGGCCGAGGAGGGAAGGGAGCAGAGCACGCGTTGAACTGCCAACTCGACGTGGAACCAGGTGCTCGACTGCCGGCCGAGGCGCGGAGGGGTTGTTTACCCCACTCCCGACCAGTCGTGCGCCAGCTCCCCCGCCGCCGGCTTCACATCCACGAGGAACCCCGTGAGATGCGCCATCCCCGAAACCTTTTCGATGCGGTCCGGCCCGTCGGGCGACAGCAGGTTCACGTTCACGCCGCGGGTCTTGCTGGCGACGCTGAGGCCGGTGGCCGCCTGGTGGCCCCAGCCGTGGGGAAGCGCCACGGTGCCCGGCATCAGCTCGGGCAGCAGCTTTACCGGCACGCGCACGGTGGCGGTGTCGGTGGTGACGTCGGCCAGCTCGCCCTCGGCGATGCCCGCAGCGCGCGCGTCCTCGGGGTGCATGTAGAGATAGTTCGTCACGCGGTCGGCTTCGACGAACTCTTCCAGGTTGTGGGTCCACGAGTTGTGGGTGGTGACGGCGCGGCGAGTGATGAGCTTCAGCTTGCCGGCGCTGGCGCGTTCGGTCTCGAAATCGGCTTCCAGTTTGGCGGCCTGTTCCATCAGGATGCGCGGGGCGAGGTTGACGCGCTGGTCGTCGGTGATGACGCGCTTGCCGAGAAAGGTGCCGGCCTGGTGGTCGGGCCGCACGCGGCCGTGCTCTTCGGATAGAAGCTTGTTGAAGCCGCCCTGCTTCGTTGCGCGCAGGATACCCGAGAGGATGGCTTTCTGGGGAATAGCCGGCTGCTCGCCGGGGTGGCGCAGCGAGTTCACCTTCTTCGCCACTTCCAGGGTCTTCTGCAGCGGGGCAGAGCCGAACAGCGACACGCCGCTGGCCCGCGCGAGGTCGAGGTAGATGGTCGCCTCGTCGCGCTGCTCGCCTTCGGGCGCGACCAGGCGGTCGGTAGCCTGCAGGTAGGGCTTGGACTGGAGCCCGAGCATCAGCGGGAAGATGAAGGGCAGGTCGGGCCTTTGCAGGGGCGAGGTGCAGGGCAGGTTGTAGTGGGCGAGCGAGCCCGTCTCGGTGCGGAAGATGTCCAGGGTGACGAGCAGCTCGAGTTTCTCGAAGGCCTCGCGAAGGCGCCCGCCGTTGGCCATGGTCAGCATGGGATTGCCGCCGGTGACGAACAGCGCGCGCACCTGTCCGCGCCCCGGCATCAGGATCTCGTCGGCCAGGATGCCGCCGGGAAAGGCGTCGTTGGTGGCGCGAAAACCGCCCACGCGCGACACTTCGTCGCTCAGCAGCGTGCCGGTCTTCTTGCCGAAGGCGATGAAGTCGGTGACGCCCATTCCCACCAGCGTGCCGCCGCGGCGGTCGAGGTTGCCCGACACCGCGTTGATGCACTCCTGGATCCAGAAGGCCAGCGAGCCGTTGCCGCCCATGTTGACGCCGGTGGAGCAGTACATGGCGGCGCCGCGTGCTTCGCGGTAATGGGCCACCATCTCGCGCAGCTTCTCGGCGGGGATCTGCGTCACTTCGGCCGTGCGCTCGGGCGTCCACGGCTCGGCCAGTTTCTCCAGGTCAGCGAAGCCGCGCATGTGGGCGGACACGCGGTCGCGGTCCACGCCGCCGGTGGCGATCAGTTCGCGCAGGAAGGCCAGGAAGTAGAAGACGTCGGTGCCCGGGCGGATGAAGACGTGCTCGCCGGCCACCTTGGCGGTCTCGGTGTGGCGGGGATCGACGATGTAGATCTTGGCTCCCCGCGCCTCCATGTCGCGCAGGCGCTTGATGGGATTGGAGACCTGCAGGAAGCTCCATTTGGAGATCACCGGGTTGGCGCCGGTGATGATGAGGCAGCCCGTGTGCTCGAGGTCGGGAAAGGGCTGGGTGAAGGGAAAGCCATAGACCTGGCGGGACACCGCGAACTTGTTGGCGCAGTCCTGGGTGGCCGACGAGTACATGCTCTTGGAGCCGAGCCCCGTCATGAAGCCCTGGGCGAAAGCCGGGTGCAGCACGCCGAAGCCGGCGGCGGTGCCCACGTACATCGCGATCGAGTTGGGGCCGGTGTCGCCGCGGATGGCTTTCACCTTCTCGCCGATCTCGTAGTTGGCCTGGTCCCAGGAAATGCGCTGCCAGCGATCGCCAATGCGCTTTTGCGGGTACTTCAGCCGGTCCGGCGAGTCGTACATCCGGTGCTGCTTGAGGCCCTTCGTGCAGGCGAAGCCGCCGGTGACGACGTGCTCGGCGTCGGGGCGGATCTCCACGACGCGCCCGTCTTCCACGTCGGCCTCGAGGCCGCACAGGGCTTCGCAGATGCGGCAGAACGTGTGGCGGGTTTCCTTCATGCGTCTGCTCCCTTGGCCCGGTCGGTCGGCGCCGTGTCCACGCGAGGCTCTTGGCGAGGCTCTCGGCGCAGCTCTTGGCGCGGCCGCCGGCGGCGGCCCCGTCTAGCGCATGCCGTCGAGGAACGAAGCGGCCTCAGCCGAATCCAGGCGCCGGTAGTAACAGGTGGCCCGCGTGCGGCCGGACGAGTCCCGGGTGTGGCAGCAGCCGCTGCTCACCGGTCGCACCACGTACAGCAGCGAGTTCTGCTCGCAGTTGATGCGCACGTCGACCAGTTGGAGCACGTCGCCGGAGGTCTCGCCCTTGCGCCACAGCTCGTTGCGCGAGGTGGACCAGAGCACGGCGCGGCGGGTTTTCAGCGTTTCGGCCAGGGCGAGGTCGTTGGCGTAGCCCAGGTAGAGCACGTCCCTGGTGTCGGCGTGCTGGAGGACTACCGGCACCACGTGCTGTCCCTTCTCGCCGATCTTCTTCAGCTTGGCGAAATCCAGCCGGACGTCGGTTCCTTCTTCGAGTTCCCTGGGCATGCTGCTTCCCGATCCTCCGCCCGGAGGTTTAGCGGGGGCTCCGCCCCTTGTCACTCGCCCCCGGCGCGACGGCGGCGGGGCCCGTGAGCGTGGTGGCGATATCGTCGGCGAGGCGGTCGATGCAGCGGTTGAGGGCGTCCACGATGAGGACGGCGTCGGTACCGCCCGTCTCCTCGAGCACCGACTGGCCCCCTGCTACGACCCGGCCGTCGGAGGTGCGCTCGATGCTCCAGCGCGCCACGAGCACGGCGCGGCCGTCGTCGGTGGCCTCGAAGCGCAGCACGTCCACCGGGACCTTCCAGTCCACACGCATGGTGGCGTACCAGGGAAAGGCCACGGCGTGCGAAGTGCCGATGCGGGCTCCGGTGCGATAGAGAAGGGCGCGGGCGAAACCGTCGGCCAGGGGCTCTCCCCAGTAGGCGTCGCGCACGTACTCGATGCGGCCGTTCGTGTCCGTCTTCACGATACTCTGGGTGTCGAGATAGCCGGGCAGTTTGATGGGGCCGAGCCCGAAGTGGACGTCGGGACGCCGGCGGCCCGGCGCGCGGTCGGCCGGCGCCGCGGCGTCGCCGGAGCCCTCACCAACCGTGACGGCTGGCGTGGCGGTGGACGCCAGCACGAAGTAGCGCGAGTGGTCGGGGGCCGCCTTCAGGATGGAGCAGCCGGTCGCGCCGGTCACGACCATGAGGGCGGCAACCAGGGAAGCCGTCGCGCGCGCGAGGCGAGGGGAGCGGTGCAAAGCTGGGATGTTCATCGTTTCTCCTTGGGCGTGCCTTTGCCGCGCAGGAGCGCGTCAGGATTGCGCTCGAGGAGGGCGGCGAAGTCCTTGATGGTCTTGACGGTGACGGCGGCGTCCTCGAGTGTTTTCTGGAGAGCGACGATGAGGGGAGAGTCGGGTTTCAGGATGGCGCCTGCCCCGTTGACCGTGCTTCGCAGGTCGGCCAGCGTGGCGCGAAGGTCCACCAGCGTGGGCTCCATCTGCTCGCCGAGGGGATCCATGACCCCCTGGGCGGACTCCGCGGCTTCCCGCACGCTCGCCAGGGTGGAATCCAGGCTCACCAGCGTGTCGTCCAGGTTGTCGATGGCCTGTTGAAGGCCCGGGGATTCGAGAAGGGTGCGCGCCGAGACCGTGGCTCCCTTGATCTCCTCCACCAGTCCCCTCAGGTCGATGAGCTGGAGGTCGGCCAGGAACTGCATGGCTTTGGTGGTCACTTCCTCGAGCTGGGTGGGCAGGGTCGGGATCTCCGGATACGGAGCGCCGACCTCGGAGGCCAGCCTCAGTCCGCGGGTGCCGGGGAAGAAGTCGAGCTTCACGTAGAGGACGCCGGTCACCAGGCTCTCGGAGGCCAGCTGGGCGCGCATGCCGCGTTCGACGAGACCGGCGACGGTCTCGGGGTCGGGCTTGGCGGTGGAGCCGAGCGCCGAGGTCTTGTCGGCGTCGAGCGAAATGATGACCGGGACGTACCACTTGGCCGTCTTGCCCGACAGCGCGCTCATGTCGCCCACGTTGAGCAGCACTTCGTTGACGGTGCCGATGGAGACGCCCTTGAGCTTCACATTGGCGCCCTTGGACAGGCCGCTGACGTCGCTCTCGAAGTACAGGATGTACTCGTAGGTCTCGCGGAAGAAGCGCCCGGAGCCGAAGACCATCAGCCCGATGATGGCGAGCGTGATGGCCCCGACCACGAAGGCGCCGATGGTGATCGGGTTACTTTTCTTGGACATGAACTGCCTCCTCGCCCTGGCCGCCACGGGTCAGGAAGCGCCGGACCTTGGGATCGGGGTGCGAATCTCGTAACTCGCTCGGGTTGCCGCTTGCGATCATCGTCTTGGTGTCGGTGTCGAGGAACACGCAGTTGCTCCCTATCGCGAAGATGCTGGCGAGTTCGTGGGTGACGACGACGATGGTCGAGCCCAGGCTGGCCTGGAGTTCCAGGATGAGATCGTCGAGCAGGCGCGAGCTGATGGGGTCGAGGCCGGCCGAAGGCTCGTCGAAGAACAGGATGTCGGGGTCGAGGGCCATCGCGCGCGCGAGGCCGGCCCTCTTCTGCATGCCGCCGCTGATCTGCGAAGGGTAGTACTCCTCGAAACCGGCCAGCCCCACCAGCGCGAGCTTCAGGGCGGCGATCTCGCTGATCTGCGCGGGCTTGAGGTCGGTGAACTCGTACAAGGGCAGGGCGACGTTCTCGGCCAGGGTCATCGAGCTCCACAGCCCGCCGGTCTGGTAGAGCACACCGAAGGTGCGCAGCATCTTTTCGCGCACCGACGGCTCGGCGCGGGTGAAGCTCTGGTCGCCGTAGAAGATCTCGCCCTTGGCCGGTTCGATGAGGCCGATCATGTGCTTGAGCAGGGTGCTTTTGCCGCAACCGCTGCCGCCCATGATGATGAACACGTCGCCGCGATTCACCGTGAAGTTGAGGTCGCGCATCACGACGAAGTCGCCGAAGGCCATGGTCAGGTCCTTGACGGTGATACGCGCCTCGGACGCCGGCGCCGCGCCCGTCGTTCCCGCACCGTTTGTGGTCGCCGCTACATCAGATGCCGAGGACATAGAAGATCACCGCAAAGAGGCCGCAGGCCGAAATGATGGCGACGATGCTGCTGACGACGGCTTTGGTCGTCGCATCGCCCACCGCCGAGGAACTGTTGCCGGACTGCATGCCGCGCAGGCAGCCGAACAGCGCGATGAGCACGCCGTAGACCGAGGCCTTGGCGAGGCCGCCGAAGAGGTCGTCGAGCTGCACCGCCCACTGGGTGTACTGGTAGTAGGTGACGGGCGAGAGGTTGAGGCCGATCACGCCGACGGCGGCGCCGCCCAGGATACCGACCGCATCGGCGTAGAGGCAGAGCAGCGGCATCATCAGCGCCAGCGCGATCATGCGCGGCAGCACCAGGAACTCCAGGGGCGAGATGCCCATGGTGGAAAGGGCGTCCACCTCCTGGTTCACCTTCATGCTGCCGAGCTGGGCGGCGTAGGCCGCGCCGGTGCGGCCGGCCATCACGATGCCCGTCATCATGGCGCCCATCTCGCGCACCATGGCGATGCCGACCAGGTTGGCCACGTAGATGGCGGCGCCGAACTGCTCGAGCTGCACAGCGCCCACGAAGGCCAGGATGGTGCCGACGAGGAAGCTGATGAGAGTGACGATGGGCAGGGCCTCGGCACCGGCTTCCTGCATGAAGAGGAAAAGGTCGGAGCGGCGGAAGCGGGCCCGGCCGCGCGCGAGGTTGCCGAAGGCGAGGACGCAGTTGCCGATGAAGGCGAGGACCTCGCGGATGCCCTGCCACATGCCGGCCGCCCACACGCCGAGGTCGCCGATCCAGATGAGATCGACGTCCTGGCCGCGGGCTCCCTCGCGCTCGGGCACGGCCTCGGCCAGGGCGAGCATGTCGCGCACGCCCTCGGGAAGCCCGCCGCGCTCGATCGTGATGCCCTTGTCCTGGAGGAGGTGCTCGAAGCGGATCAGGAAGACGAGGAGGCCCGAGTCCCAGCGGGTGACGTTCCCGGTTTCGAAGGCGAGGGTTTTCGGGGAGAGGCCGAGGACCTCCTGGGCCGAGGCTTCCGGTTCGGGCAGGGCCTCCTGGATGGACCAGACGCCGGCCAGGGCGACGACGGCTCGCCCGTCGTCGCCGGCGGATACCTCGATCGCGGTGGATGGTTCTGCCATTGCCGGTGTTTCACCGTGCGGACGGTGCGCGTTGCCCCGCCTACCGAGATATCGGCCGTGGGAGGACGTGGCAAGCGTCCCCCAAGAAAACCCGGGACAGGTACAGGTTTCGCGCAGCGAAACCTGTACCTGTCCCGGGTTTTCTTGACCCGCGGGGGGCCTGCGCGTATCGCGGCGGGCATGGAAGCTGCCGAGTTCGAAGCCGCGGGACTCTACGATCCGGCCGCGCCCGGGGCGGCTGCCCGCCTGGCCCTGCTCCAATGGCTCGTGGAACTCGGCGTGCCCCTGGAACAGATGCAGCACGCCAACGAGCGCGGCCAGCTTCCCTACGTCGCCTCGACCAACGCCCTCCGACCCGGCCCCTACCTCACGCAGCAGCATCTCGCCGACCGTCTCGGTGTCGCCATGGAGCTCATCGAGGCTTTCCGCGTTGCCTTCGCACTGCCGCCGGTGCCGGCCGACGCGCCCTGGTGCAACGAGGCCGAAGCCCGCATGTTCGAGTCGGTGGCGGGCGGCGTCGGCCTCTTCGGCGAGATCGGCATGCTGCGGCTCTCGCGCGTCCTCGGCTCCTCGGTGAGCCGCATCGCCGAGGCCATGGCCTCCACCAACGCTGGCAGGATGCGCGCACTGGCCGAAGGCGGCGCCGACGAACTCGACCTCGCCAGGGCCAACCTCCTTGCCGTCCAGACGGCCGACGCCCCGGCCAGGATCATGACGGGCCTGCTGTCCCTCCACCTTCAGATCGCCACCACCAGGCTGCGCGAGGGCCGCAGCAACAGCTCCGACAAGGACACCGTTTACGGCTGCGTGGGCTTCGTCGATCTCGTCGGCTCCACCAACCTCTCCCAGAGACTGTCATCCAGGGACCTTGCGGCCATGGTGGACCGTTTCGAGGAAGTTGCCCACGACGTGGCCATCAATCGCCGCGGCCGCGTCGTCAAGTTCATCGGCGACGAAGTGATGTTCGTAACGTCCGACGCGGATTCCGCGTGCGACATCGCGCTCACCCTGGTCGAGCGCTTCGCCGGGGATCCCACGGTGACGCCGCGCGGGGGCCTGGCCGAAGGTCAACTGCTCGACCGCTGCGGCGACTACTACGGCCCCGTCGTCAACCTGGCCGCGCGCCTCGGCGAACTGGCGGTGCCGAATGAGATCCTCGTGACCACCGGAGTGACCGATCGCCTCACGTCGCCGCGCCTGCGCTGCGAGGCGGCCGGCCGCC
>JBHEPB010000314.1:0-5842 GCA_046260515.1 Binatia bacterium
GGCCGAGCCTCTCCAGGGAACGACCCTGCCAGTAGAGCGCCTCGCTGCGGCCATCGGTGTCCGATCCGCGCGTGGCCGAAGCGGCCATCGAAGCGAAGCCCTTGGCGGCCGTGTCGTAGTCCTTGGCGCGGTAGGACACCCAGCCCTGGCGCCACTGGCTGTCGGCGCGCACGGCGCCCTTGGCGGCTGAGGCCGCGCGTCCGAAATAGGAGATGGCGTCCGCGCGCCGTCCCTCGGCGTCGCTGATGCGGGCCAGCGCGTAGAGGGCCTGCTGCTCGTCGCCGATGCCGGTCTTCAGGGCCAGCATGCGCTCGAAGAGCTTGCGGGCCTCGGCGTTGCGATCGTCGTTCCATCGCAGGGTGGCTGCTTCGTAGAGCAGCTTGGCCTTGCGGGCGCCGGCGGCGGCTTCGGCCTTCTTCTCGAAGAAGTCGGCGCCGGCGGCCTTGCTGTCGGACTTGGCCAGGGCGCGGCCGTAGGCGAGCACAGCCTCTGCCTCCGACGGGCTTCCGGGGTGGCGGGTCAGCAACTCGCGCAGCGTGGCCACCTGCTCTGCTGTGCGGCCTTCGCGGGCGAGCAGCCTGGCTTCGGCGTAGAGGCCCTGGGCATCGCTCGGACGCAGCTGCGGGTTGTCGCGACGAAGCTCCAGGAGAACGTCGTAGGCGGCGCGAGCCGAGTTCGAGAGCGGGGCCTTGGTGCGCGCGCACTGCAGGTACGATGCGGCCCTCGAAGCATCCCTGGAAGCCAGCAAACGCCCGGCGGCGAGGCAGACGCCGGCTGCGGCCGACTCTCCATCCTCCCCGCCGCGGCCGTAGCGCTCGGCCAGGGCCAGCGTCCTCTCCACGTCGCCGTCGGCCTCCGTCAGCAGGGCCAGCTCGGCAGTGGCATCCGCGAACAGGATGGAACCGTTGTGATCGTTGAGGAAAGCCTCGAAGCCGCGTCGGCCGGCCGCCCTGTCGTAGCGGCCGCGGGCCATCGCGGCGTAGTAGGCCAGCACGTCGTCCAGCCAGGGCATCTTCTTCGCGAGGGCATCCAGGGAAGAAGCGGCCGCGCGCGGGTCGCTTTCCACCGCGGCGACGGCGCGGCCGAGCTCGGAATCGTGGTGACGAGGGGAGGGCGCCGCCTTGGCTTTGGCGGCAGACTCCGCGGCGGCCTTGGGCGCGCTGCTGGAGGAAGACCGCGCCTCCACCGGCGACGTCGAGCAGCCGAGGACGACTGCGCAGGCGAGGAAGGGTGCGATGGCGGAGGAGGACAAGAACTTGTGTCGAAACGGCGCAGCGTTGCTCATCGCATTGACTTTACCCGAGCGGCTTTGAGAATGCAGCGATGCAGCGCCCGCTTCTCGTCCTCGCTTCCGGATCGCCACGGCGGCGCGAACTCCTTGGCCAGGCCGGGTTCGAGTTCGAGATCGACGTGGCCGACATCGACGAGAGCATCCACGAAGGCGAGTCGCCGGTTGCGGCCACCGTGCGCCTGGCCATCGAGAAGGCCGAGGCGGTGGTTCGCCGCCGCGCGGCCTCCCGGCCCCCGGACGCCCCCGCCGAGTTGGTGCTGGCCGCCGACACCACGGTGGTCATCGGCGAGCGCATCCTCGGAAAACCAGCCAATCCGCGCGAAGCGGCCGACATGCTGATGTCGCTGGCCGGTCGCAACCACCTGGTCCTCACCGCGTGGGCCCTGCTGCCGGCGTCGCCGCAAGCCGGGCAGCCCGAATGCGGGATCACCCGCTCGACGGTGCGCATGCGCGAGATCGCGAGAAGCGAGGCCGAGGCCTACGCTGCCACCGGCGAGCCCATGGACAAGGCCGGCGCCTACGCGGCCCAGGGCGAGGGACGCCGCTTTATCGGCGCCATCGCCGGTCCCCTCGACAACGTGATCGGGCTGCCGATGGCGCCGGTGGTGGCCGCCCTGTCGCGAGGCGGCATCGTGCCCGGGTGAGCGGCGCCGACGACGACGGCCGCTTGGCCGGGCGCACCGAAGAGATCCGCGCCCGGCTGTCCGCGATTCGCGAGCGCATCGACGCGGCGGCGGCTTCGGCCGGACGGCGCGGCGAGGAAGTGCGCATCGTCGCGGTCACCAAGAAGCTCCCTGCCGACGAGGTGCGTGCCGCTTATGCCGCCGGTCACCGGGACTTCGGCGAGAACTACGTCCAGGAAGGGCTGGCCAAGATCGCCGAGCTTGCGGCAGAGATGCCCGCCGCCCGCTGGCACCTGATCGGGAAGCTCCAGTCCAACAAGGCCGCGCAGGCCCTCGCGGGGTTCACCACGCTGCATGGCATCGATTCGCTGAGCACGGTGGCGGCGCTGTCGCGCACGGCGACTCGCGAGAACCGCATGGCCGAAGTCCTGATGCAGGTGCGGCTCGGCGCTGCGGCCGGCGGCGGCGGCTCGACCGAGTCCGGCGGCGGCGCAAAAACCGCGCGTGCCGGCATCGATCCGGCCGCGGCCGCGGCCTTCCTGGAGGAAGCCGGTCGCCACGGCGGCGTCCGCTTCGTCGGCCTCATGGGCGTGGCCGATCCCGACTCGCCGGCCCGGCCTCAGTTCGCCGCCCTGCGCGAACTGGCCACGGGTCTGGCCGCCCTCGGCCTCGATCACGCGCCGCTCGGGGAACTGTCGATGGGGATGACCGGCGATTTCGAGGAGGCGGTGGCCGAGGGCGCCACCCTCGTACGCATCGGCACGGCGATCTTCGGAGAAAGGCCCCGCGGCTGAGGTCGCGGCCTCAACAGGAGTGTTCATGGCGAAGAAGGCAGATCCCACGAAGCCCGCCGGCAAGCCCGCGGGCAAATCCGCGAGTAGGTCCGCGCCCAGATCGGCCGGCAAGTCCGCCGGAAGCAGCGGCGGCAAACCCGGCGCCAAGGTCGGCGGCAAGCCCGCCCGGTCGTCCGCAAGAAAAATCACCGTCGGCTTCATCGGCGGCGGCAACATGGCCGAGGCCATGCTGAAGGGCCTGCTGGCGAGCGGACTGGCCGCCGAATCGCTGCTGGTCTCCGAACCCGATGCCGCGCGCCGCCGCGCGATCGCCCGCCGCTACAAGGTGGCCGTCACGGCCGACAACGCCGAGCTTCTCGCCTCAAGCTCCACGGTGGTGCTGGCCGTCAAACCCCAGGTTCTCGGCGCCGTCCTCGAAGCGCTGGCCCCCTCGGTGACCGGCCGCGAACTCTTCGTGTCGATAGCAGCCGGCGTGATGCTGCCCCGCCTCGAGAAGCTCCTCGGAGCCAAAGCGCGCGTGGTGCGCGTGATGCCGAACACGCCATCCCTGGTCGGCAAGGGCGCCTCGGTGATCTGTCCCGGCCGCCGCGCCACGGCCGCCGACGTGAAGCTGGTGACCCGCCTCTTCGCCGCCGTCGGCATCGCCCACGTGATTCGCGACGAGAAGCTGATGCATGTGGTGACGGCGCTCAGCGGATCGGGTCCGGCCTACGTGTACCGATTCGCCGAGGCGCTGACCGAGGCGGCGGTGAAGGGCGGCCTCGAAGCGGGCCTCGCCCGCGCCCTCACCTACCAGACCATCGCCGGCGCCGCCGCGATGATGATCGAAACCGGCCAGGAGCCGGCCGACCTGCGCCGCGCGGTTTCCAGCCCCGGCGGCACCACGCTGGCCGGCCTCGCGATCCTGGACGAGAAGAAGTTCGTGGAGACGGTCAAGGGCGCCGTGGCGGCCGCCGCCCGCCGCTCGGTCGAACTCGGCAAAGGCTGAACCCTGCCGTGGCCGCGCTTCCGGAGACGGCCGCAAAGTGGCTGCGCATCCGGCCCGGAGCCGTGGAGGTGGACGTGAGGGTGGTTCCGCGTTCGTCGCGGGACCGCATTGCCGGCGTCCTCGGCGACCGGCTCAAACTCCAGGTGACCTCGCCGCCGGTCGAGGGCGAAGCCAACCGCGCGGTGCTCGAACTGCTGGCCCGCAGCGCCGGCCTGCCGCTGCGATCCGCCACCCTCGTGGTCGGACAGACGGGCCGCTCCAAGACGGTGAGAATCGAGTGCGAGGATCCGGCGGCCGTAGCCGAGCGCCTTGGGAAAGCCGCCGGGCCGCCCGGCTGAACTCCGCTCTCTCGCTCAGCCGCCAGTCGGCACGCCGAGTTCCTGGGCCACGCTGTCCAGGCGCATGTCCGCCGTCCAGAGATCGCACCCGGCCACCAGCGCGCTGGCGACGAGGTGGGCGTCCACCCAGCCGATTCCGCGACCGGCGAGCCGCCGGTCCAGGATCAGGGTGAGAACTTCCTCCTGCGGGATCTCGGGCGCGGCGGGTAGGCGCCGCAGGTCGGCGATGACCGTTGCGGACGCCGCGCCAAGGCCGCCCAGCGTCAGCTCACCGAGGACCCAGGGATGCAGGAGGACCTCACCGTCCTCCAACAGGTCGGCAAGCCGGGCCGCGCGGCGGTCGCCTCGGAAGTGCTCTACCCACACCGAGGTGTCGACGAGGATCAACGCGGCGCATCCGCCGGCAGCGGGCGTCGGCGAGGAGGCGCCTGGACATCGGGCAGCCGTCCCCGCAGCGCCGCCAACCTGTGGCGGGCCGCGCTGCTTACCAGGGCCTCGAGCCCGAGGCGGACCGCGGCCGATTTATTCGGGGCGCCGCTGGCTGCGATGGCGTCGGCGAGCAGCTTGGCGTCGATGTCCAGCGTGGTTCTCATGCATAGAGAGTCGTACATAGTGTATGCATGGTCAACAGACCCTGCCGCCCCGCGCGCCGCCCGCTTCGTTGACAACCCGGGGGTCGCTGCCTAGCTTCCGCGCGTCCGAAACCTGCCGGTTCCCCGAGTCGAACGATGCCCATTTACGAGTACGCCTGTCCCAAGTGCGGAGAGTTCGAGCATCGCCAGTCCCTGAGCGATCCCATCCTTTCGCGCTGCCCCACCTGCAAGGCCAAGGTCACCAAGCTCATCAGCTCGTCGGCGTTCACGCTGAAGGGCGGGGGCTGGTACTCGGACGCCTATCAGAAGAAGGCCACGCCCTCGGGCGGATCCTCGGGAGGTTCCTCCGGCGGAACCTCGGGAGGTTCCTCCGGCGGAGATTCCGGGGGCGGCTCGACTTCGGGAAGCGGCGACTGACCAGGGCCACGGGCCCTACCCAACTCGCTGGGCCGTTCGGCCCAGACAACCTGGAATAACTGACAAAACTTGGGAGCTCGCGACCCTTCGCAGGCCCGCGCCCCGGCGTCCGGCTCTCCCTGCCGTTGGTTCCCCTCCTTTCAACTTTCACCTTTCTCGACCCGCCGCCCCAGAAAAATGCCGCACTGCGTTGACAGCCTGACGCATCGTGTTAGAAACGAAACGCCAGCTGGGCACGCCCGACCGATGAGGGCGGGCCCGGCACTACAGACTCTCTGGAAGGACCGACCGCCAACGACCTGGAGCGCGGCGCATCCATCGAGGTCAGGAGGAACCAACATGGCAACCCGAACGAAGAAGAGTGCGACCACCATCCCCGGATTCCGTGAGATCGAGAAGCGCGTGGCCCGCCTTCGCAAGGATCTCGAGAAGACCGCCAACCGCGTCACCCGCGAGGCGGCCCGTTACATACCCAAGAGCAGCCGTCGCCAACTCGGCGACATCGTCGAGAGGGTGAACGACCTCGGCGAGACCGTCACCAAGCGCGTTACCAAGACCGTCAAGGGCGTCCGCGCCGACGTGGTCGACACCGTGGACGATCTTCGCGGCACCGTGGACAAGCGCGTGAAGTCGCTCCGCAAGGACGCCACCGAGACGAGCCAGAAGGCCATCGAGAACTTCGAGAAGGAAGCCCGCAAGCAGGTCGAGCGCGTGCTTTCCGCCCTCGGCGTGGCGGTGCGCAGTGATCTCGACGGCATCAAGCGCCGCGTCGGGACCCTCGAGCGCCAGGTCGAGGAG
>JBHEPB010000338.1:0-11203 GCA_046260515.1 Binatia bacterium
CGCTTCGCCGCCGGCCGGCGCGGGCGCCGGCCGGGCGCGGCGTCCGGGCATGCTCAGCAGCGCGAGCGGAATGCCGAGCACGCAGCCCACGGTGACCACCGCGATGCCGAGCACCGCGAACTTGCCGAGGGCCGCGATGGCCGGGATGGGATGGATGGCCAGGGAGCCGAAGCCGATCGCGTTGGTGAAGGCCGAGACGAGCACCGGAAGGCCGATCTCCCCGAGGATCCGGGAGAAGATCTCCTCGCTGTCGAGGTCGGCCAGTTGCGGGTTGCGCACCAGCTCGAGGTAGGCGTCCACGATGTGGATCGAGTAGGAACCGCCGATCACCAGCAGCAGCGAAGGCAGCACCAGCGTGGCCAGGGTGATCGGCTCGCCGAACCAGCCCATCAGGCCGACCAGGCAGCCCACGTCCAGGGCCAGCGCCGCCAGCGGCAGCAGCGTGGCGCGCACCGAACGGAAGATGCCGTAGAGCACCACCGCCATCAGCAGCAGGCTGGCCGGCAAGAAGCCGAGCAGGTCGTGCTGCATGCGTTCGACGGCCTGCACGCGGATGTGCGACATGCCGGTGTAGTGGATGGTGCCGTCGCCGCGGTAGCCGGCAAGCACAGCCTGCACGTCGCGGTCCACCGCCGCCTCGTCGTCGGTGGTGACGGCGTTCTTGAAGAACACGGTAACCGCCGCCGCCTTGCCGTCGGCGGAGACGAGGTTGGGAACGTAGATGGGGTTGGCCGCAACCCGTTCGCGCAGCTTCGCGATCGAGGCCGCGGTGACCGGCCCCGCCTCGAGCAAGGGCGGCGGGTTGAAGACATCGGCCACCGGATCGGAAGCGTTGGCGATGCTGAGGGTGCGGCTGACACCGTCCACGCCCGCCAGGCGCTCGGTCAGTTCACGCAGGGCGGTGACGTTCTCGGGCGAATAGACGTCGTCGCTCGCGAGGAGGGCGATGCCGATCTCCTCGTCGCCGAACTCGCGGCGGATCTGTTCGTTGTAGATGCGGGCGGGATCGTCGGGAACGCTGAGGGAGGCCAGCGATCCGTCGAAGCCGATGCGGGCGATCCCCGAGAGCGCCACGAGGGTCGCCCCCACCATGAGCAGCAGGGAAAGGCGCGGACGTCGTGCGATCGAACGAATCGAGCGGTTCAGCAACTTTGACTCTCGATCGGGCGCAACGGCGCCCTGCCCTCGTCCGGGCCAGGTCCGCCTAGATCTTGGCGGCCACCTCGTCGAGCATCACGAGTTCCGGCGCGCCGGCCAGCTTCCCTTTGAGCTGGCCGAGGAGTTCCCCGAAGCGGGCCGACTTGGAGTGGGCCTGGAACGCGTCCATGTCGGCGTAGCGCTCGAAGAACACGAACTCGCCGGGGTCCGACTGGGAGCGGTTGCAGGCGTAGGTGAGGGTGGCGGGCTCGCTGCTCGCGACCCAGCCCACCATGTCGCGAAAATGATCGGCGACCTCGTCCGCATGCTCGGCCTTGGCCCTGATCTTGGCGATGACGACGACCATGTTCCCCTCCACTTCAGCCTGAACTGTCCGCCCGGCGATTCCGGCAAGGGCGCACCGTATGCGCCGTATCCCCTCCTTGCAACACGGGCGATGCGCGGTTTGGCGGGCGCCCTACTGTGCCGGCCCCTGCGTCTTCGTGGGCCGGCCGCGGGCCGCCCATCGCATCTGTCGCGCGATGCCGCGCAGGATGCTCACCTCGCGTTCGTCGAGCCCGCCCCTGGTGAGCATCGACGTGATCGTGGCCATCACGCGCTCCCCCTGGTCGCCGTCGAGGAAGCCGATTTCCTCGAGGACCCCCTGCAGGTCGGCAAGGGCTTCGGCCTGGGAACGGGCCGCTGCGGCCTCCCGCGCCGGCTTTGCGCGCGGCGCGTCACCGTGGCGGCGTCCGCCCTGCAGCCACTCGTAGAGACAGACGACCACCGCCTGGGCGAGGTTGAGCGAGGAGTATTCGTCGGCGGTCGGCACGAAAGCCACGCGGTGGCAACGCGCGAGTTCCTCGTTGGACAGGCCCCTGTCCTCTGGGCCGAACACGAGGGCGATGGCGCCGGCCTCGAGGCCGCGGGCCCGGGCCTGGTCCAGCACCACGGCGACTTCCGCCACCGGGATGTGCCAGGGCCTATCCCGCGAGGTGGTGCCCACCACCAGCGAACACTCGGCCACCGCTTCCTCGAAGCCGGCCGCCTCCGAGCGTTCCTCGAACACGTCGGCGGCGTGCACGCTGGTGCGCCGGGCCTCGTCGCGGTCGTAGTCGCCGCCGACCACCACCAGGCGGCCGGCGCCCATGTTCTTGATGGCGCGGCAGGCCGCGCCGACGTTGGAGCCGCGCTTGGGCCCGAGCAGCACCACCCGGATTCCGGCACGCGGGGTCCGGGACGGTGTGGCCGGTTCGCCGCAGGGGACGGCCGGCGCCGGGACGGACGGTCCGGACGTCCTATCCGACAAGGTCGCGGAGCCGGCGCTTGAGATCGGCCAGGGCCTCGCGGGCCTGCTGGGCCTCGGCCTCGGCCGACGCCAGCGCTTCCTCGAGCTGGGCGCCCCTGGCCTCCAGGGCCTCGATGTGGGCTTCAAGCTCGGAGTGGCGGGCGGTCTGCCTCTCGGCGTCCACCAGGCGCGAGCGCAGCTGCTCGAAGAGGTCCGCCGCCGTGTGGCCGTTGCCGGCGGGTGCTGGCTCGGGAGAAGCCTCGGGAGCGATGCGCGGAGGCGGAGCCGGCCGCGGGGGGATGGCGCCGCGGGGAGGAGGAGGAGCATCGTCGAAGCGAAGGGACTCGGCGGCGCGGGGAGCGCTCTCGGCCGGGCGCTCGAAGGTCCTCTCGACGACTGCCTCGGCCGGACGTTCGGCCGCCGGTGCGGCGACGCGGTCGCCGGGATCGGCCGACCAGCGCACTTCGAAACGGCAGGCCTCGGCTCCCTGGAGGCGGCAGCCCTCGGTGTGCTTCACGTCGAGACCACGGGCGCCGATCGACTGGAGGCGCTGGGTCAGCTCCCCGGCCACGGCGATGCAGACGTTCGAGAAACCGGGCATGCCGCTGTACAAAACCTCAGCAAAACCTGGCCTTTCCATGTTCACTTCGAAACCGCTGCCGGAGGGACCGGCATAGGCCGCCGGAAGCGTGGCCAGGCCGGCGACCATCTCGGTCGTCGTCAGCTTGGTGCCGTCGGGCAGGCCCTTGTTGGCGGCGAAGGCAAGCCCGCGCGCGAAGCTGGTGTCGCGCGGCGAGCGCCGCATCAGGTCGGTGAACTCGCCGGCGATGTCGGCCGTCCACGGATACCACTTGTCCGGATCGTACTCGGCGTAGCGCTTGCGCTCGGGCTTGGTGAGCGACGGGTGCATGGTCGAGAGGAAGCGAAAGACGTTCCCCGAGATCTGGGCGGATTCCACGACGTTCAAACCCCTTGGTCCCCGGAGTCCGGGCCCTGGCGGCCCTTTCGGACTTGCCGACCTTGCCGACCTTGCCGGCCATTCGAGCTTGGCCGGCCTTGCCGGGCCTTCGAGCCGTTCGAGCCGTTCGAGAAGGACAGGCCCATCCTAATTCGGCGCCAGCCCCAGCACCAAGCGAACCAGCCCGTTGAACACAGCCGTCACGAAGGCCAGGTCGAGGATGGCGCCGTCGCTCAGGCCGGCCAGGCGCAGTTCCTGGACGCGCTCGCCGGTGATGGTGTGGGAATGCAGCGTGAAATCGCGCGCGAAGCGTACGCAGGCCTGTTCCACGTCGGGAAGGCTGGTGGGCGCGCCTTCGGCCGCCGCGATCACGTCCGCGGGGTTCTCGGTGCGCTGGCGCAGCCAGTCGCTGCAGCTGGTCGAGAAGTACTCGCAGCCGGTCAGGCGCGACACCACCAGGCCGATGCGGATCCAGCGGTCGCGGGGCATCACGGCCGCCGCGGTGCGGATGATGCGAAGCTGGGCGTCGAAGACCTCGGGGCAGGACTCGAGCAACTCGAAGCCGGGCGGCAGGTCGGCGAAACCGAGCTGGTGGAGGAAGAGCTCGCGCATGGCGGCCCGGTCCACCTCCGGCGACTCGCCGGGCAGCGACTTCTCGTGCATGTCCATGCTGAAGGTGGCCAGCCGGGCCAGCAGGCCGATGGCGCCGCGCTTGCCGGCCTCGAAGCGGCGCAGGGGCGCCGGGATCTCCGAGTCCACGCCGAGGGCGTTGGCCATCCGGGTAACGCTGTTGAAGGCCCCGATGACGGCCACCACCTCGACCCTCTCCTCCAGCTTCGGCCAGGCGGCCAGGAGGGCCGCCCTCTGCTCGGCTTTCATGCTGCGGGGGTCGGTGGTCAGGCGCGCCGCGGCGCGCACGGCCTCGCGTTCCGGGGGTGACAGGCCGTCGGAGTCGGCCAGGCGCATCTTCAGGTCGCGGGCCCGGTCCCCGTCCATGCCGCTGGCCAGGAGGTAGATCATGTGGGCGTCGGCGCAGTAGTCGCAGCGGGCAGCAACCGACACAGAAACAGCAAGTATTTCCTTGAGTTGCCGTGAAGTTCTAGGACTCCACATGAGGGCGATCCAGTGGCGGTAAACCCCCTCCATCGTCTCCGGCCTCAGGCTGAACACCTGGAGAAGATTGGGCACCCGCGGAACCTCGGACCTCACCTCGCGGTAGACCTGGGCCAGGCGGCCGCCCGCCTGCGAAGGGGCGATATGGCGGATGTAGGCCATCGGGCGCGCAGCATCCCCACCACTCTCCTGACAGTCAAACGACCGCAGCCGACCTCGGCTGACCACCGAATTGCTGACAGGACCGTCAGGAGCCTTGACGAAGCCCGGCGATGATACTAAACGATCGGTATGCCGAAACCGGAGCGCCTGCGCCGCAGCGAAGACGCGAGGGCCGATCTCAAGGAGACGGCCATCGACTGCTTCGCCCGCTACGGCTACCAGGGCACGTCCATCGATCGCATTGCCCGCGAGGCCGGCGTCACCAAGGGCGCGATCTACTACCACTACAAGGACAAGAACGACCTGCTGTCGGCGGCAGTGGCCGACCGCGTGGCCGAGTTCGAGGAGCGCGTGCAGAAGGCCGTCCAGTCGGCCGGCGATCCCGAGGACAGCCTGCGGCGGGTGGTCGCCGTCTCGATCGAGCACGCCGTCTCCAACGACAGGCCCCGCTTCGCCATCAAGCTGATGGTCGAGGCCATCGACACCAACGACCCCCTCCTCGACGAGATGAGGGGGATGATGCGTCGCTTCCGCGCCTTCCTGCGCAACATCGTCCGGGCCGGCCAGGAAAGCGGCCACTTCCGTGGCGACGCCGACGCCGACGTCGTTGCCGCCACGCTGATCAGCGCGGTGATCGGGGCCGAGACCCAGTACTACCTGGACCCCGAGCGCTTCCACCTCGATCAGACGCTGGCCACCTTTCTCGACCAGCTCTGCTCCAACCTGCGCGTCGCCACCGGCGCCGTCCGTCCCGACCGGCAACCAGAACCACAAGGGGGATCCCCGTCATGATCGATTTTGAACTCGACGAAGAGCAGCAGCTCATCCGTGAGACCGTCACCCAGTTCGCCGCCGAGCAGCTGAGACCCGCCGCCCGCGAGGCCGACGAGAGCGGCAGCATCCCGGCCTCCATCGTGAAGGCGGCCTGGGAGCTCGGCCTCATCCAGGGTTCGGTACCCGAGGCCTACGGTGGCTACGCGGCTGCCGAGCCCTCGGCCGTCACCGGCGCCATCGTCGCCGAGGGCCTGGCCGAAGGGGACCTCGCCATGGCGCTGCACCTGCTCTCGCCGCGCCTGGTCGTGGACCCGGTGCTGCGCCTCGGCAGCGAGGAACAGAAGAAAGCCATCCTGCCGGCATACATGACCGACGAGTTCACGCCCGGCTCGGCCGCGGTGGTGGAGCCGTGGATCGGCTTCCACTTCACCAAGATGCGGACCACAGCGCGCCGCGACGGTGAGGGCTGGGTGATCGACGGCGAGAAGTGCCAGGCAGTGCTCGCGGCCTCCGCGCCCCACGTCGTCGTCTACGCCGCCACCGACGAGGGCATCGGCGCCTTCGTGGTCCCGGCCGGCAGCGACGGCATGACCATCGGCGAGAGGGAGAAAAACCTCGGCCTGCACGGCCTGGAGACCTACGGCATCACCTTCGCGGGCTGCCGACTGCCGGCTTCGGCCCGCCTCGGCGGCGACGCCACCGTGATGCTGCGCCGCGCCCGCGTGGCCCAGTCGGCAATGGCCGTGGGCATCGCCAAGGCCTCTCTCGACTACGCCATCGTCTACGCCAAGGAGCGCGACGCCTTCGGCGTCAAGATCGCCCAGAAGCAGGCCATCGCCTTCATGATCGCCGACATGGCCACCGAGACCGAAGCGGCTCGTCTCCTCAACTACGAGGCGGCGTGGAACCTGGACCAGGGCGCCGAAAGCTCGCGCGAAGTGGCCATCGCCCATCGCTACAGCGCCGACATGGCGATGGCCGTGACCGACAACGGCCTACAGGTGCTCGGCGGCCACGGTTTCATTCGTGATCATCCGGTCGAGATGTGGGCGCGCAACGCCCGCGGCTTCGCCATCTTCGAAGGCATCGCGAGCGTATAGCGAGCGTCGAGCAGCAAGCGTTTAACGAGCGCGAAGGGCAAGCGTCTGGCCGGCGGCCCGGTCACCACGCAGCAAAACGGCAACGCAGGACAACAGGAGCTGGAACATGGACTTCACTCTTTCGGATGCAGCACAGTCGAGAATCGCAATGTCCCGCATGGCGGCCGAGGGCATGATGCGCCCCATCGCCCGCCAGTACGACGAAGAGGAACACACCGACCCCTGGGAGTTCTTCAACACCATGTGGGAGGTGAGCCGCGGCAACCGCGACGCCACCAGCATGTCGGGCGGCGGTGCGAAGAAGAACGGGGCCAAGGGCCCCTCGGAGAATACGCTACTGGCCTGCATGCAGATCGAGGAGCTGGCCTGGGGCGACGCCGGCCTCTACCTGTCGATTCCCAACCCCGGCCTCGGCGGCGCGGCGGTGCAGGCCGTCGGCACGCCCGAGCAGAAACAGCGCTACCTCGGCACCTTTTACGAGGGCAAGCCCAAGTGGGCGGCGATGGCCATCACCGAGCCCCACTTCGGTTCCGACTCCAAGCAGGTGGCCACCACTGCCGTGCGCGACGGCGACGAGTGGGTGCTCAACGGCACCAAGATCTTCTGCACCTCGGGGCAACGGGCCCTCGACAAGTCGGACGGCTTCGTCGTGGTGTGGGCCACCCTCGACAAGAACAAGGGACGCTCGGCCATCAAGTCGTTCATCGTGCCGGCCGGGACGCCCGGCGTCACGGTGACCAAGGTCGAGGACAAGATGGGCATCCGTGCGTCGGACACGGCCATGATCCTCTTCGACAACGCGCGCATCCCCGCCGACAACATCCTCGGCACCGCCGAGATCGTCGAGAAGGACTCCCGGGCCGGTTTCGGCGGCGTGATGGCAACCTTCGACAGCACGCGTCCCATCGTCGCCGCCAGCGGCATCGGCGTGGCGCGCGCCTCCCTCGAGTTCCTCAAGCAGGCGGTCGAGGAAGCGGGCATCCAGATCCGCTACGAGGTGAGCACCACCGACCAGACGGTGCTCGAGCGCGAGATCATGAACATGGAGGCCCAGCTCCAGGCTTCGCGCCTGCTCACCTGGAAGGCCTGCAACCTGATGGATCACGGGCGCCGTAACTCGAAGGAAGCGTCCATGGCCAAGGCGAAGGCCGGCCTGGCCGTCACGCGCATCACCCAGAAGTGCGTGGAGCTGGCGGGGGCCCTCGGCTACTCGCGCAAGCTGATGCTCGAGAAGTGGATGCGCGACGCCAAGATCACCGACATCTACGAGGGCACCCAGCAGATCAACCTGCTCATCATCGCGCGCTCGGTGCTCGGCTACACGTCGGTCGAGCTGAACTGAAGGTACTCGCGGGGCCGCCTTTCGCAGGGCGGGAGGCGGCCCCTGCACCTGCAACTCGCTTTCAGTCTCCGTCCTTTTAACTCGGCCAAAGTAATCCTCGCTCACACCCCGACCGGGAACCTCGCGACGCTTTTCGGGACCGAGGGGAACGCCGTCACCGACGCGATCGCGATCTGCGCATCTTGCCAGCGATGCCGCCAGGGTAGAGCATGTCGGCGTGAACGGCCGCGCCCCCCTTCTCACGCTGTTCGCGATCGCCGTCATCCTGGCTTCGGTGGTGAACCTCAGTTTCATCTACTACGCCACGACGCGCCCGCGCGCCGTGATCAGCCACACCGTCCAGGAGGCGGTGCGCACGAAAACTCCCACCGTGATGCCCCGCCCCGGCCTCCCCATCGAGGCTGCCCTGCGCCGGGGCGACGTCGCCGCCGTCAAGCAGCACATGTTCTGGTGCATGAAGGAGCGCAACTGCAATCTCGAGAAGGACCTGCGCGTCGCGGTGGCCTCCGGCAACCCGGCCATCACCCAGGTGCTCGTCGCTGCCGGCGCCAACGTGAACGCCGCCGACAGTCACCGCGAAACGCCGCTGCATTCGGCAGCCGAGCAGGGCGGCGTCAAGGTGGCGCGGGTGCTGCTGGAGGCAGGTGCGGAAGTGGACATCCGCGACGACCAGGGGCACACGCCTCTCCATTCGGCCGCGTCGTGGGGCCACGTGGAACTCGCGAAGGTGCTGCTGGCAGCCGGCGCCGACGTGAACGCGGCCGACGCGCGGCGCCAAACGGCGCTGCACCTGGTGGCCGACCGGCGCATCCCGCCCCTGGCCGCCTACGCCAACGTGGCCAGGATGCTGCTCGACGCCGGCGCACGACCCAACGTGAGGGCGGCCGACGGCGCTACTCCCCTGCAACTCGCCAAGCGCTCCGCGGCCCGCCTCAATCTCGACGGCAACATGAAGGCCGCCGCCGATGCGAACGAAGTCATCACCCTGCTGCGCAGCCATGGCGCGGTGGACTGACGCCCCGCCCTCTCCTCCCCGCCTCACCCGAACCGCTTCTCTCGTCGCCGCCCGGATGCCAGAATCCGGCCCACGCCGATTCGAAGGAGGTCACACCATGGTGAAAACCCTTTCCGCCGTCTTCATCGCTTCGATTCTCTGCAGCTGCGCTTCCTCGCGCCCGACGGAGGCCCCGCTCTTGTCTGCTCCCGTCGGGCCCGTTCCCCTCTTTGAGGGCCTCGGCGCCAATGCCCGCAGGATCACGACCACTTCGGCGGACGCCCAGCGCTACTTCGACCAGGGCCTGAGCTTCCTGTTCGCGTTCAATCACGACGAGGCCATCCGCTCTTTCCGCAAGGCCGCGGAGTTCGATCCCGACGCGCCGATGCCGTGGTGGGGCATTTCGGTGGCCAGCGGTCCCCACATCAACAACCCCGCCGTCTCTCCCGAGTCGGCGGCCACGGCCTGGGCCGCGCTGCAGAAAGCCAGGCGCGAACCGCGCCGCGGCGACGCCGTGGAGATCGCGCTCGTGGACGCGCTTTCGGCCCGCTACGCCGATCCGGCGCCGGCCGACCGCACGGGCCTCGACCTCGCCTACGCCGATGCGATGCGCAAGGTCTGGCAGCGATACCCCAACGACGCCGATGTCGGCGCGTTGTTCGCCGAAGCGATGATGGACCTGCGTCCGTGGAACCAGTGGACTCCCGAGGGCGAGCCGCAGCCGGGAACGGAAGAAGTGCTCGCCACCCTCGACCGCGTGATGGAAATTCGCCCCGACCATCCCCTCGCCCTGCACCTCTACATTCATGCGGTCGAAGCCTCCCGCGATCCGGGCCGCGCCGACCGCGCCGCCGACAACCTGCGCGATCTCCAGCCCGGCCTCGGCCACCTCGTCCACATGCCGAGCCACATCGACGTGAGGCGCGGCCGCTGGCGCGAGGCCGTCACCGCCAACGCCAAGGCCATCCGCGCCGACGGACGCTACCGCGCCGTCTCGCCCCGCCAGGGCTTCTACGGCCTGTACATGGCGCACAACCACCACATGCTCGCCTTCGCGGCCATGATGATCGGCCGCCAGGCCGAGGCCACGCAGGCCATCGACACCGTGACCGCCGCCATCCCGCCCGACTGGGCGAGACAGTTCGCGCCGATCGCCGACGGTTACCTGGCCATGCCGCTGGAGGTGCGCGTGCGCTTCGGCGCCTGGGACGAAGTGCTGGCCGCGCCCGAGCCCGATGCGATCTTTCCCCTGGCCCGCGCCATGCGTCACTACGCGCGCGGCGTGGCTTTCCTCGCCCGCGGCGATACGACGTCGGCCCGCGCCGAGCAGGCCCTGTTCACCGCCGGGCGCGCCGCGCTGCCGGCCGATTCTTTCCTCGGCAACAACAAGGGCAGCGACCTGCTGGCCGTCGCCGATCGCGTGTTGGAAGGAGAAATCAGCTACCGCGAGGGCAAGCGCGACGCGGCCTTCGCCTCCTTGAAACAGGCCGTCGTCCTCGAGGAAGCGCTGAAGTACGACGAGCCGCCGTCGTGGATCCTTCCCGCGCGCCACACCCTCGGCGCGGCCTACCTGGACGCCGGCATGCCGCGCGAGGCCGAGAAGGTCTTCCGCTCCGACCTCGTGCACCTGCCGAACAACGGTTGGGCCCTGTATGGCCTGGCCAAGGCCCTGCGCGCCCAGGGAAAGAAGGCCGAGGCGGCCAGCACCGACAAGCTCTTCGCGAACGCCTGGGAAGGCGCCGACTACGAGATCACCTCGCCCTGCGCCTGCCTCTCGCCCCCGTGAGCCGCGGCGACGGCCTTCCTGCCGTCGCCGTTACGGCTTCGGCATCACCGTCACGCTGACATCCGGCATCGCGGAAGCGCCGGGATCAGGGAAGCAGCGGCAGCCCGAAGAAGACCTGGACCGCCGAGAGCAAAAGGGCCAGGGCTCCGAACCAGGGGTGGACGGCGCGCACCGCCGCGACGTGCATCCAGCGCGAAGAGACGGCGCTGCCCGTCAGCACCAGCACGAAGGCCAGGCTCACGCGGAAGTGTCCGCTCGCGGCCAGCTCCATCGTCGGCCACAGCAGCCACATCGAGACGAGTCCTCCGAGCCAACTCGCCAGCACGGCCGAGTAGATCCACGGCGCCAGTTGCGCGTGGCGTGCCAGCCAGGCGTCGCGATGGCGCCGGTCGTTGCGGCCGCGGACTCCCAGGGTGGCGAGATGGGCGAGTAAAGCGAGGGTGAGGGCGGCGAGGAGGGGGTGAGCGTAACGGAGCATCGTGGACGCTCGTGGGGGGCCTGGCCGGAGGGCCGCGCCTCCTCCGTTCCCGGCGGGCCGCGAGGAGAAAC
>JBHEPB010000343.1:0-10285 GCA_046260515.1 Binatia bacterium
CGCTTCGCCCACGTCGATCCCGACTACAAGGTCCGCCTCGACGCGAAGAAGATTCTGGAAGCCGCGCGCGCCGCTTTTCCTCCCGCCGCAGACGCCGCGGTCCGCTGACGGAGCGGCGTCCGGACTCTGCCGCTGACGTCACCGACCGCGCCGGTCGGCCGTCACTGAGTCTTCCCCGCCGGCGGCCGTCCGGCTGGTGGCATGTGGTGGTCCCCTCCCTTTCCCCGGATCAAGGAATTGCCGGCGGCGGTCGCGTGGGCCGGGCGCGACCTTCCGGTTTCGCGGCGACACCGTCCAGGACGGCGCGCAGCGCAAGATCCCACCGCCTTTCCACCTCGGACGCCGACTTCCCAAGCCAGCCCGCCGTCTCTCGCGCGGCGAGCCCGTGCACGAGCGCGAACAGGACGTGGGCGATATCGACTTCATCCCCCACCAGCAGGCCGGCCCGCGTGCAGCGCCGCACCCGGTCGACGATGAATTCGCGGGTGGCATCACCCGCCGTCACGTCGTCGGGCCCCGGATCGAAGTCGGTGAACGGTCGCGAGAACAGGACTTCGGCCAAGGCCCGGTTTTCGACCAGGAACCCGCGGGTGGCCTGCATCGCGGCCAGCAGGTCGGCGCGAGGGTCGCCGGACTCCTGCAGGACGTCGAAGCGTGCTCGAAGCCTGCGGAAGCCCTCGAAGAAGAGCTCGCGGACCAGGCCGGCACGACTCCCGAACAACTCATACACAGCCGGTACCGAAGTGCCGGCGTCGTTGGCGACGCGGCGGGTGGTGAACCCAGCAACCCCCTCCTCGACCAGCGCTGCGACGGCCGCCTGCAACAGCCGGTCCTTCAGTTCGGGGGTTCGCTGGCGCGGTCTGGGCAAGTCAGGCTCCCGCGTCGGCCGACCCGAAGTCGGCTCCGATCCCCGATCGTACAGCTTCGAGCAACTGCGAACGGGCGCGCAACTTCGTCTGCGAATGGGCCCCGGCGTCAAGCGAGGACAAGCGGATCGCGATCTGGCAAGCCTCCGCCACGACCTGAGCTGGAGCGACCACACGATCAAGGAAACCGGCTTCGACAGCCTGCTCGGGCGAGAAGGTTTCGGCCAGCAGGGCTGCGCGCGTAAACGCCGAAGGATCGAGACGGTGCTGCAGGAGCGCGAGCGCCGGCAGCGGCATCGTCAGGCCGATTGCGACTTCGTTGGCCGCGACGCGATACGGGCCGGCCGCACCGATCCGATAGTCGGCCGAAAGCAACAGGAAGGCCCCCATCGCCACCGCGTGGCCGGTGCAGGCGATGACCACAGGCTTTGGGAAGCTGAGGAGCCGCACCGACAGATCGAAGCCGCCGCGCAGCATCGCGAACGCTTCGGGTCCCCCTTCGCGAAGCAGGGAGAGGTCGAAGCCGCCGGAGAAGCGTTCGCTGCGACCCGCCAGCACGACCGCATCGGCCAGGGTTTCGGCCTGGTCCAGAGCCGTGGTCAAGGCGGCCAGCATGGCCGGGGACAGGGCGTTCGCCTTGCCGTCGTCCATCGTCACGACGGCGATGCGGTTTTCGATATGACACTTCACGAGTTGGTCCATGTTCCTGCTCCTGGCGAGAGGGCTTTCCGCTCGGGCTCGGCTGCCGGGGCCGGACTCGCCCAAACTCCATATCGGAACCTTGTTACGGAATCAAGATCCGGAACTTCCCCGCCAGACCGGCTCCGGGGGCTGGCTTGCACCGGGACGCGACGCCCGTACAGGAAGCGGCCGGCCCATGGCTTCCAGGATCCCGCGCAAGCGGAAGAGGTACTTACGATGTCCAGAGTCCGCCCGAAGCGCCGCGAAGAAGTCCCGGAGTTCGAACCGCTGTTCTCGGCGGCGACCGAGATGCTTGGCGAAACACCCAACAGCATGCTGACGATGGCCCACAAGCCGGGAATCCTGGGGACCTTCGGCCTGCTCACCGGGGCCGTCCTGCACAAACTCGACGCCCCACTGTCGCTAAGCCGCTTGCGCATGATGATCGCCACGCTCCGGGCCGCGCGCCGACGCGACCCGCGCAACGAGATCGACGCCGGCCTGCAGCAGCTCATCGCGCACGCCTGCAGCCTTTCTGCCGGATGCCGCTACTGCCAAGCTCACACGGCGCTTTCGAGCTCCAAGCTTCAGGTCGACCCCGCCAAGCTGGACGACATTCTCCACTTCGAGACCAGCCCCCTGTTCTCGGCAGCCGAGAAAGCCGCCATCGCCGTCGCGTTCGCCGCCGGCAGCGTACCGAATGCGGCGACCCAGGAGCATTTCGAAGAGTTGCGGCGTCACTACAACGACCCGCAAATCGTCGAGATCGTCGCCGTCATATCGCTGTTCGGATTCCTGAACCGCTGGAACGACACGATGGCGACCGCGCTGGAATCGCCGGCCCGCAACTTCGCGCAGGAACACCTTGTCGCGGCGGGGTGGAGCATCGGCCGACACGGGGAGTGAAAGACCCTGGCAGGCCCGTCGTCGCACGCCGTCCCGGGCGATCGTGTGTGCCGCCCGCCTCGCCGCGTCATTCCTCCGGCAACGGCTTTGCGCTCTGGATCTGCTTGGCCAGCACGGCGGGATCCGACGTCGGCCGTTCGCAAACGCGCGCCTCGCACAGGTAGGCCGTCGGGGTGCCCCCGACCGCCACCTTGTCCTCTTCCAGCGGCAGCGGCGCAGTCCCCTGCGAATCTGCCGTTACCGTCAGAAGGACACGATTCGGAAGGAAATTGCGGGCCACAACGTCCAATAGGGGCGCGAGCGATGCACGGCCCTCGCCACTGACCAGTACGACTTCTTTCGGCGCATCGCTCGCGAAGTCGAGCGCGACCAGGGCCTCGCCCACGGCCCGCGGGGATCGGGCGAACAACGGAGCAAGGACATCGAGCGCGCGTTCGGCCCTGTCCCGGTAGCGCCGATCGCCAGTCAGTTCCTCCAGACGCAGCAGACTGAGGATGGCCACCGAGTTTCCGGACGGCTCGGCGCCGTCGGCGACAGGTTTCTCGCGCACGAGCAGCCCCGTCGTCCCCGCGGACGTCAGGAAGAACCCTCCGGCCGGATCCTCGAAGTCGCGCTCCAGGATGCGGTCGAGCGCGATGGCCTGGTCCAGGCGCCGCCGGCCGTCGCCGGCTTCGTGAAGGTCGAGCAGGCCGGCGATCAAGAAGGCGTAGTCGTCGACGAAAGCGTCGCCCTGGCTACGGTCGCCAAGACTGGTGCGCGACAGGCGGCCCGTCGTCGCGAAGTCTCGCATCACGAAATCCGCGGCTGCAGCGGCCACCTGCCGCAGGTCGTCGTCGCCGAAGGCGAGCGCCGCCTTGGCGACCGCGCTGATCATCAGGCCGTTCCACGACGTAAGGACTTTGTCGTCGCGCAGCGGCCGCGGTCGGCGGTCGCGGGCGGCCAACAGCGCCGCTCTCGCACGCGCCAAACCGGCGACCTGCGATTCCGCGAGGGGTGCGACCAAATGCAAGACGCTTCTGCCCTCCAGGGGACCGGCCGTGGTGACGCCGTACGCATCATCGAAAAGCGCAGACTCCGCGCCGAGGATCGCCGCCGTTTCGGCCGCCGTCCACGTGTAGAACCACCCCTCGACGCGCCGCCCGGACGGATCGGGGCTGTCCGCGTCGGTCGCCGAATAGAATCCCCCAGCGGGCGCGCGCATCTCGCGACGAACCCAGCCGAGGATGTCACGGACGACTTCCGCGTAGGCCGCCTTCCCGGTCGCCTGCCACGCCTCCAGATACACCGTCGCGAGCAACGCGTTGTCGTAGAGCATCTTCTCGAAATGCGGGACACCCCAGGCGGCGTCGACGCTGTAGCGATGGAAGCCTCCTCCCAAGTGATCACGGATGCCGCCCGCCGCCATGCCGTCGAGAGTCGTCGTGACGATACGCAACGCGTCGTCATCACCGCCGCGTCGGTGAAGACGCAGCAGCGCGCGCAACGGTAGCGAGCTGGGGAACTTCGGCGCGCCGCGGGTTCCGCCGTGGACGGCGTCAAAGCCGGCGAGCGAACCGCCGAGGGCCGTGCGAAATACCACGGCAGCCGGAGGTCGTGCGGTCGTGGCAGGGCCCTGCTGCGGTCCGAGGGCACGACGGACTCTTGCAGTCAGTTCCACGCCGCGGGCCGCGAGCGAAGCGTCCTGCCCCACCCAGGCGTCCGACAGGCTCACCAACAGCGTCAGGAAGCCGGTCTCCCGCCCACGATCCCCGTCGCGGGGCGGGAAGTACGTGCCGCCGTGAAAAGGCTCGCGGTCCGGCGTCAGCCACACCGTCATCGGCCAGCCACCGCGGCCAGTCATCGATTGCACGGCGGTCATGTAGATGGAGTCGATGTCGGGCCTCTGTTCACGATCGACCTTGATCGCCACGTAACGCTCGTTGAGGACGCGGGCGATCTCCTCGTCTTCGAACGATTCCTCCTCCATCACGTGGCACCAGTGGCACGTGGAGTATCCGATCGACACGAGGACGGGGCGGCCGAGCCTGCGGGCCGTCGCGAAGGCTTCGTCCCCCCAGGGATACCAGTCGACGGGGTTGTGGGCGTGCTGCCGAAGGTAGGGACTGGCCTCGAGCAACAGGCGATTGGTGTACTTCGGCGCTCCATTGTCGAGCAGGTGACGGGTTCGCACGACCTCCTCCGGACCGCGTGCGACCCAAACGCCGGCGAGCTTCGAGCGTGTGGCGCTGTCGATCGGAACGGCACCCGGCAGCGGCAGGCCAGGGAGATCGGGCTGCGAACAGGCGACCAGCAATCCGGAAAGGAAGACGCTGAGCACCCTCGCTCGACGGCGGAGACGAAGGTTCGGCGCGACCGGTGACGGCGACATGCGTACGCATTGCTCCGGCCGGGGTGAGTTCGCAACTTCGGCGTTGCACCTCAACGGGCTGCTCGATGGGCGGCGCGTGCGGAAACCCCGGGAGGGGCCCGTTCAAGGGTCACCTACCGGCAGGCAGCCTGCCGAAGCTGCCACGACGAACGTTTCGCGATGCGGCTCAGGCTCCCCCCGGGAAACCGAAGCGGGGCTCGGTCCGGACCATGCCCACGTATCCGGGCAGCTTCTCGACTTCCCTCAGCCACGCGCGGATCGCCGCATGGGGCCCGAGGTCGAGATGGCCTTCCGGCGCGTGCGCTGTGTAGGTGTAGAGGGCGATATCGGCGATCGTCGGGCGCCTGCCGACGAAAAACCCACCCGAGTCCTGCAGATGCGCCTCCATCACCGAGAACAGTTGTTTCGCGGTCGCATGAGCGCGGGGCAAGTCGTGCGCAGCACCGAAGATCCCGACGAGCCGCGCCAACGCTGGTCCGGCCACGAGCGGACCCGCTGCGACCGAGAGCCAGCGCTGCACGGCGGCGGCCCGCACGGGATCCGCCGGGTACCAGGTGCGCTCGGGATCGCGGGTCATCGCGAGATGGACGAGGATCGCGTTGGAATCGGCGAGGACGAGGCCGTCATCGTCGAGGACAGGTACCTGGCCGAACCGGTTCCGCGCCAGGAACTCCGGCGTCTTGTGCTCGCCCTTGCCGAGTTCCACCTCGATGCTCTCGAAAGCAAGTCCGAGGATCGAAAGGAAGAGCTCGACCCGATGCGAATGCCCGGACAAGCGAAAGCGGTAAAGTCGGAGAGGACGATTCCCCATGATTCACTCCTTGTCGCCGGCAGGAAGCGGCGAAGTTCCGACGCCGGCCAGTTCGGCCTCGAGGCCGGCGATCCGGGATTGCAGCGGTGCCGTCACCGCGCGCACCTCGTCCAGCGTGAAGCGCTCGGTGATGTGCTGAGGACAGTTCCAGTCGAACCCTTCGACGGCGATCAGGAAGCCGCGTTCGACCCTGGCTCGATAGTCCGGAATCTCCAGCCGGGAAAGGACTTCCTGTTCGTCGAGACCGCTGATCCTGGCACGTCCCAGGACTTTCAGACGGGTCTTGCTCCGGTAGTCCATGAAGAACAGCGACACACGGTCGTCGCTCATCAGGTTCCCCACGCTGACGTACTGCCGGTTGCCACGGAAATCCGCGAAACCGATCGTCGACGCGTCGAGCACGCGCACGAAACCCGGCGGCCCGCCGCGATGCTGGAGATAGGGCCAGCCGGTCTCGCCCACCGTCGCCATGTAGAACGAGTCGCGGGAGGAGAGGAATCCCGTTTCTGCTGCACCCAGCTCCCGGTTCACGACCTGCGCGACCTCTTCCATGCGGGCATAGGAGGCCCGGCTCCCCATTCGTTCCTGCACCCTCTTTACGGTCGGCGTGAAGGCGATCTCGGCGAAACCATGCGGCATGACGTCCTCCTGCGGGCCGCGGCCCGCGTTTCCAAGCCGGTGTGTCAAAACCCGAGGTCCGACAGACCCGGGTGGTTCGCGGGGCGCGCACCTTGCGGCCAGCGCAGCTTGCGGTCGCTCTCGTGGATCGACTGGTCGTTGATGCTCGCCAGGCGAAGGCGCATCAGGCCGTTCTCGTCGAACTCCCAGTTCTCGTTGCCGTGGCTGCGCCACCAGTTGCCGTCGCTGTCGCGCCACTCGTAGGCAAAGCGCACGGCGATGCGGTTGCCGGCAAAGGCCCACAGTTCCTTGACCAGTCGATAATCGAACTCGCGCGCCCATTTTCGCGCCAGGAAAGCGACGATCTGCCGGCGCCCGACGGGGAACTCGGTTCGGTTGCGCCACCGACTGTCCTCCGTGTACGCCATCGACACGCGTTCGGGGTCGCGCGTGTTCCAGGCATCCTCGGCCAGGCGGACCTTCTCGATCGCGCTCTCGCGCGTGAAGGGCGGAAGGGGCGGTCGCGCGCCCGGTCGAATGCTGTGGGGCATGGGATTCTCCTTTCGGTCGGCGTTCCGGCGCGGCTCGCCGCGTCGGAACGCCGATGGGATCGAAACGGGCCTGCCCGGGTCAGGCCGCCTGGTTCAGCTCGACTCTCGGGAAGTCGATCTCGACTTGCGTGGCTTTGCCGAGCAGGTTGGTGAAGATGTTCAGAGCGACGTGGGTGAGGATCTCGATGATCTCGCCGTCGGAATGGCCGGCCGCCCGCACGGCGTCGAACTCGGCCTTGCTCACCTGACCGCCGTGCTCGACGAGAGCGCGGGCGAAGGTGAGCGCGGCTTCCGCCTTTGCATCGGAGGAACGGCCGGCTCGGTTCGCCAGCATTTCCTGGTGGTCGAGACCGGCTTTGCGGCCGATCGCGGTGTGCGCCGAGACGCAGTACTGGCAGGCGTTCTGTTCGGCGACGGCCAGCGCGACACGTTCCCGTGTCTTCGGGTCCAGAAGGCCCCCGCCGGCGATCGCGTGGAATCCGAGGAAGGCGCTGAGGGCCGCCGACGAGTTGGCCAGCACGCGGATGAAATTGGGGACCATGCCGAGGCTGGACTGGACGGCGTCCAGCAGCTGCCGGGCTTCGCCGGTGGCGGTCTTGGGGTCGATGACGGTTACACGAGCCATGGGTTCTCTCCTTGCCTGGTTGGGGTTGCGACGCTTCCGAGCGCCGTTGACCCAGACAGTAACTCCATGCTCTCCTTGCAAGAATACCCGACGTGTGGAATTCATTGTTCCGCATAGAGGAATACCAAAGTGGACCGCCTGCACGAACTCGAGGTTTTCGTAGCGGTTGCCGATGCCGGCAGCTTCGCCAAGGCCGGGGTCCGGCTGCGCCTCTCGCCTCCCGCCGTTACGCGCGCGGTTGCCGCGCTCGAGGATCGCCTCGGCGCCCGTGTCTTCCATCGCACGACGCGCAGCCTGACGATCACTGAAGTCGGTCAGCGCTTCCTGGAAAGCGCGCGGCGCATCCTCACGGACCTGGATGCGGCCGAGAAGGAAGCGGTGGGCGAAACGGCGACACCCCAGGGACACCTGGCCATCACGGCTTCGGTGACCTTCGGCCGATCGGCGCTGGCGCCGTTGGTGTGCGACTTCCTGAGCCTCCACCCCCGTGTGACCGCGTCGGTCCTGCTTCTCGACCGGGTCGTCAACCTCGTGGAAGAGGGCATCGACGTTGCGGTGCGGATCGGCCCCTTGCCGGACTCCGCGCTGATCGCCAAACGGGTCGGCGCCGTGCGCCGCATCCTCGTCGCGAGCCCCGAGTACCTCGCCCGGCGCGGAACGCCGGCTTCGCCGGCCGACCTGAAGCTACACTCGGTGATCGCTTTCAGCGGCCTGATGCCCAACCGGGAGTTGCGCTTCGTCTCGACGCAAGGCCCAACCAGCGTCGTTCTCGATCCAGCCTTCGAGATCAACGACGCCGCGGCGGCGCTCGACGCCTGCGAGGCGGGCCATGGGATCACGATCGCCCTCTCGTACATGGTCCGCGACAGGATCCGGGAGGGCCGGCTGCTCCCTATTCTCGACGACGTCACTCCGCCGCCGCGGCCGGTCCATCTCGTCCATCCCCATGCACGGCTGGTTGCGCCCAAGATTCGGGCCTTCCTGGATTTCGCTGCGCCGCGCCTGAAACAGGTGCTCGCCGAACTTGCCGCGCCCAACCCGTAACCGCAGCGGGCCCCGGCACGTGGGCGATCGGGACTGCGGAAAGGGTGCTCGGCCGCGGCCGACGCTTCAGGCGACGGCCCCGCCCTCGCGTGCGGCGGGCGGCAGGCCAGTCGCTTCCTCCGCGGCGAAGAACGCGAAGTAGAACGTCGAGCCCGCCCCGGGGCTGCTGCGCACCCACACGCTGCCGCCGTGATGCTCGAGGATGCGCTTGACGATGGCCAGGCCGACGCCCGTCCCGTCGTACTCGTCGGGCGCGTGCAGGCGCTGGAAAGCCCCGAACACCTTCCCCGCATACTCCATGTCGAAGCCGATTCCATTGTCGGCCACGAAGTAGACGGTCCCGCGCGGATCCTTCTCCGCGCCGACGTGGATCTCCACCCGGTCGCGCGGCGCGGAATACTTGATGGCGTTGGACAACAGGTTGTGGAGCACCTGGCGCAGCAGTCCCTCGTCCGCCACGGCCGTGGGCGTCTCGTCGATGCGGACGTCGAGGCGGGAAGCGTCCGCCTGCTGCCCGAGCAGCTCGGCCGCCACCGACCGGGCCAGGGCGCTCACGTCCACTTCGACGGCGTTCACGGGCTGGCGGCCCTGGCGCGAGAACGCGAGGATGTCGTCGATGAGGCGGCTCATCTTCTTCGCGTTCTGCATCACCCGCACGAGATGGTCCATGCCGTCCGGGCCGAGGCGGGCGGCGTGCTCGTGCACGAGGATCTGCGCGAAACCCGCGATGGATCGCAGCGGAGCTCGAAGGTCGTGGGAGATGGTGTAGGCGAACGACTCCATGTCCCTGGCATAAGCGGCCGACTCTTCGGTGCGCTCCCTCACCCTCTCTTCCAGTTCGGCGTTCAGTTTCCTCAGGTCGGCCTCCGACCGCAGCAGGTTGCTGTGCTCGCTCTCCAGGCGCGACGCCATCTCGGAGATGGCCTGGCCCAGCCGGGACAGCTCGTCGGCGCCGCCCACTGCTGCGACCGCGTGATAGTCGCCGGCGGCAATCCGCTCGGTGGCCTCCACGAGCGCGTCGATGCGGGGCGTGAACGAGCGGTGGAAGCCCCACGAGACCAGGATGCAGAGCAGGGCCAGCATCACCAGGGCCGTCCCCGTGCGCGAGAACGCATCGCGCACGGCGTGGTTCCACGGGATGTCCAGGCTCGACTGCACCAGCAGCACGCCGGAGCGCGTTGAAATCAGCTCGCCCGGACGCGGAGGCAACGCGAAAGGATGCGCCCAGAACAACCTGCCGCCGTTGTTCGACCTCCGAAAGACCGGCCGCCCCTGCCGACGGGCGGTGTCCACGAGGGCCTTCTCGTCAGCGAAGGGGGTACGGTCCAGGGAAAGGCCGACGATGCTGCGCTCGGTGGAGTGCATCACGCGGTCGGCGTCATCCACCAGAAGCGCGGCCTCGGTGTTGCGACTGCCGCGGACCGGGCGCAACGTGTCGTGGACGTTGATGGGCTGGCCGCGCCGCAGCTTCTTCTCGATGTCCTCCACCATCACGCCGCACAGCACGTCGAGCTGGCGGACGCCGGCGGCCACAGCCCTCGCATTGGTCTGCCTCAGCTCGATGAAGACGAAGAGCGAGGCGACCATCAGGCCCACCGCCATCACCAGCAGGGGGACGGCGAGCCGAAGACCCATCCAGCGCAGACTCATGGTGACGAGGCCCCGGAGGCCAGCGGCCGGTCCGCGGAGGCGACGGGAAGCAGGGAGTCGTTGAAGCGGATCCTGCGCGTCGCGCCCTGGCGAAGCAGGCCCGCCGAAGAGGCGATGCCCTCGATGTCCGCGAGCACGGCCTTCAGCCCGGGCTCGCGGCCGCCG
>JBHEPB010000344.1:0-5807 GCA_046260515.1 Binatia bacterium
GCCCCGCCACCACCTTCTCCGCCAGCACCGGCCCCACTCCGGCGACCCCCGCGATTTCCTCCACCGACGCCGCGCGCAGCCTCTTCACGCTGCCGAAGGCCGAGAGCAGGGCGCGGCGCTTGCCGGGGCCGATGCCGGCGATGTCGTCGAGCACCGAGCGCAGGCGCTTCTTGGCGCGCAACTCGCGGTGGAAGGTGATGGCGAAGCGATGCGCCTCGTCGCGCAGCTGCTGAAGCAGAAAGAGCGCGTTCGAGTTGCGGCGCAGCACGATGGGATTGCTGCGGCCGGGGCGGAACACCCTCTCCTCGCTGTGCTCGATCACCTCGCCCTGGGCGTCGCCCTCGACCTTGTCCTTCGCAAGCGAAGCCAGCTCGACGCCTTCGACGCCGAGTTCCTTCATGGCCTCGACCGCCATCGCCAGCTGGCCCTTGCCGCCGTCCACGAGCAGAAGGTCCGGCAGGCCGCCTTCGTCGCGGCCGCGCGTCAAGCGCCGGCCGAGCACTTCCTTCATCGCGGCGAAATCGTCGTTGCGCTGCACGCCGCGCAGGCGGTAGCGACGGTAGCCGGCCTTGTCGGGGCGTCCCTCGTCGAAAACCACCATCGACGCCACGACGGCTTCGCCCTGGGAGTGGGAGATGTCGAAGCACTCGATGCGCTTGGGTGTGGAGGCCAGGTGCAGCTTGGTGCGCAGCTCCTCCAGCATGCGCTCGCGGCGCAGGGCCTCGTCGTTGCGATCGGCAAAGGCCTGGCGCGCGTTCTCCAGGGCCATCTCCACGAGGCGGCGCTTGTCGCCGCGCTGGGGTGCGAAGACGCTGACTCTCGAGCCGCGCAAACCGCCAAGATACTCGCCGAGGGCGTCGGCGCCCTCGAAGGCGAGAGGCAGCAGCACTTCCTCGGGAATGTAGCGGTCGCCCTCGTAGTAGCGGCCGGTCAGGGCTGAGATCACCTCTTCGTCGGGGAACTCGAAGTCCTCCAAGCGATAGGAGTTGTTGCCGACGAGCTTGCCGGCGCGCACCAGCAGCACCTGGGCCTCCAGGAAGCCGCCCTCGCGATAGAAGCCGAAGACGTCGCGGTCGCCTCCGCCGTGCACCAGCGCCTTCTGTTTCTCGGCCACCTTGGAGACGGCCTCGATGCGGTCGCGCAGGCGGGCGGCGTCCTCGAAGCGTTCGTCGTCGGCGGCGGCGCTCATCGCTGAGCGCAGGTCGGCGACGAGGGCTTCGGTCTTGCCTTCGAGGAGCTGGACGGCGCCCTTCAGCTGCTTCTCGTACTCGGCGCGGTCCACCGGCAGCACGCAGGGGGCCAGGCAGCGTTTGATCTGGTACTCCAGGCAGGGCCGCGAGCGGTTGCGGAAGACGGCGTCCGAGCAGGTGCGCAGGGGAAAGATCTTGCGCGCGACTTCCAGGGTCTCGCGGATGCCGGAGGCCGAGGCGTAGGGGCCGAGGTAAAGGCTGCCGTCGCGCTCGATCTTGCGCGTGACGAGGATACGCGGCCACGCGTCCTTCGTGGTCACCTTGACCGACACGTAGCTCTTGTCGTCCTGGAGCTTGATGTTGTAGCGCGGCTTGTACTGCTTGATCAGGTTGTTCTCGAGGATCAGCGCCTCGGTCTCGCTGACCGTCACGAGGGTCTCGAAATCGGCGGCGCGGTCCATCAGGAAGCGCACCTGGTAGCGGCCGTCGCCGCCGCGCACGTAGCTTCGCACGCGATCGCGCAGGTTCTTGGCCTTGCCCACGTAGAGGGCCTTGCCGCGCCGGTCCTTGAAGATGTAGACGCCGGGCCCGGTCGGCGCCGCAGCCGCCTTCTCGGCCATGCGCTCGTCGAACTTCTCGCGCTCGGAGGGCGTGGTTTTGATGTCGTCGGGGGGCGGGGGATCGTCGGCATCGACGACCGGAAGGAGATCCGGCCTTGCATCGATCTCCGTCGGCTTCGTGGCCTCCGTCGGCTTCGTGGCCTCCGTCGGTGAGATCGTCTTCTCGGGCCCGAGATCCATCAGGGCACCACACCTTGGAGAGCGGAAACGAGGCGGTCCAGTCGGTCCTCGACCGTCCATTCCCTCGCCCATCTTCTCACGACAGAAAAATCAACTGGCGCGCCGGCAGCCTGCCGAGTACGGGCCACATCTTCCGCATCTCCGAGGTCGCGGGGCCGACCGGCGATCAATTTGTAGACGATCAGGTGCTCTGGCCGAACGACACGGCAGGGAATGCCGATATCCACCACAATCGCCTGTTCGATGGCCTCCCGTTCGAAGGGAGTCTTGGCCACCAGAAGGTCCAGACGACGGACGATTCCCGTCGGTCTCCGGAGCAGGACGACATCTGGCAGCGCATCGTCGGCTTCGGCCGACGCAGAGCTTTGCGGCTGGAATCCGAGGGAAGCCAGTTCACGGATCAACGAATCGTAGACCTGGGGTGTAACGAAGATCGCAAGATCCAAGTCCGTAGTTGCGCGCGGGGGAGCCCAAGCGTTGCGTGCGACACCACCGATGACGGCATACGGCGCGTTCACGGCGTCGCAGGCGCTCACCGTCGCAGTCAAGGCATCGGTGGCGGTCTCGATCACTGCCGACGAGCCGGCCTGCGCAAGGCCAGGCCGATCTGTCCGCGAGCATCGGCGTCCATTGCCGCCTCGATAGCGGGCGTGCGGGGGACGTCGCCCAGCAGGAAGCCGGTGCGGACTCGCTCGGCCGGTGAGGACTCGGCCGCTTCCAGGCAATCCTCGTGGGCCTTCGAAGCCATCGCCTGGGCGATTGCCCGAAAATGATCCACGTCTCGCCTGTCCGCCGCCATGTCGCGATTCTGTGCCTCTGCCTGGAGATGGTCAACCCGCAGCGACCGGTCACCCGCCAAGGCCCAGCTCCTGCATTTCGAGTTTCTTGGCCTTGTCGCGCAGGTCGGCGGCGCGTTCGAAGTCGAGGCGCTCGGAGGCGTCGCGCATCAGGCGGCGCAGGCGGGCGATCTCGGTCTTCACGTCGGCGTCGCTGTCGTAGCGGGCGCCGTCCTCGGCCACTTCGGGCAGCGGGAAGTAGTCGAGCTCGGCCATGCGCACCAGCGGATCGTCCATCGAGCGCGTGGTGCTGCGCGGGGTGATGCCGTGCTCCTGGTTGTAGGCCTCCTGGATGGCGCGGCGGCGGTCGGTCTCGTCGATGGCGCGGCGCATGGAGTCCGTCATCACGTCGGCGTAGAGGATGACGCGGCCGTTCACGTTGCGCGAGGCGCGGCCCATCGTCTGGATGAGCGAACGCGTCGAGCGCAGGAAGCCTTCCTTGTCGGCGTCCAGCACGGCCACAAGGGAAACCTCGGGCAGGTCGAGGCCCTCGCGCAGCAGGTTGATGCCGACCAGCACGTCGAAGACGCCCTTGCGCAGGTCGCGCAGGATCTCGGTGCGCTCCAGCGTGTCGATGTCGGAGTGGAGGTAGCGCACCTTGACGCCGAGGTCGCGGTAGTAGTCGGTCAGGTCCTCGGACATCTTCTTGGTCAGCGTCGTCACCAGCACGCGCTCGCCGGCTTCCACGGTCTTGCGGACTTCCTCCAGCAGGTCGTCCACCTGGTGACCGGCCGGCCTCACCTCGATCTGCGGATCGACGAGCCCCGTCGGCCGCACCAGCTGTTCCACCAGCACGCCGCCGGCGCGCTCGATTTCGAAGTCGCCGGGCGTAGCCGACACGTAGAGCGTGGGGCCGAGCACCTTCTCGAACTCCTCGAACTTCAGCGGCCGGTTGTCGAGGGCCGACGGCAGGCGGAAGCCGAAGTCCACCAGCGTTTCCTTGCGGGAGCGGTCGCCGCGGTACATGGCGCCCACCTGCGAGACGGTCACGTGGCTCTCGTCGAGGAAGGCGATGAAGTCGGCGGGGAAGTAGTGGAGCAGCGTGGGCGGCGTCTCGCCGGGCTTGCGGCCGGTGAGGTGGCGCGAGTAGTTCTCGACGCCGGGGCAGGTGCCCATCTCGCTCATCATCTCGATGTCGTAGAGGGTGCGCTGCTCCAGGCGCTGGGCTTCGAGCATCTTGCCGGCCAGGCGCAGCTCGGCCAGGCGGGTGCCGAGTTCCTGGCGGATGGCCTCTATGGCCTGCTTCATGCGCTCGGGGCCGGTCACGTAGTGGCTGGCCGGGTAGAGGCACATGCGCTGGGGGCGGCCGAGCACGGTGCCGCGCAGGGGATCGATTTCCTTCAGCGCTTCGACTTCGTCGTCGAAGAACTCCACGCGGATCGCGCGCGAGTCTTCGTAAACCGGGAAGATCTCGACCACATCGCCGCGCACCCGAAAGGTGCCGCGGTGGAAGTCGACGTCGGAGCGCTTGTACTGGATGCGCACCAGGCGGTCGAGGACTTCGTCGCGGTCGATGCGCATGCCCTCTTCCAGGAAGAGCAGCATGTCGAAGTATTCCGAGGGCGAGCCGAGGCCGTAGATGCAGGAGACCGAGGCCACGATGATGACGTCGCGGCGCTCGAGAAGCGCGGCCGTCGCCGAGTGGCGCAGCTTGTCGATCTCGTCGTTGATCGACGAGTCCTTCTCGATGTAGGTGTCGGTGGAGGGGACGTAGGCTTCGGGCTGGTAGTAGTCGTAGTAAGAGACGAAGTAGCGGACGGCGTTGTCGGGGAAGAGGAGGCGGAACTCGTTGTAGAGCTGGGCCGCCAGGGTCTTGTTGGGGGCCAGGATGAGGGCCGGCCGCTGGAGGCGGGCGATCACGTTGGCCACCGTGAAGGTCTTGCCCGAGCCGGTCACCCCGAGCAGCACCTGGTGGCGGATGCCGCCCTCGACGCCCTCGACCAGGGCCGCCACCGCCGCCGGCTGGTCGCCGCTCAGCTCGAAGTCCGTAACCAGGTGAAAGCGCTCGTCCCCACTCATCCAACCCCCGACCCTATCCAAAACCCGGGACAGGTACAGGTTTCCGCAGGCCGCCCGAAACCCGGGACAGGTACAGGTTTCTCCGAAACCTGTACCTGTCCCGGGTTTCCGGAAACCTGTACCTGTCCCGGGTTTTCTTTGACTGGTGGGGGCGGGGCTTTTAAGGTCCGGGGATGTTCCGGCTTTTGTTCGTGATGGTGACGACGGTGCTTCTGGGGATCGGCAGCGGCTACTTCCTGTGGGGGAGTCGCGTGGCCAGGCTCACGGAGTCCCTTAGCGGACTCACGCTGGAGCTGGACACCATGCGGGCCCGCCTGGCCGCCCCGGCCAGCGCCCAGCCCGAGGAGGGCGGCACCCGCGCCGCCGACGAGCTTCGGGTGATCAACGAGTCGATCGCCGCCTTCCGCCAGGAGCTGGCCGACCAGAAGGCGCTGATCGAGAGCACGGCGAATGCGGCCACCCCGCCCGATACCGCCGCCGTCAACGCCCAGCTGCGCACCACGCGCACCGAGCTGGCCGCCTGCATCGCAGACAATCAGGATCTGGAAGTGCGCTGCAGCGGAGCCCAGGTTCAGGCGGCGCCCACCTACGCGCCGCCTCCCCCGCCGCCGGCCTACGCGCCGCCGCCGGTTCCGCCCCGGCCTAAGGCTCCCGCCGCGGCCGTGCCGCCGGACGCCTCGGCGCCGGGCAGGGACCTCAGCGATCCCCGGTTCTAAACATTTCGATTGTATTTGATCCGGCAAATCACCGGTACAGCTAACTAATCCAGCGCGGCTCCGCCGGGACAACGCCGGCCGTCGTACCGCCGCACACGCCGCGCCAGGGTCGCCCCGCCCAAGCCGGCAGCGCCCCGCCCCTCAGTGGTCCGAGTCGTCCGGCCAGTCCTCGAGGGCATCCGGCACCGGCGGCGCTTCCTTCTCCGCGGGCCCAGCCGCGCCGGCCGGAGCCGAGTCCCCCGCCCC
>JBHEPB010000151.1:0-5268 GCA_046260515.1 Binatia bacterium
CCGCGCAGCAGGCCCACGGTCTCGGGTTGCAGCTCGACGCCGGTGACATGGCGCGCCCCCTGCTTGATCGCATTGAACAGGTCGATGCCGCCACCGACCCCGATCACAAGAACGTTCGGCTCGTCGAGAACCAGATAGGGCAGGCGCAGCTGGTGATGTTCGAGAAACTCGAACTCGCTCGCGATGTCTCCGCGCGAGCCGTACAGGTCGGAGCCGTTGCCGCCGTCGTAGGTGAGCGTGGCGACCATGGGCCGGTACTCGCCCCACGTCCACGAGTTGCTCAGGCCGATCTTGGTCCAGAACGCCAGCGGCAGCGGGTAGTCCCAACCGAAGGCGTCCACGCGATTGATCGCGGTCCACTTGCCGAAGCGGTCGGTGCGCTGCTCGTACGGCGGGGCGTCGGGCAACATGGTCGGCAGCATCTCGACGCTGCTCGCCAGTGTCTTCGAGCCCGTCACCGCGACCGGCAGGCGCAAGCCGGCCGGACCGGCCGCCGCAAGCACGACCACGCCGAGCGCCGCCAGGGCCCAGCCGCTACGCCGGGCGCCCGCGGCCAGCGACAAGCCCGCCGCCGCGAGCACCATCATCCCCGCCGCGGCGAAAACGAGGCCGGGCACTCCCAGAATCTCGATGAACACTCCGACCAGCGCGCAGCCCATGGCGGCGCCGAGCAGGTCCCAGAAGTAGAGCCGTCCCATGCTCCCCGGCCAGGCCGCGAACGGGACGCTGATGGAGAATCCCGCCAGCAGGAACGGCGCGCCGACCACGACGTAATAGACCAGCAGCCCGAACGACAGCCGCAGCGGGTTCTTCGACAGGTTCTCGATCTGCAGCGGGAACTGCGCGAGGAACGCGATACCGGCCACCGTCACGGCCGCGGCCGCCACCAGCATCGCCACGAGGAAGCCCTGCCCGCGCCGTGCGAGGAACCCGGGGAAGGCCGAGACGATGGCACCGGTGGAACCGAAGCCGAGCAGCGCGACACTGATGGTCAGGTACGCGAAGTGGTACCAGATGGTGTGGGAGAAGAAGCGGGTGAGCGAGATCTCCAGCGTCAGCAGGGCGGCCGACACGAGAAACAGGGCCGCGTACACCGCCCAACCGGGCCGGTCGCCCCAGCCAGCCACGCTGAGGCCGACCGAAGGGGCGTCGGCTCGCCGTGTCTGGTGATGCTGTTCCATGAAAGCTGCCGGGCGAGCGCCGGGCTGCGGGTGGGGGCAGCGCGACGAGGGAGGTCGTCATACGGGAGGAAGGCCCTCGACACAAGAAAACGACCAGGAACGAGCGCTGTCCGGCCCGCGCGAACGTCGTCCTCGTCTTGACCCCCCTCGGACCGGCCGTTATCCTCCGCCCAGTCCGACGCGACGAAGCCTCGCCCGCGTTTCCCGATGAGCCGCAGAACCACCTGGATGATCGCCGCCGCGATGTTTGCGATCGGGGCGCTGATCCGCGCCAACAACGCCATGGTGTTCTCGCCGGTGCGGGCCTACGACGGTTACGCCCACTTCAGTTACATCTGGTTCCTGGCCGAGAACCACTGGATCCCGCTGCCCACGTCGGGCTGGCAGTTCTTCCAGCCTCCTCTCTACTACGCCTTCATGGCCTGGCTCTGGAACACGCTGGCCGGCGTGGATCCTCTGATCAGACTTCAGCTCGGCACCCTGGTGATGGCCCTTCTCGGCCTCGTCCACGCCTGGACCAGTTTCGTGCTGGTGGGGCGCTTTCTGCCCGGCAATCGCCTGGCCCAACTCGGCGCGGCCGCCTTCATGCTCTTCCTGCCCGTGCACCTGTACACGGCCGGCTTCCTCGGCAACGAGTACCCCTGCGCGGTGTTCTGCAGCTTGTCCCTGCTCGCCCTGCTGCGCGTCCTCGACCGCCCGACATGGACGCGGGCCGCGTTGCTGGGCGCTTGCCTCGGCGCGGCCATGCTCACCAAGTTCACCGGCCTCGTGGTGGTGGCGGGCGCCTTCGCCACCATCGGCCTTCGCACCGTACTTCGACGCGAGTGGTCGAGCGGCATCCGCACCATGGCCATCGCCGGCGTCGTGGTGCTGCTGTCGTGCGGCTGGTTCTACGGACGCAACGTCGTCCTGTACGGCACGCCCTTCAAAATGAGCCGCGAGACCTTCGTGCTGGCGCGCTACGAGCACATCCAGACCGCCGGCCGCCGCACCATCTGGGAGTACGTGCTCTTCGATCCCATGATCCTCAGGCGCCCCCAGTGGCCCCGCGGCGTTCCCCTCGTGCAGGAAACGCCGATTCCCTACGAGTACGGCGCAGCCCGCGAATCGGTGCTGACGGGCCTGTACGCCAACACCTGGTTCGACGGCTACGGCGGCTGGGTGCTGCCGGCCGTGTGGCAGAGCGAGGTGGTCCGGCGCAGCGGCCAGGCCTTGCTGACCCTCGGCCTGATTCCTTCCTTCCTCGTGCTGGCCGGGCTGGCCAGCGCCATCCGGCGCCTCCGGCGCGATGGCTGGGACGACACCCTCGTCGCGATGCTCTTCACGTTCGCAGCCATGGGCGCTGTGGTCGTGCAGGGCACCAGTTCGGTGCCGACCCACGCCGCAGTCAAGGCCACGTACCTGCTGCCCGTGTCGGCGATCTTCGGCTTCTGGTTCGCGCTCGGGCTGGACTGGGTGCAGCGCCGCCACGCGCGCTGGCTGCGCTACGTGGTCGCTTCCTGCGCCGTGCTGCTCGTTCTCAGCAGCACGGTCTTCCTGCAGGGGCACACCATCGCGCGCAACTGGTTCGGGGACGAGCAGCTCTCGCCGCTGTGGCGCAACATCTACGGCGTGATCTATCACGCCGGCGGCGACCAGGCGCGGGCCCGCGAGTACTTCCAGTCGGCCGCCGACGAGGACTACCACGTGGCGATGGAGAACCTGGCCGTTCTCGACCTCGAGGCCGAGCCGCTGAAGGCCCTGCACTGGATCCGGCGCGCCCTCGACCTGCAGCCCTCGCAGTCGCTCGGCACGCCGGCCGACCGGGCACTGTTCAACCGCAACACCGAAGCCGAGTACCTCAACACCATGGCGGTGCTCTACCACCGCCTCGGCTGGGCCTCGGCCGCCCACGACGCCGCGCAGCGCGCCGTGGAAGCCGACAGCACCTTCCCGGAAGCGAGCTACGACCTGGCCGTGCTGAGCGCCGCCAACGCGCTCGCCGGTCCGGCGGCCGAGAGCGACAGCACGCGCCGCGCATGGCTGGAACGCAGCCGCAGGTTGGTCTTCGACACCCTGGTGATGGACGCGGCCTTCGGCGAGGCACGCCTGCTTGCCGCAGCGCTCCAGGCCCTGGACGGGGACTGCGAAGGCGCTGCCGCCACCATTCGCGACGCCGAGGCCCGGGAGGGACATCGCCTCTACCCGGTGGACACCGGCATCGGCGACATGCTGGCCGCGTCCATCAAGCGTCGCCGCCACATCACGGAACTCCCCGAGTACCTGACGCCGGCTTACCAGCTGGGCAGGTGCGCCGCCGATGCCAGGGGCGGGCATGCTTCGTAACCGCTACGCCCTCGTCCTCGCCATCCTCTTCGCGACAAGCTGGATCGTGCGTCTGCACAACGCGCTCACGTATCCGTCGCTGCGCGCCTTCGACGGCTTCGGACACTTCATCTACATCTGGTTCATGGCCGAGAACTGGCGGGTGGCGCCGCCGACCTCGGGCTGGTCGTTCTTCCACCCTCCCCTGTACTACTGGCTGATGGCGTCCATCTGGACCGTCTTCGAGCAGGTCGATCCCGTTGCGCGGTTGAGGATCGGCACCGCGCTGACCGCCACGCTGGGGCTCACCCAGGGCGTGGTCACCCTGCTCGTGGCGCGCCGCTACTTCCCGGGCAAGCCGCGCATCCACCTCCTGGCCACCGGCCTCATGCTGTTCCTGCCGGTGCACCTGTTCACGGCCGGCTACCTGGGAAACGAGCCGCTGAACGCCGTCCTCTGCAGCCTGACTCTCGGCGTCACCCTCTGGGTGCTTCGCGAGCCGGGCTGGCGACGCGGGGCGGTGCTGGGCGCCTGCCTCGGCGCGGTGCTGCTCACCAAGTTCACTGCGCTGGCCTTCGTGGCCGGCGCGCTCGGCTCGGTGGGCCTGCAGACTCTCGTGCGGCGCGACTGGCGCCGCGGCTTCCTGGCCCTGATGACGGCTTCGAGCGTGATGCTGTCCATGTGCGGCTGGTTCTACGTGCGTAACGTCGTCGAATACGGAGACCCCTTCAAGGTGAGCCGCGACGAGTTCCTGGTGCGCCGCCACGAGAACCTGCAGAGCGTGGGCAAGCGCGACCTGCTCGAGTACGTGCTCTTCGATCCGCTCATCATTTACCGTCCCCAGTGGCCGCGGGGCGTGCCGCTCTCCGGCGAACTGCCCCCGGGGGTCACGCACAGTCCCTTGCGCGAATCGGTGTGGACGGGAGTGTTTGCCAATGCGTTCTTCGACGCCGTGGGCGCCCAGGTGCTGCCGCCCATCACCCAGAGCGAGGAATCGCGCCGATCCGGACAGCTCTTGCTGGGGCTCGGCCTCCTGCCGTCCATCCTCGTGGTGGTCGGCATCGCCACCGCCGTGCGAAGGCTCTGGAAGCAGGGATGGGACGACACGCTCGGGCCCATGCTGCTCACCTTCGCCTTCATGGTGGCGATCTTTGTGCAGGCCACGCGCACGGTGCCGATGAACGCCGCCGTCAAGGCCACCTACATGACGCCGGCCTCGGTGATCTTCGCGTTCTGGTTCGCCCTCGGCTCCGACCGGCTGGCCGCCTGGCGCCCGCGATTGCTGCCCTGGCTGATGGGATGGTGCGGCGTCCTGGCCTTGGCCAGCGTCGTCGTGTTCACCAACGGCGTCTTCGTCGCCCGCGACTGGCTGGACGATGCCTCCACCAACTCGCCCGTGTGGAAGAACATCTACGGCATCGTCTACTACGCCGCCGGCGACCGCGCGCGGGCCAGGGAACTGTTCGAGGCCGGCACCCTCGTCAACTGGCATCTCTCGTTCGAGAACCTCGCCACCCTGGCGTTGGAGGACGAACGGCCCCTGGAGGCCCTCCACCACCTGCGCATGGCGGCGCGTTACCAGCCGACCCAGGCCTTCGGGACGCCCGAGGACAAGAAAACCTACAACCGCATCACCAGGGCCGAGCACCTGAACTCGATGACGGTGATCTACGAGAAGCTCGGATGGCGGGAGGAAGGCCTGCGCTCGGCGCGCGAGGCCCTGGAACTCGATCCGTCGATCCCCGAGGTGAACTACAACCTGGCCCTGCTGGTTCTTGCTTCG
>JBHEPB010000348.1:0-16021 GCA_046260515.1 Binatia bacterium
GGGGCGGGGCTACGGGGTGGAGGTTCTCGCGGGGTATCTGGGCGGGACGACGGTGGAGGCGGCTGGCCGACTGGCATCGACGCTGGCTTCGGCACTGGCGGGACAGGCCGGGCGGCGGGGGCTCGTTGCGGGCGGGGAGACGACGGTGGCCGTCACCTCGTCGCGGCCGGGATTGGGCGGGCGCAATCTCGACCTGGCGGCGCGTCTCGCCCTGGCGATCCGGGGGCGCCGCGGCATCGCCATCCTCGTCGGCGGCAGCGACGGTCGCGACGGCAGCAGCCGGGCCGCTGGCGCCCTGGTGGACGGGGGCACGGCGGCCAGGGCCGAAGCCGCCGGCCTCGGCCTCGAGGCCGCTCTCGAAGCCTTCGACAGCGAGCCCGCCCTCGCGGCGGCCGGCGATCTCCACGTGACCGGTCCCACCGGCACCAACGTCGGCGACCTCGTCGTCGCGGTTACCGCCTAGACGGCCCGCTCGCTCTCGGGGGCCCTCCGGGGCACGCGGGGCCAGAGACGGGCCTCCCTCGACGTGGCGCGGCATTCCCCGTGGTTTCGTGTTATGCGGACGCGGATGGCCTCCGCGTCGGCAGCCGCGTACCTGAGCGAGATCTTCGCGTCCTTCCAGGGCGAGGGCTCCCGCGCGGGCCAGCGCCATCTCTTCGTGCGCTTCGCCGGCTGCAACATCCGCTGCCGCTGGTGCGACACCCCCGACTCCCTGGTGAAGGTGGCGACCTGTCGCGTGGACTATCCCGCCGGCGACTCGGAAGTGCTGAACAACCCCATCCCGGTAGATCGCCTGGCCGCCATCGTCGCGCGCTTCGTCGAGGAAGACCCGACCCTGGCCATGATCGCGATCACCGGCGGCGAGCCGATGGTGCAGGGCGCCTTCCTCGCCGACTGGCTGTCCGCGGCTCCTCCACCTCGTCCCTGCCTGCTCGAAACCAACGCCACGCTCACGGCGGCGCTGGCCGCCGTGCTGCCGGGAATCTCGGTGGTGTCGGCCGATGTGAAGTTGCCGTCGAACAGCGGCGAGCCGGGCCTCTGGGATCGCCATCGCGCCTTCCTGGAAGCCTGCCGCGGCACCGAAGTCTACGTGAAGATGCCCGTGGACGCGGGCACCGATGCCGCCGAAGTGGAACGCGCCGCCGAACTCGTCGCCGAGTGCTCGCCCGGCGCCATCCTCTACGTTCAGCCGGTCTCCGACCCCGGAACGGAGGCCTGGACCATCGACATGAAGAGGCTGGGGGAACTGGCCGGGCTGGCCTCCCGCCGGGTGCCCGACACGAGGGTGCTCCCCCAGATCCACAAACTGGTCGGCGTGCGATGACGCCGGACGCCGGTCCCCTCCATCAGCGCGAAGCCACCTGGCAGCGCCTCGACTCGGAGATCTTCGACGTCTGCGTCGTCGGCGGCGGCATCAACGGCGCGGCCGTCGCACGCGACGCCGTCCTGCGCGGCATGACCGTGGCCCTGCTCGAGAAGCGCGACTTCGCCTGGGGCACCAGCAGCCGCTCGACCAAGCTCGTGCACGGCGGCGTGCGCTACCTGCAGCAGGGCGACGTGGGCCTGGTGCTCGAATCCTGCCGCGAACGCGACGTGCTGCGTACCCGCATCGCGCCCCACCTGGTGAGGGCCCAGCGCTTCGTCTTCCCCATCTACGACGACGACTCGACGCCCGTCTGGCAGCTGCGCATCGGGCTGACGATCTACGACCTGCTCGCCGGTTTCCAGAACGTGGCCCGCCACCAGCACCTGAGCGTGGCCGCGCTGCGCGAACACGAGCCGGCCCTCGAGTCGAAGGGCCTCTGCGGGGGCGCGCTGTACTACGACTGCTGGACCGATGACGCGCGCCTCACGCTGGAGACGGCGCTGGCGGCCCGCGCGGGCGGAGCCGCCATCCTCAACCACGCCGAGATCCTCGCCTTCGAGAAGGACTCGACCGGCCGCGTGGTGGCCGCCAGCGTGGGCGACCGACTCGAGGGGCCCCACGGACCATCCGGCGAGCCCCGTCGCGCCACCGTGCGCGCCCGGGCCTTCATCAACGTGGCCGGCCCCTGGCTCGACGACGTGAGGCGCCTGGACGACAGCGGCGCGCCGCCCCGGCTGCGCCTGACCAAGGGCGTGCACGCCGTGTTCGATCGCTCGCGCATCGGCAACCGCGATGCCATCGTGATTCGCGGCGTGGACGGCCGCGTGATGTTCGCGATTCCCTGGCAGAGCCAGACCATCGTGGGCACCACCGACACCTTCTTCAGCGGCGATCCCGGCGAAGTGCGCGCGGACGCGGAGGACGTGGACTACATCCTGGCGGCCACCAACCGGGCCTTCCCCGAAGCCGGCGTCAGCAGCCGCGACGTGATCGCCACCTGGGCCGGCCTCAGGCCCCTGGTGGCGCCCGAGGACGAACGCAGCGCCTCCGAAGTGAGCCGCGAGGACCAGGTTTTCGAGAGCCCCGCCGGACTGCTCTCGCTGGGCGGGGGCAAGCTGACCACTCATCGCAAGGTGGCCGAGGTGCTGGTGGACCGCGCCGCCGGCAAGATCGGCCGAAAGGTGGGACCCTGCCGCACCGCCGACGTCCCGCTGCCGGGCGGAGCCGGCTTTCCTCCCGGCGACGCCGCCGCCGAGGAACCCGCGTCGAGCGAGGAGCACCTGGGCCGTCGCTACGGCTCCCTCGCCCGCGAGGTGACCGCCCTCGTTGCCGCCGACGAGAGCCTCGGAGCCCGGGCAGTTTCCGATCGCCCCGACCTCGTGGCCGAAATCATCCACGCCGTCGATCACGAAATGGCCTTCTCCATCGATGACGTGCTGTCGCGGCGGGTGCCGCTCGCCCTTCGCAGTCGCGAACGCGACGGCGAGGTGCTGAGCACCGTGGCGGCGGCGCTCTCCTCTCGCCTTGGTTGGGACGCGGCCCGAACGCAGGCCGAGGTAACCTCCTATCGCGAGTACCTGCGGCGCGAGTCCGCCGCCTTCCGCGAGCGCGACGGCGGGCGGTGACACCCCGTTCGCGCTTTCGCCCTTTTTCCGCCTGATATTGACTTTACGCCGACGGGGCGACATACCCCGTGCGCCCTCAAGTTTTTTCGGCTTCTCCGCCGACGCGATACACCACCCGATGCCGCTTCAACCTCTCGCCCTCGACAAGAAGGCTCTTGCCGACATCGCCGCCGAATACGGCCTCGGCAAGATCGGGCCCGCGAGCGGACCGATGCCGGCGTGGGGCAACAAGCGCCACCTCCTCGACGTCTCCAAGACCGTCTACGAACTGCAGGTCCGCTCCCTCGACGACGAGTTCGACCTGCGCCGCGAACTCGAGTTGCTGTCCTTCCTCGAGAAGCACGCCTTTCCGAGCCCGCGGCCCGTGGCCGACCGGCGCGGCCGCCACTTCCTGGAACGGGAGGGGCACTACCTGGTGCTCTACAAGCTGGCGGGCGGCAGGATGCCGACGCCGGCCACCCTCAACCTGAAGGCCGTCAACAGCCTCGGGCGCTCGCTCGGGCAGCTCCACATCGTGGGACGCGGCTACAAGAAGGCCATCGACAACCGTTTCGGGTTCGAGAGGATCTTCGAAGCTTACGCTACCGTTCGTCGCCGCATCCCGCCCTACTTCAAGAAGATCATCCGCACCATGGACGAGGAGACCGAGTACCTCGGCAACTACCTCGAGACCAAGCTGCCCAAGGGCATCATCCACGGCACGGTGCACTGCTACGGCCTGCTGGCGCGCGGCGACGACGTGGTCTCCATCGGCGACTTCGACGCGGCCTGCCGCGGCAAGTACGTCTTCGACCTGGCCACCGCCGTCAACGCTGCCTGCTTTGTGGGCGGAACCTACGTCCTCGAGCGCTTCGAGTCGATGATGGCCGGCTACGAGTCCCTGCGCACGCTGTCGCTCGCCGAGTGGGACTCCTTCCCCAACGAGCTGCGCTTTGCCGCGCTGCGCTTCGCGGTGACGCGCCTGTGCGAGTTCTTCGACGGCGAGCCAGACGAGACGGGGCGTATCAACGACGACTTCCGCGAGTACCTCGACCGCCTTCGCGTGCTGCGGCGCGAGAAGGAAGGCGGCATGGAAGGCCTGCTGATGGCGATGGCCACCGGCTACGATTACCGCAAGTACCAGAGGGTCAAGGGCGGCGAATTCGAGGGCGAAGAGGGCGAACCGGTCGAAGAGCTCGACGAGCCGGTGGACGACGACCTCGACGACGACGACGACTTCGACGAGGCCGAAGAGACCCTGGAGGACTGAGGCGGTGGCCGAGGAGTCCGGGCAGTTCGAGGACCACGTGCGCGCCATCCTGGTCTCCCTCGGGGAAGACCCCGAGCGCGAGGGGCTGCGCAAGACCCCCGAGCGCGTGAGGCGCGCCTTCCATTACTTCACCAAGGGCTACGTCGAGGATCCCCGCGCCGTGATCGGCGATGCGATGTTCACCGAGGACTACTCGGAGATGATCATCGTCAAGGACATCGACTTCTTCTCGCTCTGTGAACACCACCTGCTGCCCTTCTTCGGGCGCGTCCACGTGGCCTACATTCCCAAGGGCCGCATCGTGGGCATCAGCAAGATCGCCCGCCTCGTCGAGACCTACGCCCGCCGCCTCCAGGTGCAGGAGCGCATGACCGAGCAGATCGCCAACACCATCCACGAGGTGCTCGGCGCCGGCGGTGTGGGCGTGGTGGTCGAGGCCGAGCACATGTGCATGCGCATGCGCGGCGTCGAGAAGCCGAACTCGGTGGTGGTGACCAGCGCCCTGGTGGGCGTTTTCCGCGAGAAGGAAACCCGCCAGGAGTTCAACCACCTGATCTCTACCAAAGTGCGTTAGGAGCCGGCGCGGGCCGCGGGGGTTGCCGCGCCGCGCACTTCGATCTTCACGGAATCCACGCGCCGGCCCGTTTCGTCGACAAGCTCGAGCTCGTGGCGGCCACACCGCGGTTCTCACAGCAGCGGCGAGGCGGCGCTGCCGAGGGCAAGGGAGGGGCCGTGATACTCGCCGCGGCGGTTCACGCCGGTCAGTCCGGCCCGCGGGGAATGGCCAGTGTGGCGGCGCCGGCGCCCAGCAGGCCGTCGACCAGCAGCCGGCCGCTTTCGTCGTAGACCTCGAGGTGATGCTTGTGGCCCCGGGCCAGGGCGGCGAGCAGGTTCACCGTGACGGCAAGCGAGGCCGAGGCCGGGCTCGCGAACTGGAAGTCGATGCGCGTGTGGTGACCGTCGTCCCCGGAGCGTTCCACCCGCAAAGGTGGTAGCGGCTCGCCGTCCGCCGTGACGGACAGGGCCGAAGCGAAAGGGTCCGGGCCGCCGCCGACAGCCTTCACCGCGGCGATGTCCTGGTTCTCCAGCGTCATCGTCGCCACGATGAAGCCGGAAGACATCCGCAGGCGCGTGGAACTGATCCCGGGATCGTGGGCCGACGAGGTGACGACGGAAGCGAAGAGCAGGATCGGCAGCGCGAGCCGCCGGCCACGGGGACGGAAGGTCTTCATCTCGGAATCCTTTGCGACGGGGGCGACCACCGGACGGAGGGCGGGAATCGCCACCCGTCGTCCGTCCGGTGGTCGTTCTCAGTGGTGTCGGTGGTTGCGTCCGTTGAGCGGCGTCGGTGCGTAGGGGAACACCTTGTTGTAGCCGATGTCGTTGGAGCTGACGTTGTCGATGCCGTCGGCCGGGTTGATCACCAGGTTGCCCGTGTCCCTCAAGTCGCTCACCAGGGCGCTCACGGCGATATCGACCACGTCGTCGCCGAAACGGCGGCCGTTGGGCCAGCCGCCGGCGACGGTGCCGTTGCCGAAGAGGCCGGCCTGCACCGTGCTCTGCAGGGTGTCGCCGCCGAAGATGCTCATGCGCGAGTAGCCGGGGTCGCTCGCCGCCGCCGGTGCGTCTTCGCCGTTGCCAGGTCCGCGTGCGGCGGCCGTGGACAGGTCCACGCGGATCACGTCGGGAATGAAGATGCCGGCGATGTCGGTGCGATTGTCCTCCACCGCGACCTTCTGGCCGCCGAAGACGATGGCGTTGATGAGGGCCGCCAGCTCCGGCTTCTCGGCGTACTTGCGGAACAGCTTGCCGTCGCGGTGCGGCTTGGTGCGGCTGTAGAGGTCCTTGTCGGCGATGGCCACCAGCCCTTCGTTGAAGAGGGGATTGCCCTGGCGCGCCACCTGCACGAACTGGCCGGCGCGGGTATCGGGGGCCTCGGGCCGGCCCGGACCGGATCCGGGCGTCACCCGGCGCAGCACGCTGACGCGGCGGCGGCTGGTGGAAGCGTACACGCCCACCACCTGCTGGTCGCCGCCGAGTTCGTCCATCGGGATGTTGAGCGCGATGGTGTGCACGTTGAAGCCGGCCTGGCTGTCGAAGCTCTCCTCGCCGGAACGAAGCTGCAGCAGGTCGAAAATCGCCTGCACGTCGGCGTAGAAGCCGTCGTCGCGCTGCCCCGCGAAGGCCGTGAAGCCGCCGCCCAGCTCGGCGACGGCGTCGCGGGTGTAGTCGTCGAGGTCGTTCTCGTCGTCGACGCCCTCGCGGGCGGGAGCTCCGCCGTCGTCGCCCTGGTTGTACAGAGGGGTGGCGATGCCCTGGTTGTTGGGCGGCACGGTTCCCTGGCCGAGGGGAGTCTCCTCGGGGTCGTCCCCTCGATGGTCCACGCGGGTGACCGTGTAGGTCTGCACCAGGTTCTGGTTGGCATAGTCCACGTTGCCGCCCTGGTCGCGGCCGATCACGCCCAGGTAGGACTGCAGGATGGTCCCGGGGTTGCGGTAGGTGGTTTCGAACTCGAAGCGATAGGTTAACGTGGCGCGACCTGCCGCCAGGTCGTCCCCGACGAGCACGTGCAACTCGTAGCGGACGGCGTCGTCGAAGTTGTACTTGTTGGGGCCGATGCCCGGCTCTTCGAAGGGATACACCGAGACCGCCGTCGTCAGGTACTTTTGCGAGTCGCGCTCGGAGACGAAGGCGTAGACGTCGGTGGTGTTGGCCGCGTCGTCCAGCGTGATCAGCGGCGCATCCATGTGGCTGGAGGCGAGGGCGCCAGGGCCTGGCGCGGCGAGGGCCACGGCCAGTGCCGTGGCGGCGAAGTGGGATCGGTTCGGGATGGACATCGGTGTCTCCTTGCAGGTTGGTGGACGGGGCGGGGGAGGGCTCAGGCCGCGCCGGCGGGCCCGGCGACCTCCGCGGCCGGCACGAGGGCGTCGGCCGCGGACAGCTTCTCGAGGACGTGGCGGCGCAGCGACGGCAGCAGCAGCGAGGCCTGGCTTCCGGCCTTGGAGAACCAGGCCCTGGCCTCGACGGTCTCTCCCGACCTCTCGGCCACCAGGGCGGCGTGGTACCAGAGTCTCGGGTCCTCGGTCCCGTGCGCCAGCGCTTCGGCGATGTGGCGGCGGGCGGAGTCGTTCCGTCCGGCGACGGACTCGGCCAGGGCCAGCGCTGCCAGCGTGAACACGTCGCGACGCTTGGCGATCTCCGCTTGCGCAAGGGCCAGGGCCCGCGTGGTCTCGCGACCGCTTTCCGAGAGCCAGATGCTGAAGCCGCGTGGGTCGGCCGACTCGCCGACGGCTTCGAGCCGGGCGAGGGTTCGTGCGGCGTCGGCGCTTCGGCCGCTGGCCTCGTACGCCTCGGCCAGCGCACGCAGCGTGTCGGGAAGGGGGCTGAGCGCGGCCGACTTCTCCAGGGAGGCCGTCGCCGCTTCGCTCCCGCGCAGCGCCAGCAGCACGCGGCCATGGGCCAGGGCGGCAACGGCCGAGTCGGGCGCGGCGGCCACGGCGGCTTCGGCGATCGCCAGGGCTTCCTCGTTGCTGCCGCTTTGCAGTTCCACGATCGCCAGCCGCGACCACACCCAGGCGAAGGATTCGGCGTCGCGGGCGCTCGCTGCACGGGCTGCCGTGCGAAGCGCCTGGCGGGCCCCATCGAGATCGCCCGTGAGGATCCTCACCTCGGCCGTCCTGGCGAAGGCGCGGGAGTCCGGTCGTCGGTTCATCATGCGCTGGTAGGCGCGGGCGGCCTCGCCGAGGCGACCCAGGTCGAGCAGCACGTCCCCATGAAGGGCGTGGTCGAGGGGCGAGCCGCGCCGCGCGACGAGGTCCGCGGCCACTGCTTTGGCTTCCGCGAAGCGATGAAGACTGTGCAGCACGTGGCCGCGCAGCAGCAGAGCGGCTGTGCTCTGCGGGTCGGCGTCGAGCATCGCCCGCGCACAGCGATCGGCGAGGAGATGGTAGCCGTGGTCCGACGAGAGGCGGGCCTTGTGCACGAAGGCCCATCCGAGCGCTTCGAGCAAGGCAGAAGCCGTTCCGTCGCGGCGCAGCGCGCGCTGCAGGTCGGCGATGCGTGCATCGAGGGGGTTCGAAGCAGAGGCGGCGACATCCGGCGCCAGTGCCGCGGCCAGAAGGCTGGGAGGCCTGGACAGCGGGCGATCCGTCGCGGCCGATGGGTCCTCCGTCCTTGAAACGAACGTCGTCGGGACGGCGCCGGTCGTCAGCAGGACCGCAAGGGCGAGGAGGACAAGAGGAGTGAGTGCGCGCCTGAGCATCGTCCGGGGACCGGGTGGACGCTGGGGATACGTCGCAGGGTCGCCGGCGGATCACCCACGGCGCGGAGTTGGAAGCACGTTTCGGGGAACCGGGGGGGAGGCCGCGCGAAAGTACTCAGGAAAAATCGCGGACCCGGCCCCGTTTCAGAAGCGGTACCACCACGGCTCGCCGGGCGCGTCCGGGCTCTGGATTTCCAGGCCGAAGCGCGCCAGCAGGGTGCCGTCGGCCACGCGCAGGCGTGTGAGCGACAGGGCGTGGTCGGTGATGGCCCGGACCTCGGCGGCCTGGGACTGGGCGAGCTTCTCCTGGAAGTCGAGCACGTCCTTGGTGGTGACGGCGCCCAGTTCGAAGCGACGAGTCTGGTTGCGCAGGTTCTCCTCGGCCAGTTCGCGGGCGGCCTTGGAGGCGGTGACGCGCTTGGTCGCCGAGGCGACGTCGGCCAGGGCACGGTCCACGTCGAGGGCCACGATCGACACCGCCTGCTCGAGGTCACGCGAAGCGCGGCGCACGTTGATCTCGGCCTGGGCCAGCTGGGCCCTGGCCGCCGCGTTGCCGAAGGGCACCTCGAAGCGCAGGCCGACGGAGTAGTCGTTGAAGTCGTTGCCGATCATGGTGTCGAGCGAATCGCTGTAGTCGCCGTCGTAGGGCGAGTACTGGATGTTGCCGTTGGCGTCGACCACGGGCTTGGCGTCGCCGGCCAGTCCGAGCAGGCCGTACTGGGCCACGAAGTCGAGGACGGGCAGGCGCTCGTTGCGGGCCCTCGTCTCCTCCAGGCGCAGGCGGCCGAGGGCGTAGGAAGCGCCGCGGATCTCGGCGCGGCATTCCACGGCCGATCGCAGGCTGGCCGCGCGGTCCAGTTCGACCGGCGTCACTACGTGCTCTTCCGCCGGGAGGATGGGCTCGGGTGCGCGCACGCCGACGGCGCCAAGCATCACTTGGTGCTGCAGGTCGCGGCCCGCGAGCACGAGGTCGTTCTCTGCAACGATGGCCCTTTCCTCGCGGGCGGCCGCGTCGGCCAGCGCTTCCTTGACGGCCACCGGAGCCAGCAGGCCGACCTCCACGCGGGCCTCGGCATCGCGAACGAGTTCGCGGGCCAGGGCCACCGAGCGACGGCTCACCTCGAGTTCGGCGGCCGCCTGCACCTGGCGCCAGTACGATTGGATGACTCCCGAGACGAAGTTCGAGAGCTGGGCCTCAAAGGCCGCAAGCGACTCCTCGGCCTGCGAGCGCGCCACCAGCACCGTGGTTTCCTCGCGGCTGGCCCAGAAGTTGCGCAAGAGGGGCTGGCGCAGCGACAGGATGAGGCGGTTGTCGTAGCGGGGATTGATCTGGAAGAAGAGGGAGTTCGTGTCCACGATCTGGCTGTCCCAGGCCAGGCGAAGGTCGGCGCCGCTGCGCAGCAGCTTGGAGATCGACACGCCGGTGCGAACCGCGTCTTCCTCGAAGGTGAGGGCGCCGGAGGCCAGCGCATTGCCCGCGGGCGCCTTGGTGCTGCTCGCGTCGGCGTTCACGTTGAATCTCGGATCGAAGGCGCCGGTGGCGCCGAAGGGTACGTAGGCGGCGCTGCGCGGCACCTCGGCCTGGCTGCGGATGCCCGGATTGTTTTCCACCGCGGTGCGCACCGCCTCGGCCAGGCTCATGCGCCGCGGTTCTCCCTCGGGCCGGCTGATTTCACCGAGGAGGCGGTCCACGATGCGCAACGCGGTCGCGTCCACCTTGGTGCCGACAGCACTCGGCCGCGGCACGGCGACCCCTGAACCGGCCAGGGTGGAGGCCGACGAAGCCGAGGGCGGCGTGGCGATGCCCGCCGCCGGAGGAGACGCCGTCGCTGCCTCCTCCTTGTCGGCGAGTTCCGCCGTCGCGGCGCCGTTGTTCGCAGTGGCCGCCCGCGCATCGCCCGCAGCCGTTTCTTCGGCGAACGACGTGCGACCGGCGGCCAGGCAGGTGAAAGCCAGCAGTAGGAGGACACCGGCGACAAGGGGTCGGAGGGGACGCTGAAGCCTGTTCATGGGGTTCGGGTCGCCACCGGCGCCGTCGTCCGCCCCGCGTCCACGAGGGAGGCGGCCGGAGCGCAGCGGATCGTCGGCGAAAGCGCAGCTTTTTCGCAGCATGAGCAGGTGTCAAGCTGCGGTGCCGGTTTGTTGACATCCTTTTTGACATCCTGCCGGGGCGGGAATATCCGAATCCGGGAAATCCGGGGTCACCGAAGGGCTCCTCGAGCCGCGCCGGGCTGACCCGCTTCCCCGTTCGAACCCATGCTGAAAAAGTACCTTCTCGCGCCGGGGCCGACGCCGGTTCCCCCCGAGGTGTTGCTCGCCATGGCAGCGCCCGTGGTCCTGCACCGCACGCCCGGGTTCAGCGAGATGTTCCGTCGCGTGGCCGACGCCGCGGCCGTCCTGTTCGGCACGGCGCAGCCTGTCCTGACCCTGTCTTGCAGCGGCACGGGCGCCATGGAGGCGGCCGTCACCAACACGCTCTCGCCCGGGGACAGGGTGCTGGTCGTGAGCGGCGGCAAGTTCGGCGAGCGCTGGGCGGAAATCTCGCGCACCTACGGGCTGGACGTGACTGAGCTGGCCGTGGAATGGGGAAGCGCCGTGGATCCGGCGGCCGTGGCGGCGCACCTGGCGCGCCACCCCGAAACCCGTGCCGTGATGGTCCAGCACAGCGAAACCTCGACCACGGCCCTGCACCCGGTGGAGGAGATCGCCAAACTGACCCGGGGCACCGACACCCTGCTGGTCGTTGACGGCATCACGTCGGTGGGCGTCCTCGACTGCCCCATGGACCGGACCGGCATCGACGTGCTGGTGACCGGCTCCCAGAAGGCCCTGATGCTGCCGCCCGGCCTGGCCCTGATCGCGCTCAGCGAGAAGGCCTGGAAGGCCTCGGCCGCTTCCACGCTGCCGCGCTACTACTTCGACCTGGCCAAGGCGCGGCGCAGCCTGGAGGAGAACACCTCGGCCTACACGCCGCCGGTTTCCCTGGTCTTCGGCCTCGACGCGGTCTTCGGCATGGTGGACAACGGCGGGGGCTGGCCGGCCGTGTACCGGCGCCACCGCATCCTGGCCGAGGCGGCGCGCAGCGGCGTCGCGGCCATGGGCCTCCGCCTGGTGGCACCCCACGCGCCGAGCCCCGCCGCCACCGGCGTGTGGGTTCCGGACGGCATCGACGGCGGCCGGCTCGGCAAGCACCTGCGCGACGCGATGGGCGTCACGATCGCGGGCGGACAGGGCAGGTTCAAGGGGAAGATTCTCCGGCTTGCCCACATCGGTTACGCCGACAGTTTCGACGTCGTGGTCGGCCTGTCGGCCCTGGAAATGGCACTCCGGCACTTCGGACACGACGTTCCCCTCGGGCGTGGGCCCGGGGCGGCGCAGGAAGTGCTGCTCGAAATGTATCGCAACTGAGAGAGGCAAAGAACGTGGCTCGAATTCTGGTTTCCGACAAGCTCGACAAGCAAGGCCTCGAAATCCTCCAGGCTGCTCCCGGCCTGGAAGTGGACAACAACCCCGGGTTGCCGCCCGACGAACTGAAGAAGATCATCGGCAACTACGAGGGTCTGGTGATCCGCAGCGGCACCAAGGTGACCGCCGACCTGCTCGAGGCGGCGCACAACCTGCGCATCATCGGGCGCGCCGGCATCGGCGTGGACAACGTGGACGTCGAGGCCGCCAGCAAGCGCGGCGTGATCGTCTCCAACACGCCGGGCGGCAACAATGTCACCACGGGCGAGCACGCCATCTCGATGATGCTGGCCTGCGCCCGCGACATCCCCCAGGCCAACGCCACGCTTCGCGCCGGCGAGTGGAAGCGCAATTCCTTCATCGGCGTCGAGGTGACGGGCAAGACCCTCGGCGTGATCGGGCTCGGCAACATCGGCGCCATCGTCGCCGACCGCGCCAAGGGCCTGCGCATGAACGTGGTCGGCTACGATCCTTTCGTCACCCCGGAGGCTGCCGGTCGCCTCGGCATTGACCTCGTCACCCTCGACGAGATGTACTCGCGCGCCGACTTCCTCTCCATCCACACGCCGCTCACCCCCGAGACCCGCGGGCTCATCGGCGCGGCCTCGATCGCAAAGATGAAGAAGGGCGTGCGCATCGTGAACTGCGCGCGCGGCGGCATCATCGACGAAGCTGCGCTGCTGGAGGCCCTGAACTCCGGCCAGGTCGGGGGCGCTGCGCTCGACGTCTTCGCTGCCGAGCCGCCGGCCAAGGACGATCCCCTGGTGCTCCACCCCAAGGTCGTGGCGACGCCCCACCTCGGCGCCAGCACCGGCGAGGCCCAGCTGAACGTGGCCATCGCCGTGGCCGAGCAGATCCGCGACTTCTTCGTCGACGGCACCGTGCGCAATGCGATCAACATGCCCTCGCTGTCGGCGGAGGCCGCCGGCGCCGTGGCGCCCTACGTGGTGCTCGGCGAGAAGATCGGCAGCCTGCACGCCCAGCTCTCCGGCTGCGCGCCGAGCGAAGTGATCATCGAATACAACGGCGACGTGGCCGACCTCGACATCCGTCCCATCAACGCCGCGGTGCTGAAGGGCCTGCTCTCGGCCGTGCTCGACGTGCCGCTGAACGCGGTGAACGCGCCGTTCCTGGCCAAGGAGCGCGGGGTCAAGATCGTGGAGGTGAAGAACCGCGCGACCAAGACCTACAACAGCTCGGTGGCCGTCACCTTCAAGCGCGACAAGCAGAAGCGCGTCATCGAGGGCGCCGTGTTCGGCAGCCACATCACGCGGCTGGTGCGCTTCGACGACTTCTTCCTCGAGGCCGTGCCCGAGGGCAACATCCTTATCCTGCACAACCGCGACGTCCCCGGTGTGGTGGGTCGCCTCGGCACCTTTCTCGCCCAGCACAAGGTGAACATCGCGGGACTCACGCTCGGCCGCGTGAAGGCCGGAGGCGAAGCCGTTTCCTTCTTCCACGTGGACTCGCCCCTGGAGCCGGAGCAGCTCGAAGAGCTGCGCAAGGTGCAGGACGTGACCGGCGCGCAGATGGTCCGGCTGTGAGCGCGGGCTGGTGAGCGTGACTGCGAAAACCGTGGTCGTCGTCGGCCTCCAGTGGGGCGACGAGGGCAAGGGCAAGATCGTGGACCTGCTCTCGGGCCGCGCCGACATCGTCGTGCGCTACCAGGGCGGCAACAACGCCGGCCACACGCTGGTGGTGGACGGCGAGCAGACCGTGCTGCACCTGGTGCCCTCGGGAGCCTTGCACGGAGAGACCACGTGCGTGATCGGCGGCGGCGTGGTGGTGGACCCCACCGTGCTGCTCAAGGAAGTGGCCGCGCTGCGCAAGCGCGGCTTCCTCCAGGGCGAACGCTCCCTGCTGATCAGCCAGGAAGCGCACGTGATCCTGCCCTACCACAAGGCCATCGACCTGGCGCGCGAGCGCAAGCGCGGCACCGGCATGATCGGCACTACCGGCCGCGGCATCGGCCCGGCCTATGAGGACAAGTCGGCGCGCATCGGCGTGCGCATGGCCGACCTCGTGCGCCCCGAGCACTTCACGCGCGTGCTGCGCGCCGTGCTCGCCGACAAGAACGACTACCTCCAGGCCATGCTGGCCCAGGAGCGCCTCGACTTCGACGGCATGATCGACGAGCTGGTCGAGTGCGGGCGCCAGCTGGCGCCCATGGTCTGCGACACCGCCGCCTTCCTCGACGCGTCGATCCGCGCCGGCAAGAACGTGCTTTTCGAGGGCGCCCAGGGCGTGCTCCTCGACGTGGACCACGGCACCTATCCCTTCGTCACCTCGTCCAACACCGGCGCCGGCGGCGTGCCCAACGGCGCCGGCGTATCGCCCAAGCTGGTGAGCCGCGTGATCGGCATCTCCAAGGCCTACACCACGCGCGTGGGCAGCGGGCCTTTCCCCACCGAGCTTACCGACGAACTCGGCGAGAGGCTGCGCGTGGAAGGCGGCGAATACGGCGCCACCACCGGCAGGCCGAGGCGCTGCGGCTGGTTCGACGCCATGGTGGTGCGCAAGGGCGTGCGCCTTTCGGGCGTGGACGCCATCGCGCTCACCAAGCTCGACGTGCTGACGGGTCTCGACACGCTGCGCTTGTGCACGGGCTACACCCTGGACGGCAAGCCGATCGACGCCATCCCGCCCCTGGCCGACGACTTCGGCCGCGTCGAGCCCGTGTACGAGGACATGCCTGGCTGGAGCGAGAACATCACCGAGGCCCGCACGCTGGCGAGCCTGCCCCTGGCGGCACGCAACTACGTGAAGCGTCTCGAGGAGTTGGTGGGCGTGCCGGTCGGCATCCTGTCGACGGGTCCGGGCCGCGACCAGACAATGATGCTCTCCGAACCCTTCGACTTCGCGTGAGCTCGGGACGCGGATAGCGGGCCATCTGCTTCGTTGGCGTAGCCCGCCGTGAGCTACGACGTACGAAAGTACGCCTCCGCTCCCGGCGGGCTACTCCGCCTCGCATCTGACCCACTCTCCGCGCCCCGGCGGAGCGTCGCGACGTTCCGCCGAGGCGTAGACGTTTTCTAGTAGCCGGCGGGGAGGCCGCCTTTTCTCGGGTCGCTGGTGGCGTGGAGGGTGCGTCGGCTGCCGTGGCCGCGCACTTCGACGGCTTGCACCGAGGCCTTGGCCGGCATGGGGACCACGCGGTGGCCGATACGCGACAGCGTGGCGGCGGTCTTTTCCGGGAAGCCTTCCTCGATCAGGAGGACTTCGGGTATCCACTGGTGATGGAGGCGGGGCGCGGCGACGGCGTCGTCCACCGTCAGTCCGAAGTCGACCACGCCGACCAGGGTCTGCAGCGTCGACGTGATGATGAGGGGGCCGCCGGAGGCTCCCGCCACCAGTTCCACTTCACCGCCTTCGAGCACGATGACGGGCGTCATGCTGGAGAGAGGCCGCTTGCCCGGCGCGATCGCGTTGGCGTGGCTGCCGACCAGGTCGAAGGCGTTCGGCTTGCCGGGCTGCGCGGAGAAGTCGTCCATCGTGTTGTTGAGGACGATGTCGCGGCCCGGAACCGACAGGCCCGCTCCGAAGCCGGTGTTGACGCTGGTGGTGAGCGCGGCCGCATTGCCGTCAGCGTCAACGACGGAGATGTGGGAGGTTCCCGCGTCGATCGCTGCCTCGGCGGCGGGAGCGAAGGCCGCGGACGGTACGGCGCGCTGGTGGTCCAGCTTGGCGCGGATCGCGGCCGCGTGACCGGCGCTGGTGAGGCGAGCCAGGGGCATCTTGGTGAAGGCCGGGTCACCGTAGAACGTGGCGCGGTCGGCGAAGGCCGCTTTCATCGTGTCGGCCAGCAGGTGGGGCCAGGTCGGGCCGTCGCGGCCGGTCCTGGCGAGGTCGAACGCCGACAACACGCCGAGAATCTCCGCCAGCACGCCGCCGCCGGAACTCGGCGGGGCCATCGCCAGGATGCGACGGCCGCGGTAGTCGATGACGAGGGGATCACGCTCGAGGGGGCGGTAAGCGGCGAGGTCCGCGGCGTCGGCGGGTGTGGCGGCTGCGTTGGGAGTCGCTCGCGGCGGTGTGGCCAACGCGCGGGCGATGTC
>JBHEPB010000350.1:0-36365 GCA_046260515.1 Binatia bacterium
CGCCGAGAGCCTTCATGATGGGGCCGAGCGAAGTGGCCCCCGTTTCCTTCACGATGTCGCGGATGGCCGACGCAAGTTCGTCGGAGCTGAGGGCGCTGGGCAGCAGCCCCTCGAGGATGGCCAGCTGCTCCTCATGCTCGGCCACCTGGTCGTCGCGCCCGGCCTGGCGGGCGAACTCCAGGGTCTCCTTGCACTGCTTCACTTCGCGCTGGATCAGCGCCGCGATGTCGCGCTCGGCCAGTTCGCCCTTCACCTCGATCATGCGGTTCTTGACCAGGGCGAGCACGGCGCGCAGGGCGCGCAGGCGCGCGGCGTCTTTGGCCCGCATGGCGGTGGTGAGCGCGTCGCGAAGGTCTTTCTCGGTCATCGTCGTCTCCTCGGTCGCGCTCACGAGCGCGGGGGGGCAGTGTGAATGCGCAAACTGACCTCGAGACCGGCCACGAAGGGCTCCAGGGTCGGCCAGGCCTCGCCGCGCAGGATGCGGACGTCCTTTCCGCCCCTGCCGCGCTTCTCGGTGCGCACGAAGCCCATCTCCGTAAGGCGGTTGAGCGCATTGCGCAACGTGACGTCGCCTCCGCCCTCGGGCTTGGTCACCTCGCCCAGCAGCAGCGACATCTTGTAGTACTTGCGGATCTCCTCCAGCAAAGCCTTCTGGGCGAGCCCGTCGGGGACGAGACGCTGGAGGATGGTCAGCGCCACCACGTAGTAGGCCTCCCGGAAGTTCTGGAGCACATTGAGGAGAGCGGCGACCAGGGGGTTCGAATCAACGAGCTCGCCGTCGCGGATCGCTTCCACTTCGTCCAGGTAGACGAGGAAGCCGTCCACTTGGGCGGCCAGCTCGGCCCGCGACGGCAGCGGGAACTCGTAGCGGAAAAGGTCGAGCCACTGCCAGACGCGATCGAGCAGGTCGGCCCGTGACACGCCCTCGCGAAGGCAGGTGACCACCAGGGAAGGGACCAGGAAGGCGTGGATGAGATTGTTCTTGTAGAAGTCCATCGCCAGGCGCCTGCCCTGGCGAACGACGAGGATCTCCTCGCGCCCCCGCAGCAGCACTTCGATCAGCCCGTTGGAACTGAGAAAACCCATGCTCTCGCGGAAGGTGCCCGCGTTGCGCTGCAGCGAGGCCGTGGGACGGATGCCGAGGAAGCTGGTGAGCGAGCAGAGGGCATCGGCGCGGGCGCGGAAATCGCGGTAGCGGAAGCCCCAGTGGGCCGCGCCCAGCAGCACGGTGGCCGACACCGACGTGGCGCCCGCCACGGCCGCGCGGTTGACGTCGCGCAGGATGCGGAAGCCGAGGCGCTGGACGAAGCGCCGCTTCTCCTCTTCCACCTCGGGCCCGCCCGGGTGCTCGACGAAGCGATGCTTCCTCTCCCCCAGTTCGTCCCGGAGGGAGATGGGCTCGGCGAAGGAGACGTACACCGAGCCGTACTTCTGCTTGAGGAAGCGGCGGGCCTTCATCAGCCCCGTCATGCTCTCCGGTTCCTTCTCGTCGCCCGAAAGCTCGGCCTGGTAGGCTTCTTCCTCCACGATGCGGCCGTAGTGGATGGACACGGGCACCAGGTAGAGGTCCCGGCGGATGCCCGCCGAGTAGGCGCCGACGATGGCCGCCAGCATGCCGAGCTTGGGCGTCATGATCTTGCCCGTGCGGCTGCGCCCGCCCTCGATGAAGAACTCCTGGGTGTAGCCCTCGCGGATCAGGAACTGGAGGTAGCGGCCGAAGACGTGCTTGTAGACCTCGTCGTCGCCGAAGCTGCGGCGGATGAAATATGCGCCGCTGGCGCGCAGGATGCGCCCCATCGGCCAGAAGTTCATGTTGATGCCGGCCGCGATGTGGGGCGGGCTGACGAAGTTCAGGTGGAAGAGGTAGGACAGGATCAGGTAGTCGAGGTGGCTGCGGTGGCAGGGCACCATCACGATCGGATGGTGCTTGGCCTTCTCCATCACCCTTTCGAAACCGATGGTCTCCAGGCCCTGGAACATCCGGTGCCAGATCTTGATGAAGCACCAGGAGACGACGGCGAAGATCGCGCCGTGGTAATCCGCCGCCATCTCGTCGAAGATCGCCTCGGCGCGCTTGCGCACCTTGGCCTCCGGCACCCCCGTGGCTCGCGCGTGCTCGGCCAGGAAGTTGCGGCTCTCCTCGGCGCCGAGGACCAGGTGCTTGATCTTGTGGCGCGGCATGAGAGCCGGGCCCATCACCACCCTCTCCTCCCGGTACAGGAAGATCTGGATGGCGCGGGTCAGGCGCTTGACCAGCCGGTCCTCGCCGTCGGCCTGGTAGCGGGCCACGAAATCGCGCAGCGAAACCTCGGTGCCGATGGTGAGGAAGAGGTCGCGGCGGAAAAACCAGTAGGTGAGCAGCTTGCGCCACTCGCTGACGACCTCGTGGGCGTTGTAGACCACGGCCGACAGCCCCGTGTCGCGCTTGCGGAAGCTGTGCCCGCGAAACGGCGCCAGCGGGACGATGAAGATCTCGCGCCCGTCGCGCAGGGCCAGGACGCCGCGGAGGTAGTCGCGGCCGACGCGCGAAGCCGCCTCGTGCTCGGCCGCGTTGGCCCCCGGTTCGCGCGGCCCGCGCAGGAACAGCATCACCGGCTGACCCGCGGCCACCGCCCGGGCGCAACCCTCGATATCTTCTCCTCTTTCGGCGGCCTCCTTCTGGCGGCGCCGCAACGTCCAGCGCCGGCGGACCAGCTCGGCGAAGGGAGCCAGGGCCCACGGGAACATGCCGTTGGTGAAGACCGGAAGCGGCAGCTCCTCGCGGCGCAGGATGAAGTTGATCATGAAGTAGTCAACGAAGGAGTGGTGGCGCAGCACGTAGACGATGGTGCCGCGCTCGGAGAGATCGCGGATCTTCTCCACCAGGCGCTCGTTGACCACGGCGCGACCAAAGAGGCGGCGGCCGACGAACTCGGCGACGGCGTTCATGCGCCGGCGCATCGTCGAGGCATGGGACGGCGGGGGGGACGGCGGGGGGGCAGCCGAAACCGGTGAAGGATCCGGTTCTGAGGCGCCGGTCGCGGGCGCCTCTGCGGGTCCGGAGGCGGCGCTGCTCACCGCAGCCTCCCGAGCCCGGCGTCTTCCAGACGGGCGACGGCGCTGCGCACGTCCTGGCAGCGGTCGCGCGCGCAGACCAGCAGGGCATCGCCGGCGTCCACCACCACCAGGCCCTCCACGCCGAGAAGCACCACGGGCTTGCCTCGCGTGGCGACCACGTTGGCGGCGGCATCGAGGGCGAGCACGGGATCCCGCGAAGCGTTGCCGGCGGCGTCCACCGGCCACAGTTCGGCCGCTGCCGTCCAGCTGCCGATGTCGGTCCACGAGAACGTCGCGGGCTGCATCGCCACGCGGCGGCTTTTCTCGAGAACGCCGTAGTCGATGGAGACGGGCTCCAGCCGGGGCCAGACTTTGTCGAGCACGGCGGCCGGCAGGCGACCGCGGCTGCGCTGGCGGTCCATCCGGCCCATTGCGGCCACGAGGCCCGGCAGGTGCTCCGAGAGTTCCTGCCAGATGACGTCGGCGCGCCAGACGAACATCCCGGAATTCCAGAAATACTTGCCGTCGGCGACGTAACGCCTTGCGGTGGCAAGGTTCGGCTTCTCCACGAAAGCCTGGACAGCCAGCGCCGCGAGGCCCTTCTCCAGGGGCTTTCCGGCGCGCAGGTAGCCGTAGCCGGTGGCCGGCGAAGTCGGGGGGACACCGAAGGTCACGAGCCGGCCGAGGCGGTCGGCCGCTATCAGGGCCTGGTCGAAATCGCGGCGAAAGGTCGCCGGCTTGCCGATGCGATGATCGGCCGACAGCACCGCCACCACGGCGTCCTCGCGGCGGCGGCGGATCTCCAGGGTTGCCCAGGCGATGCAGGGAGCCGTGTTCCTGCCAACGGGTTCGGCCAGCACGTTGGCGGGCGGCAAGCCCGGTAGTTCCTTCAGCACCTGGCGGCGGTAACGCCGCCCCGTCACAACGAAGATGTTCGCGGCGGGCACGAGGCCGTCCAGGCGGGCGACCGTCTCAGCGAGCATCGAACGCGGGCCGACCAGGGACAGGAGCTGCTTGGGCCAGGCCTCGCGGCTCCAGGGCCAGAAGCGGGTCCCGCTGCCGCCGGCCATCACCACCGCGAAGCGCCTGGAAACCTCGACACGGCCGGGCCGCTTGCGGCCGCCCTTGGCCCCGGATGCTGTGCTGGGAATGGTCACGAAACCTCGATCCTCGTGGTCCAAGAACCGAAAAGCAAGCCACCCGCGCTTTGCCTCCCGCGCCGTAGCTGCGTAGCGTCGCCGCGTGTCCGAAGCGGGATTTCGATTCGTGGTGGCAGGAGGCGGGCTTCGGCTCGACCGCCTCGTCGCCAACGCGACCGGACGCGGGCGCCGCACGGTGCGGCGCTGGATCGACAACGGACTCGTACGCGTCAACGGTCGCCTCGCCGGCGCTGCCGAGACCCCCGGCGCCGGAAGCGAGGTGCTCGTCTCCGCCGACGAGTCCCCCGGGCTGGAGGCCGGCCTCAACCTCACCATCCTGCACCAGGACGCCGACTGGCTCGTGGTGGCCAAGCCGGCGGGCCTCCACTGCGAGCGCGGCAAGTCCCCCGGCAGCGTGGCCGAACTGCTCGACGCGCGCTTCGGCGACCTCTCCCGGATCGGTGACCGTCCCGAAGAGTCCGGCCTCGTCCACCGCATCGACCGGGATACCTCCGGCGTCCTCCTGGTGGCCAGGAACAGGCCGGCTTACCTGCGCCTGCGCACGGCGTTCGGCCGGGGCGAAGCCCGCAAGCAGTACCTCGCCCTCCTTGCGGGGCGTCTGGGCGGCGGCCGCGACGTGGACATTCCCCTCGCGCGCAGGGCGGGACGGATGATCCCGGCAGGGGCCCACGACCAGGCGACGTACGTCCGCACCCGCTTCGAGAGCCTGGAGGCCGGGGACGGCTGGACCCTGGTCCTGGCCACGATGAGGACGGGAGCCATGCACCAGGTGCGCGTCCACGCGGCGTCGATCGGCCATCCCCTGTTCGGTGATGTGCTGTACGGCGGTCCGCTGCTCGCCGGCAGCGCGCGAAGCGGACAGTTGCTGCACGCGCTGCGGGTGCGCGTCGGCGGGGAGATCGACGTCAGCGTCGGTCCGCCGTCGGATTTCCTGGCAGCGCTGGCCGCCCTGCGGCTCGGCGGGCCCTGAGGCCGGGCCCCGGCGCAGAGATCAGCGCTTCTTTTTGGGAGCGGCCGGTTTGGAGGAGGACTTGGCCGCGGGCTTCGCGGCTGCAGCCTTGGCGGGTGACGCGGCTTTCGGCTTGGCAGCCGCCGCTTTCTTGCGGGCGGCCGCGACCGCGGACGGCGCGGCGGTGGAGACGGCCGGCGCGGCCTTCTTCACCACCGGCTTCGGCACTTCCACGGCCATCTTCGAGCAGGGCGTGCAGGTGTTGTTCTTGTTGTCGGTGTCCTCGACGAGACCCTCGTCGAGGTTGTGGCACACCTTGCGGCAGCGCAGGCAGACGAAGTAGATCCCCTCGAGGGTCTTGTTGATGCGCTCGCGGTTGAGGATGCGACCGGCGAGTTTCTGGACACGAATCCCTAGCAGATCCACGTACTGGTGCTTGATCTTGGCGCGGCCGGCCTCGTCTCGTGGAAGATCTTCCTCCGAGTCGGCATCCCCCGCGTCGGCATCGTCGAAGAGGCTGAATTCGCCGTTGCTCGACGCGCCTTTCTTCTTCGCTCGCCCCACCGCGGATCTCAGCGGGTACGCTGCTTGTAGCCGCAGGCCTTTTCGCAGACCCAGAACAGGCCGCGATCGCCATACCCGGCGTACATCACGATACGGGCTTCGGACCCGCAGTCGGGACAGACGTGCTTCTGTTGCGTCGTCGATTTCTGTGCAGTTTTGGCTTTCTTAGCGCCCATGGCTCTCTCGTCGGACCGGCGTTCTCAGGATCGGGAACCGGCGTCCGGACCTCCCTTCGGAAGCCCCGGCCGCACGGCGGAACGCGGGATCGTACCCGGACCGGCCGGGCAGTCAACAAAGAGGGCTGCAGCATTGCAACGCCCCTCGGTATGCGCGAAGGCAGCCGGCCATGAATCCGGCCCTTTGCGACGGGGATCCCGTCCTCCTGATCGACCGCCGCGGCCGCCGCCACCTCAAGCGACTGAGGGCCGGCCACCAGATGACCATCCGCTCCTCGGTTCTCGCCTGCGACCGCATCATCGGCCTGGCCGAGGGGTCGCGAATCGGGGGCGGCCGGGACGAGGAGTTCCGGGTGTTCCGGCCGGGCTACGCCGAACTGGTCCCCCTGTTCGAACGGCCGGCCGAGCCCATCTTCGCCAAGGACGCCGGCCTCATCCTCACCCGCGGAGACATCCGGCCGGGCCAGACCGCCATCGAGATCGGCGTGGGCTGCGGGGCCCTCTCCATGGCCCTGCTGCGCTGCCTCGGCCCCACCGGGCGCCTCGTGACCTACGAACTGCGCGAAGACTTCGCCGAGGAGGCCCGCCGCAACGTGGCCCGCTACGAGGGCGAGACGCCGGGCTGGACCATCCGTGTGCGCGACGCCTCGACCGGCCTCGACGAGCGCGACGTGGACCGCGTCGTCATCGACGTTCCCGACATCGTCTCGGTGCTCCCCGCGGCCGTCGAAGCCATTCGCGACGGCGGCATCCTCGTCGCCTTCTGTCCCACCGTGATGCAGGTGAAGGACGTGCACGACGCCGTCGCCGCTTCCGATTCCCTCGGCCTGGCCGAAACCTTCGAGGTCCTGGAACGGAGCTGGCACGTCGATCCGGTGAGCATCCGCCCCGACCATCGCATGATCGCGCACACCGGCTTCATCACGGTCATGCGGCGCTTCGCCCGCTGACAGGCGGTCGTCGCTACGAGCGGCGGGAGGCCAGCCAGGCTGGCAAGGCGTCAACGTCGGGGAGGATGTCGAGCGCGGGCGATTCCATCGGCTCGGCGGCTTCGGGGCGGATCCAGAGCGCGGCGAGACCGGCGCCGCTGGCACCTTCGATGTCCTCGACGAGAGTGTCGCCGATGTAGAGGCAGCGGGAGGGCTCGAGTTGGAGACGCCGGCACGTGCGGGCGAAGATCTCGCGCGAGGGCTTGCGGATCCCCTCCTCTTCCGAAATCACGATCAACTCGAAATACTCGTCGAGTCCGGCCTCGGCCAGCACCCTGCGGGCCGTAGCGCCGTCGTCGAAGTTCGACAGCAGGGCCAGGCGATGCCCGCGAGCCAGGAAGCGAAGCAACTCCACACGCCCCGGCGGGCACACCACCGACCGCGCCAGCGTGTCCATGTGCCGCGCCGCCATGGCCGTCGCGACTTCCCCCAGTGTTTCGCCCGCCGCGCCCAGCGTCCTCAGCGCGTTCTCGAAGCGCACCCGCGTCGGCACCTCGACGCCTTCGCGCCGTTTTCTCTCCAGGATCTCTGCACCCGAGCGGCGCAGCTCGGCCAGGAACTGGACTTCGCCGACGCCGGGCAGGAAGCGCGCCAGCAGTTCGGGAAGCAGGGGGATGGTCATCGGGACCCGGCGACCGTCGATCTCCCTCGTCGGGACCCGCGCGTCGTCGAAGGACACCAGGGTGCCGAAGAGGTCGAAGACGATCGCTTCAGGTTTCACCGCGTCTCCGCTCGAAGAGCAGGCCGCCCGCCAGCAGCAGGAGGATGCCGCCGCCCAGAACGACGGAGTTCAGGCGCACCGACTGGCGGTGGAGTTGCTGGAAGCGCTCCACCTTCGCAGCGTCGCCGCGGATCTCGGCCATCTCCGGCTGGATGGCCAGGGTGGACCAGGCCTGCGAGGCCGTCATCACGACCAGCACGGCGACCACGGCCTGCCATTTGCGCCCGCCGCCGCGCGCGAGCAGCGCGGCCGACACGCAGGCGACCACGCCCACGGCCAGGCCGGCGCGGAAGTAGACGGGGAACAGCAGGGCGGCGATGCGCCCGGCGTCCGAGGGCTCGAGACTGGTGAAGAGTACCGGTAGCACGCCGGCCGAGAAGAAAGCCGCGGCGCCCATCCAGAGGCCGACCGACGTCAGGAAAAGGGTGACGATCCAGCGGGAAGGTTCGGCTCGCGTCGGCATCGCGAGACGCTACTGCGGCTGCTCGCGCGAGTCGACTTCGAGCAGGGCGGCGATCTCCTCGGCGGCGCGCTGCGCTCCGTCGGCTCTGGCAGCCGCCGGAGCGCGCGCTTCTTCCAGGGCCACGAGGTCGTCCTCCCACTCGCCGCGGGCCAGACGCCCGGCGGCAAGCGCGGCAGTCGCCGCGCGTCCCGAGAGATGGTGTACGAGCACGGCGTTCTCGGGGAAGCCCGGCCGCGGCACGTAGAGGAAACGCGAACCCGAGGCCTCCACGTCGCCGATCAGGCCGTAGCCCGGCTTGCCGACAACAACGTCGGCGGCAGCGAGCGCGTCCTCGAAACCGGCACCGGCGGGCACCTCAACGAGGTCGCGACGGGAAGTCGTGTCAGGCCAGCCGGGGGGGACCAGGAAGATTCGGCCCTCGCGCTCGGGAGGCAGGGCGAGGGCCGGGGCCGAAGACGGCTGGAAGGCCATCAGCGCGACCCTGGTGTCCCCTTGCAGCCGGAGGGCGGCCCGGGCCAGTCGTCTCGAGGCAGCCGGCGCACGGGCGATGAGTCCCACCTCCCGGCGGCGCCCAAAGGCGGCCATGGGACCGCTAGGCGCGGCCTCGAGCAGCAGGTCGGCCTGGGCGTAGCCTTCCGCCGCGGCGACGGCGGCCTCCTCGAAGCCGAGCTCGGCATAGATCCAGTCCCAGCTGAAGTTTGCCACGGCAACACATGGGATCTGCGCGGTTTTCGCAGCCGCAAAAGCCGCAGACGGGACGTCGCCCAGAACGAGGTCGAAGCTGCCTTCGAGGCGCCGGGCCTCGCGCTGGACGATCCCGGGCAGCTCGCGTAGCCAGCCCTCGAGCCTCCGGGCCGTAGCGTCCAGATCAACCGTGACGTCGTCGCTCTGGACCACGCCGACGTCGCAGGGTTCGCAGTGCCAGGACCGGGTAGCAGCGGCCAGGGAGCCCGGCCAGGCGCGGCGGTCGCAGGCGGCCATGACGGTCAATTCGAGGGGAAGGATACGGGCCAGGCGGTCGAGGACGGCCGCCGCACGGACGGCGTGTCCCATGCCGTGAGCGGACAGGTAGACCGCGATGCGTCGCGGTCTTTGGGCGGGAGGATTCAGTCTTCCGCGGCGGCGAAGGAGGCGCCGCACCCGCAATCGTGGCCGGCGTTCGGGTTGAGGAACCTGAGGCCCGCGCCGTGCAGTCCGTCGACGTAGTCGAGGACGGTTCCCCTCAGCAGCTTCTCGCTGCCGGAATCGACGAAGACGCGGATCCCGCCGGCGTCGAAAACCATGTCGCCATCGGCAGGTGCGGCAACGAACTTCACCGAATACTCGTAGCCAGAGCAGCCACCCTTGGTGACGGCCAGGCGAAGCCCGTGGTGGGGGTCGAGGCCCTCTTCGGTCCTTGCGGCGAGGACCTTCTCCACGGCCAGCGGTGTGAGTTCTACGATGCGATCTGACATTGCCCTGCTCCGTTGCGAGACCACGACTCTAACACCACCCCACCCGTGCGCAATGCCGGGCTTTCCGGCCACGGCGGCGCGGCCGCGGGCACTCTCGAAGAGGAGATCCACCGCCTTGCCGCCCGCCTCGGTTTTGCCGCCTGCGGCCTCACCTCGGCCGAGGACCTGCCCTGTGGTCCCCTCCTCGGAGAGTGGCTGGCCGCCGGCCGCCATGGCGACATGCAATACCTGGCCGAGAAGCACGAGAGGCGGCTCAGGCCCTCGTCGGTACTGGCAGGCGCTCGTTCGGCCGTCGTGGTGGCCTGGACCTACCGGGCCTCCCTTCCCCCCGACCCCGGATGGAGAGACGGCCTGAGGGGCCGCGTGGCCGCCTACGCCCTCGGCAGCGACTACCACGTCCACGTGGCCGCCAAGCTCGAACGACTGGCCGCGAGGATCGCGCAGGCGACCGGCGGCGAAACCGTCGTGCACGTGGATGGCGGCCCGCTCGTCGAGAAGGAACTGGCCAGAAGGGCGGGCATCGGCTGGTACGGGCGCAACACCAACCTGCTGCGTCCCGGTCTCGGCTCGTCCTTCCTCCTCGGCGTGATCCTGACCAGCGCTCCCCTTGCTCCCGACCCGCCCTTTGCCGCGGACCACTGCGGCACCTGCCGGGCCTGCCTGCCCGCGTGTCCGACCGGGGCCTTGGACGACGGACCCACCATCGATGCGAGGCTGTGCATCTCCTACCTCACCATCGAGCACCGCGGCCCGGTGCCGCCCGAGTTGCGTGCGAGGATCGGCAACTGGGTTTTCGGCTGCGACGCCTGCCAGGACGTCTGCCCCTGGAACGAGGACGTTCCCGCGCCTCACCCTCGCCAGTTTCCCTGGCTTCCCGGCTGGCTGGCGATGTCGGACGCCGAGTTCCGCGAGAACTTCCACGGGACGGCGCTGCTGAGGCCCAAGCGGCGCGGGCTGGCGCGCAACGCCGCCGTCGCGCTGGCCAACAGCGGCAACCCCGGCGCCGTGCCTTACCTGGCCCGCGCCCTGCTGGAACACGACGAACCGCTGGTGCGCGCCCATGCGGCCTGGGGTCTCGGCGAACTCGGCGGCGCGGAAGCCCGCGCGGCGCTGGACGCTGCTGCTTCCCGGGAGGGCGTCGCGCCGGTGCGTCGCGAGATCGATTCGGCCGTCGCGGCGGCAACGCGCGCCGCGGCCGCTGCGCCGCCACAGGTTTGACCCCGCGACCATCGCGCCGCACGCTGCCGGCATGACCAGCGCGACGCAGGCCGCCCGCACCGCCGCCGAACTTCTCGACCAGTTCCGTCCCCTCGGCCAGGAGACGGTCTACGACGAGGACAGCTGCCGCGACATCGCCGCCCTGGTCGCCGAAATCCAGGAGCTGAAGCGCGAGAAGAACGCCGTGGTGCTGGCCCACAACTACCAGCGTCCGGAGATTTTCGAGGTGGCCGATTTCGTGGGGGACTCTCTGGAGCTCGCCCGCCACGGCCGCGACGTAGCCGCCGAGACCATCGTCCTCTGCGGCGTCCACTTCATGGCCGAGACCGCCAAGATCCTGGCCCCCCACAAGCGCGTCCTCATTCCCGACGCGCGCGCCGGCTGCTCGCTGGCCGAAAGCGTGGACGCCGACTCCCTCGTCGAGCGCCGCGACGAACTGCGCAAGGTGTGGCCCGACCTGCTGGTGATCTCCTACGTCAACACCACCGCCGCCGTGAAGGCCGTGACCGACATCTGTTGCACCTCGTCCAACGCTGTCAAAATCGTGGAAGCCGCCCCCACGCAGAATGTGCTGTTCGTCCCGGACCGGAACCTGGCGGCCTACGTCGCGGCCAACACGAAGAAAAACATCATCGCCTGGGACGGCGACTGCTACGTCCACCACCAGATCCGCCCCGAGGTGATCCGCGACGTGCGCGCGGCCAGGCCCGGCATCCGCGTGGTGGCTCACCCCGAATGCCGCGCCGACGTGCTCGCGGAGGCCGACGCCGTGCTGAGCACCAGCGGCATGATCCGCTACGCCCGCGAGAACCCGGCTCCCGAGTTCCTGATCGTGACCGAATGCGGCCTGAGCGACCGACTGCTCCTCGAAGTGCCCGAAAAGAAGTTCTACAAGGCCTGCCAGCTCTGCCGCTACATGAAGATGATCACGCTCGAGGGCACCCGCGACGCCCTCGTCCACGGCCGCGACGAAGTGAACCTCACGGCCGAGGTCTGCGACAAGGCCCGCGCCTCCCTCGACCGCATGCTGGAACTGGGCTGACGCCCTCCGCCGGCTGCGCCGCCGGGGCTTCGCGCTTCAGTGCGCGGGAGAGCCCTTGGTGTGCTCGACGGGGCGCGAATGCGGGTCCTGGATGTGACGGGCGTTGTCACCCTCGATGCGGTTGAGGGCCTCGATCTGTTCCGCTGAAGCCTCGAGGACCCGGTCGAGCACCATCCAGCGCACCGTCTCGGTGTAGGGCGGCGTCGTGAGCGACCCGCTGTAGTGGTAGTACCCCATTCCGGGCGTGAGGATGGTCCCCACGTCCACGGGCCTGTCCCCATAGATGACGGCGCCCACTGCTCGCGGCGCGTCGCCCACGAGGGTGTCCACGAGGGGATTGGCCTTGCCTTCCTTGAAGAGGACCCCGATCACCACGAAACGGCCCGGTTGCCCGCGCTCGCGATGCACGAGGTGCACCTCCATGGGATAGGTCACCCCGTCCAGCAGGTGCTCGGACGGAGTGTGGAAGTGGAACTGCACCAACTCGTGGACCACGCCGTCGTACTCGAGGGTGCTGCCCGGATCGTACTTCACCTGGAGCGTGTGGCCGAGGTTGGACACCTGTTCCCGCGACGTGCGGTAGTGGAACTCGATGCGGTGCTCGCGGTCCACCACGCGCGACGTCACGATGTTGATCGGCGACTGCTGGTGGTGCTCGGAGACTTCCGGCGAAAGGTAGACCACGCCGGGGCGATGGGCTTCGTGGCCGGCTGCGGGAACCGCGGCGTGCGGGGCGGCAGCCGGGGCGGCCGCGTGCAGGTCAACGGCGGATTCGGCATCGGGCTGCAGCCCCCCCATCCACAGGAAACGCACGGCGGCCACGGCGAGAAAGATGCTTCCCGCCATCAGGGCAGCCCACGCCACCGAAGGCGGCCTAAGACCCGAATTCGCCAAGCACTTCCTCCGTGGCGCCGGTGTGCTCCCCGGCAAGGGGGCGACGGCGGTATCCTCTGCGATGCCGCTCCGACTGCGGGATCACCCTACATCCCCCGGCGAAGCGTCCCGTCCTCGAGCTTGCGGGCCTCGACGATGGTGAACAGCGACCAAGGCTTGGTCTTGTAGCGCTTCTCCAGCACCAGCACGCCAGGATCCAGCACTTCGCGAAGCCTCAGCCTCGTGCTCCATCCCAGGTGGCGGGTGATCGGGTCCACACGGTCCACGACGAAACGGATCAGCGCCCGCTCGCTCGAGAAGTGGTTGATGATCACGATGCGGCCGCCGCGGCGGCACACGCGGACCATCTCGTCGAGCATGCGCTTGGGATCCGGCACCACGGTGATCACGTGGAAGGCCGTCACGAAATCGAAGGATTCGTCTTCGAAAGCGAGGTTGAGCGCATCGCCCTGCTGAAGGCGGATGTGGCCGTGGCGAAGCGGATCCATCTTCTGGGCCGCGTGATCGAGCATGTCCTGGGAAAGGTCGATGCCGATCACCTCGGCGTGCGTGGGATAGGCGTCCACCGACAGGCCGGTCCCGATCCCCACCTCCAGCACCTTCGCGCCGGCGGGAATACGCAGGCCCTTGACCACCTGGTCGATGCGGCGCCGAAACACGCGCGTGAAGACGTGGTCGTAGATCCCGGCCAGGTCCGAGTAGATACGGCTTCGGTGGGGAAGCTCCTTGCGCAGCTTGCCCTGCTGGACCCGCTCGCGCGGGCTCAGGCCGCTGCCCGGGCGCGCCTCGTCCCGGCGCGGGCCATGGCCCTCGCTCCTCTCCGCCTTCCTGCTTCCGCCCATGGTGCGACCTGGCTTGGTTCGCATGACTTCCCCGTGCCGCTCAGGCCTTGCCGAGGGCCGTCGATGCACCGCCCTTCCACATCTCGACGATGGGGCTCGCGATGAAGATCGACGAGTAGGTGCCGATCAGGAGACCGACGATGAGAGTGAAGGCGAAACCGTGGATCACGCTGCCTCCCATGAAGAACAGCACGACGAGAACGAAGAACGTGGTCCCGCCGGTGAGCAGGGTGCGCGACAGCGTCTCGTTGAGGCTTCGGTTGATGAGGTGGCCCACGTCTTCCTTCTGGCTGTGATGCATGTTCTCGCGGATGCGGTCGGAGACCACCACGGTGTCGTTGACCGAGTAGCCGACCACCGTCAGCAGCGCCGCCACCACCGTCAGGTCAATCTCGGTGTTCGTGATGGCCAGGGCCCCGAGCGTCACGAAGACGTCGTGGAAGAGAGCCACCGCTACCCCGAGCCCGAAGCGAAGGTCGAAGCGGAAAGCAATGTAGATGCCCATGACCAGCGACGACAGCAGCACCGAGAGGATGCCGCGCTGGCGCAGGTCACTGCCCACGCGGGGCCCCACCACCTCGGTGCGCAGTTCCTTGTAGTCCTTCGAGGCGAAGCGTTCTGCCAGGGACGACTTGAGGCTTCCCACGGAGGCCTGCTCGATGTTCTCCTCGGCCGAGGGCAGGCGCACCAGGAACTCGCCCGGCTGGGCGCCGAAGTCCTGCACCGAAGCACCGGCGGCGGCCTCTCCCATTCCCTCCACGGCGGTTCGCATCTCGGAGATGGTTACCGAAGGGTCCACGGCCACGTGCAGCATCACGCCGCCGGTGAAATCGACGCCGTAGTTGGGACCGCCCCTCACGATCAGGGCCAGCAGGCCGAGGCCGGTCAGGATCCCGGAGAACGTGAACGCCATGGGGCGCATCTTCATGAAGTCAATGTTGGTGTTGGGCTTGATGAGCTCGAACATGGGGACCCTCCCTCAGATGCTCATGGCCGCTTTGGGCCGCTTCGAGACGAGGAGTTCGTGGAAGACGCGGGAGCAGAACACCGCCGAGTACATGGTGGTGAGGATCCCCAGGCAGAGGGTCAGGGCGAACCCCTTCACCGGCCCCGAGCCGAACTGGAACATGATGAGGCCGGCGAGGAAGGTGGTGATGTTGGAGTCGATGATGGCCGGCAGGGCCTGGCTGTAACCGGCCTCCAGCGCGGCGTGGCCCGTCTGGCCCCGCCTCAGTTCCTCTCGAATGCGCTCGTTGATGAGCACGTTGGCGTCCACCGCCATGCCCATCGTCAGGATCACGCCGGCGATGCCCGGCAGCGTGAGCGTACCGCGGAAGGCGGCCAGGCCGGCCAGCAGCAGCAGCACGTTGATCACGAGCGAGAGATCGGCGACCACGCCCGCCATGCGATAGTAGAGGATCATCGAAAAAATGACGATGATGCCTCCGATGATGAAGGAGCGGGACCCGGCCGTGATGGAATCGCGGCCGAGCGATGGACCGACCGTGCGCTCCTCGGCGATCACGACGGGAGCCGGCAGGGCGCCGGCCCTCAGCACGATGGCCAGGTCGCGGGCTTCGTCCAGGGTGAAGCTGCCGGTGATCACCGCCCGGCCGCCGCCGATGCGGTCCTGGATGACGGGCGCGCTCTGCACCTTGCCGTCGAGCACGATGGCCATGCGGCGGCCGACGTTCTCGCCGGTAATCCTCTCGAAGAGGGTGGCGCCGGGGGACGTCAGGGTGACGGCCACGTAGGGCGACTCGCCGAACTCGCCGGGACGGTGGCGGGCGTCGGAAATGATCTCGCCCGTCATCAGCACCGTGGGTTCCAGGTCGTAAGGAACTTCCCTCGTGGTGTGGGTGACGGGGTCGGTCTCGGTGCCGGTAACTTTCTTCACGCCGGGGGCGTTCGGGTCGGCCGCGAGCATGTGGAACTCGAGTTGGGCGGTCTTGCCGATGAGGCTCTTGGCGCGGGCCGGGTCCTGGACGCCGGGGAGCTGGATCAGGATGCCGTCGGTGCCGGTGCGCTGGATGGTCGGCTCGGCCACGCCGAACTCATCGACGCGGTTGCGGATGGTCTCCAGGGCCTGGTCCACCGCCATCTGCTTGATACCCTCGATCTCGGCGTCGGCCAGGCGATAGCGCACGCTGCCTGCGGAGCCCGAATCCGGGATGAGGTTGGGGTAGGAATCCGCAACCAGGGACTGCATCTCGGCCGCCTTGCCAGCGCCGACGACGGTAAAGGTGAGGGCCTCGCGGCCGTCCCGCTTCCAGTCGCGCGTGGCGATCTCCTTCTCGCGGGCGTCACGCCGGAGTTGCTCGATGAGGGCATCGACGTGGTTCTCGACAGCCTTGTCGGTCTTGACCTCGAGGACGAGGTGGATACCGCCGCGCAGGTCGAGGCCGAGGGCGATCGGCTGGCTGGGCAGCGCGAACTTCCACCATTCGGGCAGGTCGGTCGTGAAGTTCGGCACGAGAGCGATGATCCCGAAGACCACGCTGGCCGCCACCGTGAGCAGGCGCCACATCAAACCCCGTTCCACTCTCACCCCTCCTTGCTGTCCGCCTTGGCGGACTGGTTCGCCTTGACGGCGAGCGCGATCTTCGACCGCTCGTAGCGGACGCGCACGTTGGGCGCGATTTCGAGCAGTACTTCGTGGTCCTTCAATTCGGCAATGCGGCCGTAGAGCCCGCTCGCGGTCATCACCAGCTCGCCCTTCTTCAGGCCCTTGACGAAGTCGTCGTGCTCCTTGGCCTTCTGCTGCTGGGGCCGGATGAGCAGAAAATAGAAAACCGCCAGGATCATCACCAGCGGCGCGATCTGGACGAGGGCGTCGGGCGCGGTCTGGGCCAGGACCAGCTCTAGGGGAGCGCTATCCATCCGGTTCTCCTTCGTAGCGGGCGCGGAACCTCGTCCGAAAGCCCTCGTACGCGTCCGCCGCGAGCGCCGCGCGTATGTCCCTCATCAGTCGTTGGTAGAAGCGTACGTTGTGCAGGCTGCAGAGGATGGCTCCGAGCATCTCTCCGCGCTTGGCGAGATGATGCAGGTAACCGCGCGAAAAGTCTAGGCAAGCTTCGCAGTCGCAGCCCTCTTCGAGGGGCCGGTCCGCGAGCGCGTGGCGGGCGTTGCGGATGGAAACCGCGCCATCGGAGGTAAACGCGCTGCCGTTGCGGCCGTTGCGGGTGGGAAGCACGCAGTCGAAGAGGTCGTAGCCCCAGCCGCACAGGTCCACCAGGTCCAGGGGGGTCCCCATCCCCATCATGTAGCGGGGCTTGTCCAGCGGGAGAAGGGCCACGGCCAGTTCGGCCGTGCGCATGGTCTCCCCCCTCTCCTCGCCCACCGACAGGCCGCCGACCGCGTAGCCGGGGAAGTCCAGGTCCACCAGCCCCCTCGAGTTCTCGCGGCGCAGGTCCTCGAAGAGCCCGCCCTGCTGGATGGCGAAGATCGACGTGGCCGAGTCCGCCTCCATCACGGCCCGGGCCCTTTCGGCCCACCGCAGGGTTCGCTCGGCGCCGGCCAGGGCGCTGCTCCGGTCCCCGGGCTCGGCCACGCAGACATCGAAGGCCATGCCGATGTCAACGCCGAGGGTCTGCTGCAGGGCGACCACGTTCTCGGGAGTCAGCCTCAGCTTCGCCCCGTCGATGACGGAGCGGAACACCGCCCCCTCCTCGTCCACCTTGACGTTGCCGGCCAGGCTGAAGACCTGGAAGCCGCCGCTGTCGGTCAGCACCGGTCCTTTCCAGCCCATGAAGCGCTGGATACCGCCAAGGGCGGCGATGGTCGCCGCGCCCGGTCTCAGGGCCAGATGGTAGGCGTTGGACAGCACCATCTGCACGCCCGCTCCGCGCAGCTGCGTCGGAGTGAGCCCGCGCACGCTGCCGTAGGTTCCCACCGGCATGAAGGCCGGTGTCTCCACGCTTCCATGGGGGAGCGTAAGGCGCCCCGTGCGTCCGCCTTCGCGGGCACGGGAGAGGATCTCGAAACGGAGCGCCGTCATCGGATCAGCATCGCGTCGCCGTAACTGTAGAAGCGGTAGTCGCCTTCGACGGCCGCACGGTAGGCCTCGCGAATGCGGTCGCGCCCCGCCAGCGCCATCACGAGGGCCAGCAGGGTGGAACCCGGCAGGTGGAAGTTGGTGAGCAGGCAATCGACGACCGCGAAGCGATGCCCGGGGCGGATGAAGAGCCGGCTGCTGCCCGGTCCGGCGGCCACCGCGCCGCCTCCCACGATTGCTGCGCTCTCCAGGGCTCGCACCGTCGTGGTGCCGACGGCGACAACGGGGCGGCCTGCGGACTTGGCTTCAGCGATGGCCGCGGCGGCGCCTTCACCGATCTCGTACGATTCTTCCTCCATCCGGTGCTCCGCGACGTCGCCGCGCACCGGCGTGAAGGTGCCCGGCCCGACGTGGAGGGTAACGGTGGCGAACCCGAAGCCGGCCGCGCGCAGTTCGTCCAGAAGACCGTTGGTGAAGTGAAGCCCGGCCGTCGGTGCCGCCACCGAACCCGGACTGCGCGCGTACACGGTCTGGTAACGCTCGAGGTCGGCCGCGGTGGGGCCGGACGTCCGCTCGACGTAGGGCGGAAGCGGGATTTCCCCGCAGCGTTCTAGCACTTCCGCCACCTGCAGGGGGGCAAAGTCCACGAGCACCCTGCCCTGCTCCGGACGCGAGGCTACGCGGGCGGTGACGCCGCCGTCGATCTCGACCTGCTGCCCCTCGTGAAGGGGCTTGGCCACCTTGACCATGGCCTGCGCCACCGTGCCCGACGGGGCGCCGAGCAGGAGCAGTTCCACCGCTCCAGCGCTCCCGGATTTACGTCCGCGCAGGCGGGCCGGGATCACGAGGGAATCGTTGGCCACCAGCAAAGCGCCGGGCGGGAGCCAGGAAGCCAGGTCGGCGAACACGGCGTGCCCTACGTCTTCCTTCGCGCGGTCCACGATCATCAGCCGCGAGCCCTCGCGACGCGCCGCCGGGGTCTGCGCGATGCGGTCCATCGGCAGGCGGTATTCGAGTTCTCCCGTCCAGAACGGCGCGTCCTCGCCGTCGCGGCGCTGCTCGGCCTTCACGCTCCACCTCCGCGGGCGGGCACCGGCAGTCCGAGTCTCTGCATCACCAACTGGATGTCTTCCCACACCAGGCGCTTGTCGGAAGGGTTCCTCAACAGGTAAGCCGGATGGAAGGTCGGCATCAGCGCGATGCCGCGGAACTCGTGCCAGCGTCCCCGGCGCTTGCTGATGCCCGTCCGGTCGCCGAGAAGAACCTGCGTGGCGAAGTTGCCGAGGGAGACGAGGACTTCAGGACGCACCAGGTCCACCTGACGGCGCAGGAAGGGTTCGCAGGCGACGATCTCGTCGGGTTCCGGATTGCGGTTGTTCGGCGGCCGGCACTTGACGACGTTGGCGATGTAAACCTCGCCTCGACGCAGGCCCATTCCTCCGGTGATGATGCGGTCCAGCAGGGCCCCGGCCGCGCCGACGAAGGGTTCTCCCTTGAGGTCCTCGTCCTCACCCGGCCCCTCGCCGACGAACATCAGGCGTGCCGATGGATCGCCGACTCCGAAGACGATGTTGCTGCGACCCTTGCACAGCTTGCAGCGCTGGCAGTCACCGAGGACCTCGCGAAGGTTCTCGAGGCTGGAGGCCGCGGCGACGGCCGGTTCCACGAGGGGATCCGGCAAGGCCGGGCGATCGGCGACGACGACGGGGCGCGTCGACCCGGTCCGGCCGGCCCCCGACTCGCGGAGCGCGGCGGATGCTGCGACAGGCTCCGCCGCCGCCTGGCGGGCAGCGCGGGCGGCCGCGCGCGGGACGACGTCGAGGCCGAGCGCGATCTCGCGTTCCAGCCATGCGCGCAATTCCCTGGGGGTGAGTGTCTCCATCGTTCGGAAAGGACCTTGGAAGCCGGTGCCGCCTTGCCGGCGACCTCCGCGAACAACCCATTCTTCCAGCGTCAGCGCACCGTGAGTTCCAGCACACGGTCGAGGATGCAATCGGCCAGCGCGTCCTTGCTGAGCAGACCCGTCGCGAAATCGCCCCGCGGATCGACGAGCACCGCAGCGTTGGTCAGGCTCTCGAAGCCCGCCCCGGGCAGCGTAACGTCGTTGGCGACGATGAGATGAGCTTTCTTGCGTTCGAGCTTTTCGCGCGCGTGACGAACCACGTCGGTGGTCTCGGCCGCGAAGCCGACAAGCACGCGGCTCCCCGGCAGGCGCCCGAGCGCAGCCAGGATGTCGTCGTTCTCCGCCAGTTCGAGAGCGAGGCCCTGGCCTTGCTTCTTCTTGATCTTTTCAGCAGCCATCGCCGCCGGCCGGTAGTCGGCGACGGCGGCCACCATCACCACCACGTCGCTCTGCGGCGCCCTTTCCAGCATGGCCGTATGCATCTCGGCGGCGCTGGTGACGTCCACGCGGCGCACGCCGCGGGGACAAGGCAGGGCCGTGGGCCCCGAGACCAGGGTCACTTCGGCGCCGCGCCGCCACGCCGCCGACGCCACCGCGTAGCCCATGCGTCCACTCGATCGATTGGTGAGGTAGCGGACGGGATCGAGGGCTTCGCGCGTAGGACCGGCCGACACCAGGATGCGCTTTCCGGCCAGGTCGCGGGGAGCCAGGGCGGCGGCCACTTCGGCGATCAGGTCCGGCGCGTCGGGCAGGCGCCCGGCCCCTTCGTAGCCGCAGGCCAGGTCGCCGCGGTCGCTGTCCACGATGCGGTGGCCGAAGGCCCGCAGCGTCTCCAGGTTCCTCACCACCGTGGGATGGCCGAGCATGTTGGTGTTCATCGAGGGCGCGACGACGACGGGGCAGCGGGCCACCAGCAGGGCCGCCGTCAGGATGTCGTCCGCGACGCCGACGGCCATTCGCGCGATCAGGTCGGCCGTGGCCGGGGCCACCAGCACCACGTCGGCTTCCTCGGCCAGGCGGATGTGGCCAATGACCGCTTCTTCCTCGCTGTCGAGAAGGTCAAGGGCGACGCGACGCTTCGAAAGGGTCTGCAGCACCAGGGGAGAGACGAACTCGCGCGCGGCGCGCGTCATCGCCACCTGCACCTCGGCGCCTTCGTCGAGGAGGCGGCGCACGAGTTCGGGGCACTTGTAGGCCGCGATCCCGCCGCCGATGCCGAGCAGCACCCGCTTCGACCCGAGAAGTCCCATCAGGCGTTCCCGGCCGTGCTTTCGCCCGCGCCGTCCTTCAGGTCGGTCAACTCGCGCAGGCTGATCCCTTCGCGCACGAGGAAGACGACGCCGAGAGCCACCTGCGTGAGGAACTGGGCCGTGTGCACGAGAATCGAGTAGCCGATCGCCGCGCTGCCGTCCACGCCGTGGATCTGCTCGAGGGCCAGCTTGCAGCCCCACTCGAATTGCCCGACGAAGGCCGGCGCCGACGGCACCGAAACCGCCAGCGCCACGATGGTGGCCACGGTGATGCCGCCGTGGATCATCGGCACATCCATGCCGGTGGCGAGGAAGCCGAGCGCGAAGGAAACGGCGACGACGAGCCAGATGTAGAGGGACCAGGCCATCATGCGCAGCAGCGTTCCCGGGTCGGCGACCGAGGACATGCCGTCCACGAACTCGTGTTCGAGACGCAGCAACACGGGCCCGAGGCGGGGGATGCGTTTCCACACCATGTCCAGCACCGGCAGAACGGCGTCGCGCTGGACCACCACGAGGCACGCCCCGCCGAAGAGAAGTCCGCCCAGCCCCGCGGCCAGCCACGCCATGTGACGTACGGCAGGCGGCACGTCGGCCGTCATCACGATCCCGAGGCCGAGCGTGGCCAGGGCGAGCAGGTCGAAGACCCTCTCGACGACGACGGTGGCGAAGGTGCTGGCCTGGGGAAGCCCCACATTGCGCGCGACGAGCCAGGGGCGGGCCACCTCGCCCACGCGGAAAGGCAGCACCATGTTGGCCATGAACCCGATCGCCGAAGCCGAGTAGATCGGCAGCATGGGCACGCTGCGTCCGTGCGTCTTCTCGAGGAGGATCTGCCAGCGCTGGCAGCGCGCGTACAGGGTGTAGGCGCCGACCGGAAACATCAGCGCCACGTAGAAGTAGTTGACGTTGGCCAGCTGGGCGCGGATGGCGCCCCAGTCCTCACCCTCGAGGGCCAGCCAGAGGAAGAACCCGGAAAGGGCCACTCCCACTGCGAACTGCAGCGCTTTGCGGCCCCGGGATGACATCGCAGGAGGTTCCCGGACGTCCGTCCTCAGCGACGGAAGCGCGAGGGCGGCGGCTCGGGAATCTGCACGTCGGCGTGGAGGGTCTTGGCGCGGGCCAGGAGCACGTCTTCGGTTTCGGGGATTTCCGGGTTCGGAATGCAGCAATCGACGGGGCAGACGGCCGCGCACTGCTCCTGATCGAAGAAGCCGACGCACTCCGTGCACTTCTGGGGGACGATGTAGTAGATGTCCTCCGCAATCGCGTCCTGCATCGAGCCGTCGGGAGCCTCCCATTGGACACCGCCCTCGTAGATGGCCGTGTTGGGGCACTCGGGCTCGCAGGCTCCGCAGTTGATGCACTCTTCTGTGATCATCGTGGCCATACCACGCTTCTCCTGACGACGGCTGGACCAGGTGGTCCCCCGGAAACAAAGTGCGCGGATCGTGACATGGCGCTGGTGCGTAGTAAAGCAGCGCGCCCCGCCTTCGTGCGCTCCGGAGCTCCCTCTGGCGTGCCTGCCGAAGCGCCCGCCTCGCGTTTCGCTTTCCTCGGCGGTTGTGGTCCAAGCCCGGGCGCCGTGTCCTCGCCGTCCACCGCTTCCGTCGCCGGTTCGGCCGGCCCGCTTCGGCTCATCGATGCCGACCTCGTCAGGGTCGAGCAGCGAGTGGCCGAGATGATTTCCGCGCGGGAACCCCGCCTCACCGAGATCGCCGACTACCTGATCAACGCCGGCGGCAAAAGGGTTCGCCCCGCCGTGGCCCTCCTCCTGTTCCGGGCCTGCGGCGGCAAGGACGCCACCGACATGGTGGACCTCTCCGTCTCGCTCGAGCTCATCCACACCGCCACCCTCCTGCACGACGACATCATCGACTCGAACGACGTTCGGCGCGGCAAGGACGCGGCTCCCGTCCGCTTCGGCATCGCCGACACCCTCGTCACCGGCGATTTCCTGTTTTCCCGGGCCTTCCAGGTCTGCGGCCGTTTCGAGGAAAAGGTGGTGAACTGGGCGGCCGACGCCTGCGTGGAACTGACCGAAGGCGAGATCATGCAGGGGCGCTTCCGCCGCAACGAAGCGGTGACGGAAGCCGACTACCTCGAGATCATCGCCCGCAAGACCGCCTCCCTCTTCGCCGTCGGGACCCGCATCGCTGCCCACCTCGCCGGCCTGCCGCCCGAACGCGTGGAGGTCATGTACGATTGCGGTCGCCAGGTGGGACTGGCCTTCCAGATGATCGACGATGTCCTCGACATGGAGGGAGACCCTTCCAAGATCGGCAAGCGCATCGGCACCGACCTCGTGGACGGCAACCCCTCCCTGCCGGTGGTGTGGGGACTCGGTCTGCCGGCCGTGAGGCGGGCGTTCCTCGTGGAAGGGATAGACAGGGGAGAGATCGACGAGGCCATTTCCCAGATCCGGACCTCGGGCATCCTGGACAGGGTGAGGGAACTGGCGGTGGTACACGCGAGGAACGCGGTCGCCGTGGTGGACACGCTCCCGGCTTCGCCCTACCGCGACGCCGTCCGCGCGCTGGCCGAGAACCTCGTCGCGCGCGAACTCTGAGCGGCGGGTTCGGCCGAGGCCGGCGCCGCCGCCCCGGCCCGCTCCAATCGAGACAGACTCAGCAGACGCGGGGAGCCGGCTGGCGGTTGGCGTCCCAGACCGCGCGGATCAGGCGCTCGGCGGACGTGAACTCACGGTTCATGGAAACCAGCGAGTCCAGGGTGGACACCAGTTCGCTGCGGTCCTCTCCGACGGCACACGAAGGATCGCAGAGGCGGGAGAGGCGCTGAGCCGCCGTCACCAGATTGTCCGAGGCGTGGCGCAGGTGAACGGCGATGTCGAGGAAGCTCTTTTCGTCGATGATCATTGGTATCCCCTTCTTGGCGCCTGGGGCGCGGGGATAACTGAGCAAGGCCCGGGCCATGCCCGGCGAATCGCTCGAGAGTTGCAGCGGAACCTCACGCTACGGCCACAACTATCCTGTTTTGGTGACTTTTATTGGCAGAATGTTCGAGGGCGGGTTGAGCCGTGCGTGGTCCCCGGCAGCCGCAGGGCGGACAGCGCCGAACACAGGGGTGCGCCCGTGTGCGGCCCGGCCGCCGCCAGCGCGAAGCCTGCACGGCGCTGGCCCTGATCAGAACACGGCGCTCCGGACGTAGGTGGAGTACCCGGCCTGGCGCAGCTTGGCCTCGTGGCTGGTCGCATCCTTCTTGGTCGGGAAGGAGCCGCTCACCACACGGTAGAAGCCTCCCTCCTGGAGAATCTTTGCAGACTTCCCCCGAAGCCTCGCGACGAGGTCCTCGGCGTTGCGGCGGGCCTTGAAGGCGCCGACCTGTACCGTGTAGACGGGGGTCGAGGCCCGTGCAGCCGGCACACTCGTCTTCTTGACGGAAGGCGCCTTGGGAGAGGCCGCGGCCACGGGGACCGGCGCGGCTTTGGACTTGGCAGCCGTATGGCCGGCTCCGCCTCCCCCCCCCGCGTCCCGGCGGGAATCCCCAGGGGCAACCTGATCCGCCGCGGGCGGTCCCATGGCCGCAGTGTCGGCCGCGACGGTGCCGACAGCCGCTTTCCCTCCGACGTGCCTTTGGACGGCGGGGGACCTCGCCATCTCGTCCGCAGCCGCCGCCGGCCTGGTCTCCTCGGCGACGACGCGCGGGGCCGGCTGGGCCCTCCAGGCAACCACCTGGGCGTCGGCGTCCGCTTCCTCGGCGGTCGTGGCGAGGCGAAGGATCTGCTGAGGCTGGGACGAGATCCTTTCGGCTAGGATCCTCGCGTCACGTCCTCGCGGAGCATCATCGGCAGGACCGGGCAGGTGGTTGGCCGCCCAAACCAGAACCGCGCAGGCCCCGATGGTGAGCACAGCCGGACCAAACATGCGCCGCCTCGCCGCCGCGGATTCCGCGTCGGATCCGGAGGCCGCTTCCTCCAGGAAGTGTTCGTCGTCGTCTTCGTACTCTTCCTCTTCGAAGCTCCGCGCGCCACGAGTCGGGGCCGCGTCCCAGCGCAGCGCCGATCCGTCCTCCTCGGCGTCCTCGGCTTGCCACTCGTCGTCCGCTTCTTCCTCATCGCCCCATTCGACGGCGCCATCCTCGGCGGCGTCATCCTCCCAGGCATCCTCGGCCTGGCCGTCGAGGTCCTCGTCGGTGAGCGTGAAGCGCAAGGGCTGCTGATGAATCGCCATCTCGTCCTCCTCCTGAACCACCGCCCGGCGGGGGGTGGCCACCACATCCTCGATCGAAGCCCGCGACTGTCCCCGGCCGGCGGCCCGGCGCAGGGCTTCGGCCGCCACGTCCTCCAGAGCAAGGAGCCTTCCTTCGGCCCGCTGCACAATCTCGTCGATCGCTTCCGCGCTGCAGAGGGATCCCAGTTCGCCCCCGCAAAGTGCCACTCGCCGTTCGAGGTACCGCACGCTCTCCCTCACGCCGAGGGGCTCGAGGCGGCAGATCTGCAGGAGATGAGCGTGGAGCGCGCTGTCCGTGCCGGCCTGCATGCGGTCCAGAAGTCGCGGGCGCCCGAAAAGGAAGACGTGAAGCGGGAGCGAATCGTCGTCGCCGAACAGCGTGCCGAGTTCTTCCAGCGTCTGGGGGGAAAGGCGGTGGGCGTCGTCGATCAGCAGCACCGTGGCGCGACCGTTCTCGGCGCGGCGCTCCACGCCGGCCCGCAGAGCGGCTCCCCAGTCGTCATCGATCACGAAGGCGTGGTCCGACGCGTCGAGCATGGCGACGGCGTCGCGAGCGATCGCATTCACGTTCGAGGTGGGCTGCTCCAGCAGCGCAACGTGGGCGGCGGCGGCCAGGCGACGGCCGAAGGCCGAGGCCGCGACGGACTTGCCGCTTCCGGCCGGTCCGACCAGTACGCTGAGGCCCTGGGGAGAACGAAGACTGGACTGGAGTTCGGACAGCAGCGCCGCCAGCGTGTTCGGCAGGCACGCATCGTCGAGTTCAGGACTGCGTTGAAAGGGATCCCTGGAAAGACCGAAGGCCGTCACATCCATCCGCCTCACCTCCACCAAACCGCACCAAACCGCGTGCCTACGGGGAGGACCCTGCCTCCCTGAAACGCGGCGCCAAGCTCTGAGGCTAGCACACGCCCCCCGGCTTTCAACGAAGGCGGGCCGGACGGGTCCCTGCCGCCGGCAGCGGGGACATCGGAAAGGTCGTCGTCAGGAGGCCGCCGGCAGGCAGGCGCGGTGGAGAAGGCGCGAGAACAGCAGCAGCGGCGCCACCGGCGAACTCTTGAGGGCCAGGTCGAGGCGAAGCACCTCGCGATGCAGGCCGCGCAGCTCCTCGAGGCTGAAATGGGAAGCCGCGAGAAGGCGGAAGTAGCCCTTCCAGTTCCGGTACGGCTCCGGCAGCGACGCCGCGGGGCCGGCCAGGAAGGCGGCGCCCTTCATGCGAAGGGCGCCGCGTGGAAGCGTATCGACCAGGGGTCGTACGGCAGCCAACTCCGCGAAGTGCGATCCGAGGAGGGCGACCAGGCGCAGGGGCGCCTCGCCGTCGGCGAGAAGGCGGCCGATCATGGCCTCGGCCGCCGCGAGGTCGCGGGCCTCCAGGGCCCTGGTCAGGTCGAAGACCCAGCCGAGCGCGAGGTCGCGCATGACCTGCTTCACATCGTCCGCGGCCAGGCGGGTCGGGTCGCCCTGGGCGAGCACGAGGCGGTCGATCTCCTGGAGAGTTTCGCCGAGGACGTTGCCGCTGCGTCGCACGATCTCGTCGATCACGCCGGGGCCGGGCTGCGAGACGCCGAGTTCGCGAAGCCGGGCGGAAACGACCTTGCGCAGTCCTTCCTCGCTCAGCTTGCCGCTGCGGTTGCCGACGTGCTCCACTTGGACGCGGCGATCGATGATGCCGGCGTACTTCGCCAGCCACTTGTAGAGGCGGCCGCGCGCGTCGAGGGAAGCCGCCGAGACGACCAGCAGGGTTCCCGCCGGAAGCCCCGCTTCCAGCATCGCGAGCAGTTCGGCCGCGCCGCCGCCGCCTTCTTCCTCGTCCTCGGAAGAATCGTCTTCGTCGTCGCTGCCGGATTGTTTCGAGGAAGCCCTGGCCCTGCCCTCGACGAATCCCCTCAGCCAGATGCAGCGATCGCGGCTGAACATGCCCACCTGGCGAAGCGCCGCCTCCACTTCGGAAAGAGGCCGCTCGCCGTGGCGGATGATCTCGAAATCCAGGGACTGGGAGGAGGCCCCCATGGTCTCATCCACGAGGGCGTGCACCAGGGGATCGACGACGGTGGGATCGCCGAGGAAGAGGCGAACCGGACTCGGAGCGGTCTTCTCGCTCTCTCCGCCCGGGCTCCCTGCCTTGCGGCTCACGGTCGCTTGCCCTTGGCGGCGCGCACGCGGCTCTCTCTGACGAGCACCCAGATGCCGACGGCGCTGGCCAGCAGCCTCTCTCTCGAGTCCACGACGCCGGCCTCCACTCGCAACGCGCCGTCGCTCTCCTCGCCGGCGATGCGGGCATGAACCCGAAGCGGCCGATCGATGAGGACGGGACGTCGGAAGGTGACCGTCAGCGAGCGCGTGACCGCGAAGCGACCGGCCAGTTCCAGGATGGCCCAGCCCATGGCTTCGTCGAGGAGAGTGGAGACGATGCCGCCGTGGGCGAGGCCGTCGTAACCGGCGAACTCCTCGCCCAGCGTGGTCGTCGCCTCGACCAGGCCGTCGCGCTGCTCGAAGACCAGGCCCAGGCCCTTCTCGTTCGCGGAGCTGCAGCCGAAGCAGCCGACGCTCGCGCTCGTGTCCTGATCGTTGCCCACCTGCCAAGCTCCGCCGCGCTTCTCGGCCCGGAGAGCGGGCCAGTCAACCCGGCCCGCTGCGGAGGATCCGCCCGCAGCAGCCCCGGGGCGACCTGGTCCAACGCTGCCTCCAGCCGCCGCCGGGGTCACAGCCGGGGCGCTGGCTTGGGGTGGTGGAACCTGTTCTAATTCGCCCGTGAACCCGCGTGCACGCCGCATTGTCGATACCGCCATTGAGCTGGCCGAGAAGGGAGGGTTCGAGGCCGTGCGACTGCGCGACGTCGCCGCCGAGGCCGACGTCGCCCTCGGCACCCTGTACCGCTACTTCCGCAGCAAGGAAGACATGCTCATCGCGGCCCTCAACTCCGAGGTCGAGGGCCTCGAGGCGCGCATCCAGGCCCGCCCGATGTCCGGCGACACGCCGCTGGCGCGCGTCGACGCCTTCTTCCGCGCCGCTACCAAGGGACTCATGCGCCGCCCCCGACTGGCCCGCGCCATCCTGCGCGCTGCAGCCTCGGGCGACCACGAGCTGGCCGAGAAGGTGGCCGCCTTCCACTCGCGCATGAGCGCCATGATCCTGGCCGCGATGCACGGCCAGCCGGTGGTCGCCGCGGTCTCCGGCAACGGCGCCGGGGACGGGCCCGGCGCCGCAGCGCAGGTGGCCACGCACGACGAACTCGCGGTGGCCGCCCTCCTCCAGCACATCTGGTTCTCCTGCCTCATCGGCTGGGCCGGCGGCCTGATGGGACAGAACGACGTGATCGACCGCATGGGCAGCGCCACTGCCCTCCTCCTTCGCGCCACGAACAAGGACTGAGACCCTCACCTCCGACGGAGAGAAGAACCGATGACCACTTGGCCCCGCTACCCGATGACCCCCTACCCCAACGGCTGGTTCCAGGTTGCCTACGGCGATGAACTGGAGACGGCCAAGGCCGAGCCCCTCCACTACTTCGGCCGCGACTACGTGCTGTACCGGGGCGAGGACGGACTGGCCCGCGTCTTCGACGCCTTCTGTCCCCACCTCGGCGCCCACCTCGGCTACGGAGGAAAGGTGGAGGGCGACGGCATCCGCTGTCCCTTCCACGGCTGGCGCTACGACGGCGGCGGAAAATGCTTCGAGATCCCCTACGGCAAGCGCATCCCACCGACGGCCAGGCTCAAGGCGCATCCCGTAGTCGAGCGCAACGGCCTGGTCATGCTCTGGCACCACGCCGGCGGCGAGGCGCCGCAGTGGGAAGTGCCGCTCGTCGAACAGTACGGCGCCGAGGGATGGACGCCCTACGCGAAGAGGCGCTGGAAGATCCGCACCCACAACCAGGACATGGCCGAGAACTCGGTGGACCAGGCTCATTTCCGCTACGTGCACGGGACCCTCACCGTGCCCCAGAGCGAGGCCCGGACCGAGGGCCCCTGCCTCCACGTCCACTCGGTGATGAAGATGGGCACGCCGATGGGAGAGGTGGACGGCACCATCGAGTCCAAGTCCTGGGGCTTCGGCTTCGGGCAGGTGAGCTTCCGCGGCATCGTCGAGACGTCGCTCGTCACCTCGGTGACGCCCATCGACGGCGAGTACGTCGATGTGCGCTTCTCCTTCAGCCAGAAGAGCCTCGGCGACGCACGGACCGACCGCGGTGTCGGCAAGGCCCTGATCGCCGACATCGACAAGCAGATGCGCGAGGACATCCCGATCTGGGAGAACAAGGCCTTCCTCGACCGTCCCGTCCTCTGCGACGGCGACGGCCCCATCGGCGTCTTCCGCAACTGGTGCAAGCAGTTCTACAGCGAGGCGGCCTGAAGGAAGACGCGCCGATCTAAGCGTCGAGGACCTGCCTCAGCACGTTCAGCAGCATGCTGGCCGAGTAGGGTTTGGGAACGAAGTGCTCCACGCCGGTACCCTCGGTCGCGTCGAGCCTGGTCCCCGGATCGATGCCACTCAGGCCGATGATGCGAACCTGCGGGTCGAGATCCCTCAGTGCGCGGATGGTAGCCGGTCCGTCCATGACCGGCATCGACATGTCGGTGAGCACCGCCGCGATGCCGCCCCGATGGGCGTTGAAGACCGACACCGCTTCCGCCCCGTTGGAAGCCGTGAGCACGCGGTAACCGTAGCGTTCGAGCATCTTCCCGGCGACGTCGCGGACGTTGGCCTCGTCATCGACGAGGAGCACCGTCTCCCCTTTCCCGCGCGGCAGAGTCGTGGGGCCGGACGGTGTTTCGATCGCGCCGCCGCCCTGCTGCTCCACGGGGAAGTAACTGCGCAGGATCGTTCCCCTTCCCGGCTCCGAGTAGAGACGCAGGAATCCGCCGTGGCTGCGCAGGATCGTGTGGCACATCGACAACCCGAGGCCCGTCCCCTTCCCGGTCTCCTTGGTTGTGAAGAAGGGTTCGAAGGCCCGGTCCTGCACCTCCTGCGGCATTCCGACCCCGGTGTCCTCCACCCTCAGGAGAAGATGCGGGCCGGGAGTCACGGTATCGCCGGTGGCAGCGAAAGCTTCGTCGAGTGTGACGGCTTCCACAGCCACGGTCAGCGTGCCCCCGGCGGGCATCGCATCACGGGCGTTCACGCACATGTTCATCAGCAGCTGGTGGACCTGCGTGGGATTGGCGGTGATGGGGCCAACACCGTCCCCAACTTCGAGAACCACCACGATGTTCTTCGGGAAGGTGTCCCGGACGACGCTCAGCACGTCTCGAGCCACCTCGACGACGTCCACGTAACTGCGTTCCTTCCGGTCTTCCCCGCGTGCGAACGCGAGCACCTGGCGCACCATGCTCGCCCCTCGGCGGGCCGAGGCCTCGATCATCGCCAGGTCTTTCAGCCGGCCGTCGTCCGTTTCTCCGTCCCTCAGGAAGGTGACGCAGGCCAGGATGGGTGTCAGCGAGTTGTTGAGGTCGTGGGCAATGCCGCCGGCCAGGGTCCCGATGCTTTCCAGGCGCTGGGTCCGCATCATCTGGCGTTCGAGGCGCTTGCGATCCGTGATGTCCTGGAAGGCCCCCTGAACCGAAACGACCGCGCCGCCGTCGTCCTGGAAGGCCTCTCCGATCAGGCGTCCGGAACGCGCGCTGGCGCCCGCGGTGACGAAATCCACCTCGAGGTCGAAAGGCAGGCCGTCCTCCATGCAACGCGTGATCGCCGAGCGGATGCGCTCTCGGTCCTCAGGAGGATAGAACGCGAGGATCTCCTCCCTGCCCGGGGTACCTTCCCCTTGCACGCCATGAAGAGCGCGAGTCTCCGGCGACCACTGGAGCTCGCCGCTCGGCAGCGCGAGGCTCCACGCCCCGAGTCGCGCAACGCGGGACGACATGCGCAGGAAGGCATCGCTCCGCTGCAGGGATCGGCGAGCGGCTTCCTCCCTGCGCAGCCCGGCCTCGAGCGTCTCCAGCACGATGCCGATCGACACCACCAGAATGACGTTGACGATGACGAAGTTGAGCGAGACCACGGCCCACCCGGTGCCGTCCCCGATCCACCCGGGAAGAATGAACTGGTCCGAGGCGATTCCCGCGTACCCCACCGCGGCCAGCGTCAGGGTGTTGAGCGCCGTGCATTGCAGTCCCACCCGCAACCCGAGGAGCATCGTCGCAAACAGGGAAAACCCGAGAAGGTAGATCTCGCTGATCGGCCCGACCGCCAGCAGCAGGATCAACCCAAGGAAGTAGAGAACAGCGCAGAAGACGCCGGCGCGAAAGCGATACCCGAGGCCGCGGCCGCGGAGCAGGATGACGATGCTCAGGATGGCCAGGGTGTCGCCGATGGCGACGGACCAGTACCGTGCCTGCAGCGCGAGGAGAAAGCTCGGGACGAAGGCAACCGCCCCAAGGACGGCCGAGGTGCGCAGCAGGGCGGCGAGAAAACCCTCCCTCCATTCGCTCCGTTCCGGGCGATTTCCTGAGGCAGGCGCGCCCGTCGAGTCTCCGGTGCCTCCCATCCCGCGGGATCCTGACATGCAGGCAGGGGTGCCGCCATGGACCGGGAGTGGAAAGGACGGCGGATCGTCCTCGGGCTGGCCGCCCCACCGGGGGCGGCGCCCGGCCGCACGAGCTGCCGGTTCATTTTCCTTTCGGCCAATGCCACTAGGACCGCGGTAGCGGCCAGGGACGGAGCGTTTCCGCGCAGGAACCCGTCGCTGCCGCCCATTGCCGCCGGAAACAACGAGAAAGTCCATGACAATCGCACCCCAGTTCTTCCTTTCCGCCATGCTCTTCTGCGCGGGCCTTCTGGCCGGCAGCCTCGCCGGAGCCCAGCCCTCGCCGCCTCCCAGCGTCAACGAAACGGAAGCCGAGAATCGCTGGAACGAGGGGGACACGGCCCGCGAGACCCGGGGCGACCAGGGTCCGCTGCTCGAGGCCGCGCTGGAAAGGTATCGCGACATCGCGCGCCGCGGGGGATGGGGAAAGTTCTCGGCCGACGTCGCGCTCGGCCCGCCCTACTCCTACAATTGCGACCTCATCGCCGCCCTCGAGAAGAGGCTGATCCGCGAAGGCTACCTCCGCCGCGGCAGCACGCCGCCACCGCCGTCGCCCCCGGTACCGGGACGCGAGAAACAGACGCGCCCGGCCCCGCCGCCGCGGAGCGGCCCTCCCCTCACCCAGGGGGGCCCCTGCAAGTACGGCCCCGCCTTGACGGCCGCCGTGAAGGCCTTCCAGTCCGATCGCAAAATCCTCGGTGACGGACAGGTCGGCAAGCGAACCAGGGACGAACTCAATCGTCCGGTCGAGGAGATCGTCGAGGTCCTCGAGAACGACGTGGAGCGCTGGCGGGGATTCTCCCACGACCCGTCCGGAAACTACCTGCTCGTCAACATTCCCTTCTTCGATTTGGGCGTCTACGCGGGCGGCCGCGAGAAAATGCGCATGCAGGTGATCGTCGGCCAGAAGACCTGGCCGACGCCGCGCTTCAGCGACGAGATCGAGTACATCATCGTCAATCCGGACTGGGGCATCCCCGACAACATCGCCAAGCAGGAGTACTGGCCCCACGCCCGGCGTGACGCGAACTATCTCCGCCGCCAGGGAATCACAGCCACCGGCGGCAGCCTTCGCCAGAAACCGGGCCCGCGCAATCCCCTCGGCCGCATCAAGTTCGTGCTGCCGAACGAGCACGACGTCTACCTGCACGACACGCCCGAGCAGCGCGCCTTCACCGCCGCCGTCGGCGCTCTCAGCCACGGCTGCGTGCGCCTGTCCAGGCCGATGGACCTGGCCAACTACCTGCTGCGCGACGACCCGGCCTGGAGCCCCAGCCGTCTCCAGTCGGCCATCGCGACGGGGCGCACCCAGCAGATCAACCTGCGCCGCCACATGCCGGTGCACATCATCTATTCCACGTCGCGAGTGAACGCCGAGGGGCGCGTGGAGATTCGCCCCGATGTGTACGGCAAGAACCGCAAGCGGGCCCCTCGCGAGGAGGACCCGGCCGCACCGATCGACGAAGCCTTCCAAGTCGGGCCGTGAGCCCGGGCCGCTGCGACCGAGCCCTAGGGAACCCCGGCCGCGAAGCGTAGTTCCTCGAACGAACGCTCCAGTTCGGCCACAAAGATGTCGAGATCGGGGACCAGGTCCCAGTCGGCCAGCACTCCCCAGTGCAGGACGCCCGAGTAGCTGAACAGGGCCACGCCGAGGCCCTGGTTCTCGAGCAGGTTCACCATCGGGTAGATCTCCCTCATCGGCGCATCGAGAAGGTAGAGTTCGAGCTGCGGCCCCGGCACGTTCGTCACCACGAGGTTGTAGGGCTGGGAGCGCATCGACAGGCGAGCGGCGGTGGCCAGCAGCCTCCACGTCGTCATGTCGCTGACGCTCGAGAGCACCTGCGCGCCGAGGGCCTGCTTGGATTCCTTGAGACGATGCGTGGTGATGCGCACGCGGTCGAGCCTGGCCACGGGGTCGGCTTCGTCCACCGGCAGGTCCGTCATCCAGAGCGCGATGCGATTGCCGAGGCTGCCGTGCTCGTCGTCGTGGCGGATGCTCACCGGCACGTTGGCACGGATGCGCAGCTCGTCGGGATCGACGCTGCGGCGAAGCAGAAAGCGGCGAACCGCGCCGGCCACCGTGGCCAGCACCACGTCGTTCATCGTGCCGCCGAGGGCGTTCTTCACGCGCTTGATCTCCGCCAGGTCGAGCCGCAACCAGTCGAAGCGGCGATGCGGCCCGATCGGCCTGTTCCACGGCGTGGGCGAGGTTGGCCTCGCGGTGGACGCCAGGGTTTCGGCGATGCCTTCCACGCCGTCCAGCACGTCGTGGACCAGGCCGGCCGGATCGCCCAGGCGCGACGTCAGCGAGAACAGGGCGCCGGCCGGCTCGCGGAAACTGCGCCAGGCCTCCGAGAGCACGAGGGCCGGAGCGGTGGGCGCTGGGCGAGGAACGAACAGGGGCCCCGGCTGGAAGGTGGGCGAAGCGAAGGGGCTCAGCAGCACGGCCATGAGGTCGGCCCCCGAGACGCCGTCGATCATGCAGTGATGGGTCTTCTGCACGAGGGCGAAGCGGCGTCCCTCTTCGAGGCCCTCGACCACCCACATCTCCCAGAGCGGCTTGCTGCGGTCCACGCGCTGGGACTGGATGCGGGCGGCCAACAGCTTCAGCTGTTCGATGGTACCGGGACGCGGAAGGCTCGTGTGGCGGACGTGGTAGGCAAGATTGAAGTGCTCGTCATCCACCCACACGGGCAGCCGCCCCAGGGGAACGTAGGCGAGGCGCTGGCGATAGCGCGGGATCAGGTGGAGGCGAGAGTCGATGTAAGAGCGGATGCGCTCGATGTCGATGCCGCCGGCCTCGTTGGCCAGCGAGCCGGTGTCGAAGATCGAGGTGGCAGCGATGTGCATGTGGGCGCCGTCGTCCTCGAGGGCCAGGAAAGTGTTGTCGGCGGCCGACAACGGCTCGTAGGCGAAACCACCACTCATCCGTTCCCCCTTGTCCTCAGTCCGTCCTTCCGAGCAGGCCGGTGCGGCGACCTGCGGCCAGCACGCCCACCGCATCCACGCGGCGGATGGCCCTCTGGATTTCCTGGGAAAAGGCGCGCCGACGTTCACCGAGGTCGGCTTCCGGCCCGCCTGGCCCGCCCTGCCCGTTCGGTTCGCCCAATCCCCCCTGGAGCAGGCCGCGATTGGCCGCGAGCCTCAGCGTGTTCTGGAAGAGCACCTTCGACACGGACTCAGCGCGGGTGACCCGGCGCTGCAGCTGGTACTGCTTGCCGAGGGCCAGGCACTGCGAGACGAAGCGGGCTTCGTCGGCCACTTCGCCGGTGCCCGTGCGGGCCAGCTGATCGCCGACCACGCGATAGGCCTCGAGGAAGGGCCTCAGCACGCGGTGCGAATTGAAGGGCTTGATCGACAGCAGCAGGGCTTCGGTTTCCTTGCCGCCTGCCGCCAGTTTCGCTTCCCAGTCCCGGTCGTGCAGGGACATCTCGTAACGCATCTCGGCGCGGAAGCCTTCGCGGTCGGCGAAGAAGAACTCGAACTTCAGCAGGTCGCGCAGGGCGAAGGCTTCAGACCAGAACACGGCCAGGCGGTCGTCTTCGCCAGCTTCCATCGCCGCCACGACGGCGATCTCGGCAATGGAGCCGGTGACAAAGAAGTGGATGACCGTGTTGCGGTAATAGGCCGCGGTCAGGAACTGCTCGGGCCGGATCGCGTACACGGCCTCGGGCCCCTCGGTGAACACCGACACCACGCCGTTCTCACCGAGATGCTCGAGGACACGGCGCACTTCCTCCGGGCGGCGCAGGTCCACGTCCTCGGTGGTCGGCAGGGCCCGCCTCTCCACGTAGTCCACCAGGTTGGCGAGCGTCGCGCAGGTCTCCTCCACGGTGAGGGAGCGGTCGCCCACGCCGAGAAGGGCCAAGGTCACCAGCGACGTCGGCGTGATGGGCGTGGCGCGGTTGATGCGCACGCTCAGCTCGAAGGCCAGCTTCTGGAGAGGAAGGCTGCGCTCGTCGGGATCCCCGGCCACGGCCGGGGCGGAAGGATCGCCGTAGGCGTCGCGCAGGGACAGGGGCTCGCCGAAGCGGATATGAATGTCGCCGTAGCGGCGGCGCAGGCGCCTCACCACCTTGAGGAACCAGCTGAAGCTCTCCCTCTCCTTGCCCCCGCCTTTCTGCTCGGCCACGTACTCGCCCACGTCCTGGATCTGGTCGTAAGCGATGGAAACGGGCAGCAGCACCACGTCCTCGCTCTTGCCCCGCTGCCACGCGTCCACCACGTAGGCCAGCATGCCGAAGCGCGGCGGCAGCAGCTTGCCGGAACGGGAACGCCCGCCTTCCAGATACCATTCGAGCGTGAAGCGTTTCTCGATCAGGTAATCGATGTAGTGATGAAGGACGAACTTGTAGGTCGCGTTGTCCTTGAAAGTGCGGCGGATGAAGAAGACCCCGGCCCGGCGCATGAGGGGGCCGATGGGGAAGAAGTTCATGTTGATGCCGCCGGCCGTGTGATTGGGCGGATGGCCGTTCTCGTGCAGGACGGACTGCAGCACCAGGTGGTCGAGGTTGGACTTGTGGGTGGGCAGGAAGACCACGGGATAGCGCTGGGCCGTCGCGTAGATGCTCTCGAGACGCTCGCGGTCGTAGTGGATGTTGTCGCCGTAACCACGCCGATAGAGCAGTCGGATCAGCCAGGCCACGATGTCGATGACGAAGGGATCGTGGGTGGCGGCAATCTCGGCCAGGTAACGGGCCGCCTCGGCGGCGACTCTCTCCTGGGGCTGGCCGAGTTCCCGCGCCAGGCGGGCCACGCCACCGCGGAAGGCCGGCCGCGACAGAATGTCCTCGCTGACCAGCCGCGGAACCTTGTAGCGCGCGCCGCGAAGACGTCTCTCGGCCCTCTCCAGGGCCAGCGCCGCGCGACGGGCGACGAACTCGGCGAGTCCCGTCGTTTCCGTTTCATCCTGGCCTCCCGTTTCCCTCCAGCGCTGGCGAAGCTCGGAGAGGCGGGCGGGTTCGCCGGCCACCACGCGGGCGCGGGCCGGATGCCGT
>JBHEPB010000154.1:0-5578 GCA_046260515.1 Binatia bacterium
TCCACGATCCAGTACTCGGCGACTCCGTTGCGCTCGTAGAGCCGCTTCTTCTCCGTCCGATCGCGGCGTTCGGTCGAGGGCGAGAGCACCTCCACGACGAGATCCGGAACCATGCGCAACAGGCCGCCGATCCGGGGGCGCGGACCGGAAGCGAGGCTGCGGTTCGACAGGAAGGAGACGTCCGGCTCCAGGGTGTCGCCGGAGGGCAACTCGTAGCCGGCGCTCGATTCGTACACCCGCCCCAAGCCTCGGTCGGCGACGTGGGTTCCGATGGCGAGCACGAGGTTGGCCGTGATGTCGCCGTGGGGGTAACGGGCCGGCGGGCTCATCACGATGGCCCCGCCGATCAGTTCGCAGCGCCCGGACAGGAAGCCTTCGTTCTCCTCCAGCCAGTGCAGGAACTCGGCCTGCGTGAACCGTTCGTCGGACCGGAAAGCCGTCTCCATCGCCATCTTCCTCCGAGGACGGCCCAAGCCGTCCGGTGCGAGGACGGCCCAAGCCGTCCGGTGCTGAGGACGGCCCCAAGCCATGCGGTGCGACGGCGGCCCCAAGCCGTCCGGCGCAACTTCGGTCCGGCGCCGTCGCGCAGCAGGCTACCCCGGCGACCGACGTGGGTTCAAGGCCGCCGCGGACTCCGTCGCGCTTCAGTCCAGCACCCGCGGCGTCACCAGCACCAGCAGTTCCTCTTCCTCCCTGTCCTTCGCTTTCCTTCCGAATAGGTTGCCGACGCCCGGGATGTTGCGCAGCAACGGCACGCCGGCACTGTTGCGGGTGCTCGCTTCCCGCGAAAGTCCGCCGAGCACGGCGGTCTCGCCGCTGGTCACCAGCACCTCGGCGTCCACCATGCGGCTGAGTTCCTCAGGAATGTCGTCGGGCGGCAGCGGCGCGCCGAGGCTGCTCGACTTGGCGCGGATTCGCAGCATCACGCGCTCGCCGCCGCGAATGGCGGGCGTCACCTCCAGGCGAACGCCGACGGGAATGTCCTGGGTGGCGCGGTCGTTGGTCGGCGACTCGACGATGTCGTCGCCGACCACGGCGCCGCGACTCGGCAGGCGGATGCGCAGGATGCGCACGCTCTCGATCGTGGCCGGGCTGCCCTCGAGCATCACCACGCGGGGGCGCGACACCACGCGCAGCTTGCCGTCGGCTTCCAGGGCCGAGATGCGCGCGTCCAGCGCCGCCGCTCCGCCGGTGGCGATCAGCAGGGCCGCGCTGCCGGCGTCGCCGACGTTGGGAGGGAAGTCCACTTCGCCGCCCACCGAGGTGCCGGCGAGCTTCCACTCCACGCCGAAGTCCAGGCGGGCCGAGCGCCCGACTTCCACGATCTTGGCTTCGAGCAAGATGCGCCGCCGCGGGCGGTCGAGTTCCGCGAGCACGCGCAGCGCGCGTTGCAGCCCCGGCGGCGGGCCCGTGAGCACCACGGCGTTGGACGAAGGATCCGGCGTCGCGGTCACGTCGAGAGCCTCGGCGGCCTTGGCCAGCACCGTGGCGGCGTCCTTGGCGGGGGCATGGACGAGTCGGACGACGCGGGTTTCGGCCGGGATGGGCTCCGGCGCGGCGGCAACCGGCGCCGGCGCCTCCACGCTCCGCGCAGCAGGTTCCCTCGACGCGGCAGCGCCGTCGCGCCCGCCTTTCCCCGCGTCGCCGCCCGGATCGCCGCGACGGACTTCGATCAATCCCTCGCCGACCGCGTAGTCGAAGCCCGACACGCGTGCGTAGGCTTCCAGTCGCGTCCGCCAATCGAGCTTGCCGTTCTCGCTGGCGGTGAGATCGCCGCGCAGCTCGGGACTCAGCACCAGGTCGCGGCCGGACTCGCGGGCCAGTTCGCCCAGCCAGGCGGACAAGGGCTTGGTTTTCAGTGCCGACGCGGCAAGCGGCGGACTCGCCGCGTCGTCGGTGGGCGCGCTGGCCAGCTCGCCGGCAGACTTCGGTGCCGACGAGCGAACGGCGACGGCCGCAACCGGAGACGGCGACGGCCGGTAGGCCTGAAGCACCACGACGATGGCGCCGAGCAGGGCGGCGGCGCCCAGCACGGCCACGGCACGGCGAATGCGACGGCGCCGCCTCGAATCCGCCAGCAGGTCAGAGCGCACGGCCGGCCCCAAACCAGGCCACGGCCAGGCCCACCGGCACAGCGAGGTCCTCGCCGAGGGCCTCGGCGCTGCTTTCGGAGTCGGGCATCACCGTCACTGCGGACAGGTGCTGGCGCCGTGCTCCCTCGGCGTCCCCGCTGCCGAGAGCGTCGGCCAGCGACGCCAGGGCGCAGGGCTCGCAGTCGAGGGCCACCAGGCGCAGCCGCGCGCGGCGGAACATGGCGGCGGCCTGGGAAACGGCGACCGCATCGGCGTAAACCCTCAGGCCGTCGGCGCCGCGTACCGCAGCGACACGCTCCCCGCCCGGCTGAGCCGCGGCCGACCCGGCCAGCTGGACCGCGCCCTCCAGCGCCGCGCGTGCGTCGCCCTCGATGCTCTCCAAGCGGCAGTAGGGCGCCGCCAGCGCCGCCACGTGGGCCTGGTCCTCGCAGCCCAGCACCCAGGCGATCTCCAGGAGGCCGGGCGCGAAGCGCGAACCGTCGATCGCCGCCGAGTAGGAAGCCGCGCAGGCTTCCAGCACCGGTTCCCTTTCGCCGCGCGCGACCACGGCCGCAACGATGCGGTCGGAGCCGAGGTACCAGAAGACAGCGCGGCGGGCTCGTAGCGGGGTGAACATGGTCCGAGCCTCGCCCGGGCGGCGGCGTGCACGCAACGACGCCCCTGTAATGGATCGCGCCCCGGCCCTGCACATCCGCGCCGCCGCCGTGGCATCGCACGATTTCCGTGAAAGATTGGCCGCCTCGTGTCCGCCTTCGTCCACGTCACGCCGCTGCCGGCCGTCGCCGCCCTCACGCGCCTGTCCTACGCCGTGCCCGAGCCCCTGCGCGGCCTGGTGAAGGTGGGCATGCGTGTGGTGGTGCCGCTCGGGCCCCGCCGCGTCACGGCCCTGGTGATCGCCACCGACGAGAACGCGCCCGAGGGCGTCACCTGCCGGCCCATCATCTCGCTGATGGACGACTGCCCCATCGTTCCCGAAAAACTGCTGAAGCTTCTCGAATGGATGGCCGACTACTACCTGGCGCCGGTGGGCGACGCGCTGTCGCTGGCCGTGGGGCGGGCGCTGACGACGGCTTCGCATCGCGTGGTGGTGCTGCGCTCGGCCGAAGCGGCCCTGAGAGGCGACAGCGACGACCTGGAGACCCGCATCGTCGCCCTGCTGGAGAAGGCGGGAAAGCCGCTTCCGCTGGCCACCCTCGCCCAGGCCACCGGCCGCCGCAGCATCGACCGCACCCTTCACGCGATGGTGGAAAGGGGGGTCATCGCCATCGACGACGTGATGGCCGCCCCCCGCGCCAAGACCCAGTACGAGACGTCGGTGGCCGTGAAGCGCCTGCCCGACGAGACCATGGAGGCGACCTTGCTGGGCCGCGCGCCCAAGCGCCGCGCCCTCTTCGACCATCTGCTGCGGCAGCCGGGCCGTCGCGCCACCATGAGCGAACTGAACTCCCTGTTCCCCTCCGCGGCCGCATCGCTGGCGGCGCTGGTGGAAGCGGGCCTCGTGCGCACCGACAAGACCGAGCGCTTCCGCACGCCCGCCGAGTACACGGAGACGGCTGAGGCGCCCGAACTCACCGCCGACCAGCAGCGCGTGGTGGACGCCGTGGTCGCGGCCTCCGGCGGCTTCCAGACCCTGCTTCTCCAGGGCGTGACGGCAGCCGGCAAGACCGAGGTGTATCTGCGCACCATCCAGGAGGTGTTGTCGCGGGGCCAGGGCGCGCTGGTGCTGGTGCCGGAGATCTCGCTCACCCACCAGGTGGTGGCGCGCTTTCGCTCCCGCTTCGGCGACGCGGTGGCCCTGCTGCACAGCGATCTCACGCCTGGCGAACGCTGGGACGAGTGGCGGCGCATCGCCCGCGGGCAGGCCCGAATAGCAGTCGGCGCTCGCTCGGCCGTGCTGGCGCCGATCGCCAACCTCGGCCTCATCGTCGTCGATGAAGAACACGACGCCTCCTACAAGCAGGACGACGGCGTGCGTTACCACGCCCGCGACACCGCGGTGATGCGCGGCAGCATCGAGGGCTGCCCCGTGCTGCTCGGCTCGGCCACGCCGTCGTTCGAAAGCTGGCGCCACGCCGTGGAGGGCCGCTACAAACACCTTCGCCTGCCCAGCCGCGTGACGCCCTGTCCGCCGCCCCGCATCGAAATCGTCGATCTTCGCGGCCAGGACATCGACGCCGGCGGCGGGCTCAGTCCCGCGCTGATCGAAGCGCTGCGCGCCAACTTCGAGGCCCGCGGCCAGACCCTGCTCTTCCTCAACCGCCGCGGCTACGCGCGTTCCCTGCAGTGCTGGAGCTGCGGCCTCACCCTGGACTGCAATGCCTGCAGCGTCGCGCTCACCGTGCACCAAAACGACCGCACCCTGCGCTGCCACCACTGCGACGCGCGCCGCGCCATCCCCGACACCTGTCCCTCCTGCGGCAAAGGCTCGCTGTTCTCCCAGGGCCTCGGCACCCAGCGCCTGGAGGCCACCGTGCGATCCCTGCTGCCCGACGCCCGCGTCGCGCGACTCGACCGCGACACCACCGAGCAGCGAGGACTGCTGACCGAAACGCTGTCGGCCTGGCGCAACGCCGAGGTGGACGTGCTGCTCGGTACACAGATGATCGCCAAGGGCCACGACGTGCCGGGCGTGACCCTGGTCGGCGTGGTGCAGGCCGACCTGTCGCTCGGAGTTCCCGACTTTCGCGGCGCCGAGAGGACGTTCCAGCTTCTTTCGCAGGTAGCAGGGCGGGCAGGCCGCGGCACCGAGCAGGGCCGCGTGATGATCCAGACCTACCAGCCCGAGCATCCGGCCATCACCTACGCGGCAGCCCACGACTTCGACGGCTTCGCGCGCATCGAGCTGGCCGAGAGGGCCGACCTCCAGTACCCGCCTCTCACGCGCATGGGGATGCTGCGCGTCGAGGGCGCCGAGCGCGCCCTCGTCGAGAGGCTCACGGCACAGGCGGCGCGCACCCTGGTCGAAGCCGGCCGGACCGATCCCGACTTCGCCGTGCGCGGCCCGGCCCCGGCCCTCATCGAGAGGGTGAAAGACCGCTACCGCTTCCACGTCCATGTGCGCTCGGTGCGAAGCGGGCTGGTCCGCTCGGCCCTGGCCCATGCCCGCGCCGTCATCGCCCCGGCCGCCCGCGCCTCGCGCATCCGCGTGCTGGTGGACGTGGATCCCGTGGACATGTTCTGACCCGACCCCTCAGGCTGCGGAAAAAGGCCCATCTGCGTCGTTGCCGGGGAAAGCCGAGAGCTACGACGTACAGGAAGTACGCCTCCGCTCTCGGCTTTCCCCGGCGCCTAGCATCTGGACCTTTTTGCGCAGCCTGGCGAGAGGCTGTTCCTCAACAAGCAGCCAGCGCCGTCGTGCCCGCAGGCGCGGCGACCTTGGGCCGGGCGTCATAGGGCGGTTTTGTTGCGATTTCCGGGGGTTTCCCGCTTACTGGCGCGCGTGTCCGTCCTCGAAATCCGCAAGTTCCCGAGCCGCATCCTCAAGC
>JBHEPB010000011.1:0-3207 GCA_046260515.1 Binatia bacterium
GACCATGTGCGGAATCGTCGGATACACCGGGTATCGCCAGGCCGAAGGCGTGCTGGTCGCAGGCCTGCGCAAGCTCGAGTACCGCGGCTACGATTCGGCGGGCCTGGCGATCCTCGACGGCGGGCGCATCGAGGTGCAGCGCGCCGTCGGCAAGCTCGACAACCTCCAGGCCGTTCTCGACAAGAGCCCGATGACGGGCTCGACCGGCATTGGCCACACCCGCTGGGCCACTCACGGCCGCCCTTCCGAGCGCAACGCCCATCCCCACCGCGCGGGGGACGTCGTCGTGATCCACAACGGCATCATCGAGAACTTCCTCGAGCTGAGATCGGAACTCGCGGCCGCAGGCTGCGCCCTGCAGTCCGACACCGACACCGAGGTGATCGGCCACCTGATCGAAGCCGAAAGGCTGCGAGGCAAGGGCCTGGTGGAAGCCACGCGGGCGGCCATCGCCCGCCTGCGCGGCTCCTTCGCCATCGTCACGCTCTGCGCGGCGGAACCCGGACGGCTGGTCGCCGCCAAGAACGCGACGCCCGTGGTCGTGGGCCTCGGCGAGGGCGAGAACATCGTCGCTTCCGACATCCCGGCCCTTCTCGAGTACACGCGCAACGTCCTCTTCCTGGAAGACGGCGAGATGGCCGAGGTGACGGCCGACGCCGTGCACCTGACGACCTTCGACGGGAAGCCCGTCGAGAGGAGCGCCCGGCGCATCACCTGGGACGCTGTCACCGCCCAGAAAGGCGGCTACAAGCATTTCCTGCTCAAGGAGATCCACGAGCAGCCGACCGCCGTGGTGAACACCCTGCGCAGCCGCCTCTGCCAGGACACGGCCACTGTCTGCCTCGGCGAGCTCGACGCGCTGGAGAAGGATCTCGGCAACATCGACCGGTTGACCATCGTGGCCTGCGGGACGGCCTGGCACGCAGGACTCATCGGCCGCTACGCCATCGAACGCCTCGCGCGCATCCCCGTCGACGTCGACTACGGCAGCGAGTACCGCTACCGCGACCCCGTTGCCGACGCGCGCATGCTGATGGTGGTGGTGTCCCAGTCCGGCGAGACCGCCGACACGCTGGCGGCCGTGGAAGCAGCCCACGAACGCGGGGCCAAGGTGCTCGCGATCTGCAACGTCGTGGACTCCTCGATCGCCCGCAAGGCCGACTACGTGCTGTACACCCACGCTGGCCCCGAGATCAGCGTGGCCAGCACCAAGGCCTTCACCACGCAGCTGGCCGCGCTGTACCTGCTGGCTGTGTGGCTGGGGCGTCGCAAGGGGGCCCTCACGGCCGAACGCGAGGCCCGCCTCGTCCAAGCCCTCGTCGAGTTGCCTCTGCTGATGGAGACCGCGCTCAAGCAGGAGGAGGCCATCTCCCGCATCGCGCGCCAGCTCAGCCACTCCACGGACATGCTCTACCTGGGCCGGGGCGTGAACTTCCCCGTTGCCCTCGAGGGCGCCCTCAAGCTGAAGGAAATTTCCTACATCCACGCCGAGGGCTATCCCTCCGGCGAGATGAAGCACGGCCCCATCGCGCTCATCGACGAGAGCATGCCGGTGCTGGTGCTCGTGCCCAAGGACGAGGTTTACGAGAAGACGCTGAGCAACCTGATGGAAGTGGAATCGCGGGGCGGCCGCATCCTCGCGGTCACCGACGGCGCCGACGCCGACCTCGAGCGCATTTCGGAATGGGTGGTGCCGGTGCCGCGCACGCAGACCCTCTTCATGCCCGTGCTGCTGACCATTCCCCTGCAGCTGCTGGCCTACTACGTGGCCGTCGAGCGCGGCACCGACGTGGACCAGCCCCGCAATCTTGCCAAGAGCGTGACGGTGGAATGATGCATCCAACCGCAACCGCGTCGGCGCAGGCCCATCCCTCCGGTTTCCCCGTCGTCGCCTGTCCGCCGGCCTGGCGGACGGCGGCGGCCCTGCTGCGCATCGTGGCGCGGGGCAGCCTGTTGGTGACGGCCGGCCTCTTCGTCTTCTCCGACTTCCCGCCGGCCAATCCCTTCCGCCAGATGCGCATTTTCTTCGGCTTCGTGGCCCTGCCGGAGCTGGCGGCCTGGTGCATTGCGCGCGCCTTCGCCGCAAGGATCCGCGCGGAGGGCGGCGGCCTGGTGGTCGATGGTCGGGACGTGCGGGTGGAGATTCCCGCCACCGCGATCGCGGCCGTGGAGCCGTGGGTGTTGCCCCTGCCGGGCGCGGGGATCCAGGTGCGGCTACATTCGGGACGCAGCTTTTCCTACGGAATCCGGTTGTCGGACGCGGACGATCTCGTTCGCGACGTCGTGGCGGAAGGAGCGGATCCTGCCGTCGGCGAGGGCCTCCGCAGCCGCATCGCGGCGTACGCGCGTGGGCTCGCCGGGATCGCTCCGAGCCGCTTCGACCATCCCCTCTTCAAGTTCCTCGTGTACGCCATCGTGCCGACGGTGCCGGCTTACCGGCTGCACCAGATCATCACCTACGGCGGCTTTCTCGGCGAGTACTACACTTTCGGTTTGAAGGCGTGGCTGCTTGGGTTCGGGCTGTGGTGGGTGTCGTGGGCCTTCAGCCTGATGCTGGTGGCGGCGGTGATGCGCGTGGCGGGCGAAGCGCTGGCGATGCTCCTGGTCGCCGCGGCGCCGGGCCGCGCCGGCGCCGAGAGGCGCTGGATCGAAAGGATCCTGCGCGTACTCTACTTCGCCGGGATTCCCCTCTTCCTCCTGGTGCGCCTCCTCGACTGGTGAGGCGCGGGCGCGATCGTTCGCGCAGAGCTTCTCAAAACAAAGGCCCGGATGCTTGCGCATCCGGGCCTTTGTTGTTCAGCAGGACTCCCGCCCGCGGGCGGTGAGTTGCAGGGCTGCTTCGACTACGGGGTCGCCGTGTTGAAGGCCGAGATGCCCCAGCCCATGCGCTCGTGCCCGTAGCGGTTCCAGATCGGGTTCTTGCCGCCGACGTAGGAGGAGTCCGCATAGCGGACGCCGGAGGAGCCGGAGCCCGAGCCGCCGATGAAGCCCAGCCACTTGGTGCCGCCGGTGAACGTCGGGTGCGTGTCGTCCGACTGCATGTAGTCGTAGCTGGTGCTCGAGCTCACGTAGTGGAAGTTCGAGTCGCGCAGCGTGGACTTGAGGGTCACCGTGACGCGCTGGACGTAGGCAGCTTCGCTCTCGCCCTGCACGTAGGCCAGGGCCGCGGAGTCCACCTGCCCGTCGCCGTTGCTGTCGTAGTCGGCG
>JBHEPB010000020.1:0-2513 GCA_046260515.1 Binatia bacterium
CCGCCGCTGCGCCCGACCGCGACTCGGTGCTGCTGGTGGTCATCGACACGCTGCGCGCCGACATCGCCGACGCCGGCATGAACGGCGAGCCGCCGGCCATGCCCGAGCTGGCGCGCATCGCGGCCTCGGGCACGCGCTTCACCCAGGCGGTATCACCGGCGCCGTGGACGCTGCCGGCCACCGTCAGCGCGCTCAGCGGATGGAATCCCCACCGCCACCGCTTCGGGGCCAGTGCCTCGGATTGGGAAGTGCTGCGCGGCGATCCCAAGGCCCTCTACCTGGCGGGCGCGCTGCGCGACACCGGCTACCTGACGGCAGCCTACGTCAACAATCCCTACCTGCGGCCCTACTTCGGGTTCGGCGAGGGCTTCTACACGATGCGTCCCTACCACGGCCGTGCCGTGGACGGCGTGGCTCTGGCCCTGGACTGGCTGGGGGAACGAGCGGGAACGCCGGCGTTCACGTTGCTGCACCTGATGGATCCCCACTGGCCCTTCGACGCGCCCCCCGGTTTCGGCGAGGAGCCCGGCCCCTGCGCCACGTGCGACTCGTTGGTCTACTCCGTGTACACGCCGGTGAGCGACGCGGATCGCGCCGAACTGAAGCGCCGCTACACGGCCGAGGTCCGTTACACGGATGCCATGTTCGGGCGCTTCTACGACGCGCTGGCTTCCTCCGGCTCCCTCGACCGCACCTGGGTGATCATCACCGCCGACCACGGCGAGGAGTTCTGGGAGCACGGCCACTTCCTGCACGGCCACTCGCTGCACGACGAACTGCTTCGTGTGCCGCTGGTGATTATCCCGCCGCGCACGCGCGACGGCGCGGAAAGGGGACGACGCGTGGACGTGCAGGTGCGCCTGGAGGACGTGGCGGCCACCGTTCTCGAGATCAGCGGACTCGATCCGAGCCTGGCCCCCGACGGTCGTTCGCTCGTGAGCCTGGCCACCGGAGCCGCCGACGCCGAAGAGCGCGTGGCCGTCGCTGGTTACCTGAAATCCATCGACGATCTTTCCTGGGCCGTCCGCCGGCCTCCATGGAAGGCGGTTGTGTCCACGGAGATGAGCCGCAACCGGCTGTACCGTCTCGAAGACGATCCCGGGGAACTGCGCAGTCTCCTGTTCAACCCGTCGATACCGGATTCCGAGCGCGCCGGGCTCTCGGCGCAGTTCTTCGCCCTCGTCAGGACAGGACGCGCCCAGGGCTACTCCGTGGCCCGAAGCGTGGTCGCCGGCGCCGGCGCCGCGCCGGAGGCCGACACCGCGGGCCGGCTGCGAAGCCTCGGCTACGCACAGTAGCGCCGTCCCGAACGAACCAAACCGCCGGCGTCAGCGCACCACCGGGCCACCGCGTTTGTCGAGGGAGCGTTCCAGTCGATACACGGCCAGCGGCATCACGTAGAGTTCGGTCTTCTCCGGCCGGCTGTCGTAGTTCTGTTCGAGGAAGCGGGTGGCAGCCGTGGTCTTCCCGATCAGCGTCATCTTCACATGGGGGGTGCGCGTCTGGTCCATGCCCCCTCGAGTGACGAAGTAGACGGGCCCCTGGCCGGCCAGGTTCCAGACCAGGCCCGGCAGGAAGCGGCGGCCGGCCACCGAGCCCGTGGGCGGTACGGTGATGCCGTTGCGGTCGTGCACCAGCCAAAGCGCGGGGCCCACCATCATCGGGCTGATCTGGCGATCGTAGAGGATGGTTCCGCCTTCGGGGACGATGGCATTGAGCTGGGTCAGCTGCTGCCAGGCCCCTTCCATGAAATTCTTTCCCCAGGCCGGCCGTCCGCCGGCGCCGACGTGGAAGGCGAGGACCGCGGCGCAGGCCAGGCCCACGAGTCGATTGCGCCGGGAAGCCCGGACGGCGCTGTAGCAGGCCAGCAGGAGGAGGAGGGGAAGCAACAGGGGCACGAAGCGGCGCGCTCCCCAGGGCACGGACGGGTACACGTGCGGGTTGTAGAAGAGGATCATCGCAACGGCCGCCGCCACGGCCAGGGCGAGGGGAGCGCCGGCCGGCAGATCCCGTCGCCGCAAGGCCAGGAATGCGCCGACGGCAGCCAGGGCCAGTCCGGGCCAGCCGATGTAGAACGACAGCCACATTGGGGTTCTCTCGGCGAGAAAGTTGGACGCCGTCGCGTGTCCGGCCAGGACGCCCACCACCAAGCCCCAGCGAAAGGTCGGCCCCGCGCCGAAGCGGACGACGCAGGCGGCGAGGGCCGCGAAGGCCACGGTGGCACCGGCAACGAGGCCCACGGTCGAAGGCAGCCCGACGTGCAGCACATAGCCGATCCAGGCGTTGTGGATGTGGTCGATGAGGGGGAGGGCGTAAGTTCCCGGGACCAGCATGCCCTCGGCCACCGTCAGGGCGGCGACCGCGGCCAGCACCACGAAAAACAGGCCGGGCAGCCGAAGTCGGCTACCGGCCTCGAGTCCACTCTGTTCGTCTCGAGTTCCCGCATCAGCGGCCGTCGGGGGAGGGGGGAGCACGGAAGGCAGCAGGGCGAACGCGACCACGAGGATCAGTCC
>JBHEPB010000024.1:0-17592 GCA_046260515.1 Binatia bacterium
GCCCGCCGGGAACCCGCAGCACCGCCTCCATCAGGCCGACGCATTCGAGGGCGCGTCGCACTTCGTCGAGGCCGAGGTCCTCGCGGCCGAGGCGTACGTTGTCGGTGATCGTCCCGTCGACGATCTCGGCACCGCGCACCAGCGCAGCCTGTTCGCGAAGTTCGGCGAGGTCCCAGTGCCGCACGTCGATGCCGTCGACGAGCACCATGCCTCTCTGCGGATTCCGAAGGCCGTAGACGAGGTCGAGAAGCGTGCTGGCGCCGTAGCCGGCGGCCGAGACGATTGCGACGCGCGAACCGGGGCGCAGGCTCAGGGAGAGGTCGGAGAACAGCGGGCTGGCCGGGTCGTAACCGAAGGTGACCCCTCGCAACTCGAGCGCGGCCGGTCCGGACCGGCCGACAGGCCGTTCGCCGCGATCTCGCTCGATCGGTAGATCCACGAGCTGGCCGAGCTTGTCGATCGAGGCCATCGCGTCGTACCAGCTCTCCAGCTGCTTATCGAACTTTGCGACCGAGGAGACGATCGCGCTGACGATCAGTTCGCTGGCGACGAGCTGACCGAGCGTTAGCTCGCCACGCAGGACGAGGAAGCCGCCGATGGTCAACAGCGCCGAACTGGCGGCGGCCTGCAGCGCGAGAAGACCGCCGACCTGCCGAATCAGTATCCGGTAGTGGGCGCGGCGCGCCTCGAGGTAATCGTGCCCCAGTTCGTCGGCCCTGCGCAGCGCCAGAACGCCTGCCCCGCGACTGCGGAACGCCAGCGGAAACATCGCGATCTGCTCGAGCCAGGCCGCGACCGAGTGCTTCGCCTTCGACTCCCGGATGCTGGTATCGACGGCGCCCCGGCCCATGCCCACAACGACAACGGCGAGCGCGATCACCAGCACGACGTCGAACGCCAGCAGGAAAGGATGGTAAAAGCCGAGCACCACCAGGCCGATCAGCGCGCTGAGGGTCACGTTGATGCCCTCGAGCATCAGCAGCGAACTGCTCTTCTGGACCGTGACCACCTCGAAGAAGCGGTTCACGAGCTCCGGGCCGCCGGATTCCGCGAGAGCTTCGGACTCGACACGGGGAAGCCGGTAGGCCAGGTCGGCCGTGACCCGCAGGAACAGCCGGCGCTGGATCACCTCCATCACGTAGTGCTGGGCGGCGCGCAGGGCGGCGAGCAGGGCGAGGAACGCGAACAGCACGAACGACAGCACCAGCAGGGCCTGCAGGTAGACCTGCTCCTGGCCGCCGAACGCGATGTTGTTGACCACCGCGTCCACGGTAAGCGGAGAAGCCAGCAGCAGCACGCCGTTGACGGCGGAAAAGACCAGGATGACGACGATGTCGGCACGATCCGGGCGCAGCAGGCCGTGGAAGCGTCGCCAGGGGGAAGGACCGGTGTGCACGTGCCCGTCAGCGGTACTTCGACTCACGAACGACCTCCGCATCGACGACCCAAGCCACGACGGCATAGTCGGCGAACCACCGCTGCGCCAGTTGCGTGAGCAGGGAGTCGGCGGTCTCCGGCGCGACCAGGGTTTCCACGCGCACGTTGTCGCCCGGTATCTCCCCGGTTCGTCGTCCTCGCGATCCTTCTCCGCTGGCATCGACGAGCGTGTAACCGCTCACGCCCGTCTCCTTCATCAGGGCGACGATAGACGGCACGAGAACGGCCTCGGCCACGATGGTGACGAGGCGGACTGTAGCCTTCCCGCTCATGATGCGCCTCCGAGGCGAAGGGCGACCTCATTGTACACCGGAATACCAACGGCGAGGTTGAATGGGAACGTTATCGCAAGCGCGGCGGTGAGCGAATAGGTGGGATTGGCGGTCGGGAGCGAAAGGCGAACGGCCGGAGGCGCCGCGATGTAGGAAGCGCTCGCGGCCATGGCGGCGAGCACGGTGGCTCCGCCCGGCGACAGTCCGACGGCGACCCCGACGGCAGCCGCGGCCGCGCCGCTCGCCAGGGGGAAAGCCATGCCGAAAGCGAGAAGGAAGGGACCGACTCGACGCAGGTCGCCAAGACGTTCCGCGGTGACAACGCCCATCTCCAGCAGGAAAAGCACCAGGGCGCCGCGAAATCCACCCTCGAAGAAGGCGGAGACGGAGTTCCAGCCGGCGTCGCCGGCGATCGCCCCGACGGCGAGTCCACCGAGCAGCAACACCATGCTCCTGCCGACGAGAATCTCGTGCAGGGCCGCGGAGAGGGGCCTCGCTCCCCCGGATCGCATCACGCCGATCACCAGGGCGATGACGATGCCGGGACTTTCCAGGAGGGTGAGCAGGGTCGGCATGTACCCTTCGACAGCGATTCCCGCGGTCGCGCAGAAGCTTTGCGCGGCGAGGAACGTGACGGCGGACACCGACCCATAGTGCGCCGCGATGCCTGCGGCGTCCGCCACGGCGAACCCGCCGAGACCGCGCAGCACGCCGTAGGCGCACACCGGGGTCAGGCAACCGAGCGCGAGCGTGGCCAGCGCCGGAGCCAGGAGTTCGTCGAGGGGTGCCCGCGCGAGTTCGTGGCCGCCCTTCAGGCCGATGGCGAACAGCAGGTAAATGGAGAGGGCCGCGTACGCGTCACGGGGCAGGCGCAGGTCGCTTCCGAGCAGGCGAGCAATGATTCCCAGCGCGAAGGCCAGGACGACAGGGGACGAGAGGTTGGCGACAAAGAGGTCGGTCACGGGCCCACCGCGCCCCCGGGCACGGCCACCGCTTCGGGGAGTTCTTCCGGCCCGAGCGCTGCGATCAGTCTTCTCTCGAGCGGCGGCAGGTCCCGCGGCGAGGCAACGTGGATCGTCACGTGCCCGAGCTTGCGGCCCGGGGCCGCCGACTTCCCGTAGAGGTGCAGGGAGGCGCCGCGCACGCCCAGGATCCGCGCGGGCGTGGGGGGCGTACCGAGGATGTTGTAGAGCAGCGAGACTCCCGTCGCATGGGTCGCCCCGAGCGGGAGGCCGGTGATCGCGCGCAGGTGGTTCTCGAACTGGCTCGTCGCGGCTCCCTCGATCGTCCAGTGGCCCGAGTTGTGGACGCGCGGAGCGATCTCGTTCAGCCGCAGTTCATCCCCGCACACGAAGAATTCGACGGCGATCACGCCGACATGCTGAAGGGTCTCGAGGATCGCGCGGGTGATCTCGCGCGCCCGGCGTCGCAGGGCGGCGCCGACCCTCGGCGCCGGCGCGATCGAGCGCCGCAGCACGCCGCCCTCGTGCAGGTTCTCGACCAGCGGGTAGAAGGCGATCGAGCCGTCGAGAGCCCGGACGGCGACCTGGGAGACCTCGCGATCGAAAGACTCGAAGGATTCGAGGATGCAGGGCGCCCCGCCGGCTGTGGACCAGGCCTGCGAAAGGTCGGCGGCGCTCCGCACGACGGCCTGGCCCCGCCCGTCGTAGCCGCCCCGTCGCCGCTTGAGGATAGCGGGCGCACCGACACCGTCCAGGGCCGCCTCGAGATCGTCCTCGTCGTCCACGGGCACGAAGCGCGGCGTCGCGATCCCGAGCGTGCGCGCGAGTTCCTTTTCCGCGAGTCGGTCCTGGGCCGCGGCGAGCGCTTCCGGCGACGGCCGCATCGGGACGCGTGCCGCCACGTGCCTCGCGGCGGATACGGGAACGCTCTCGAACTCGACGGTCGCCAGGTCGAGTCCGTCACAGAAGGCCGAGAGGGCGCTCGTGTCGCCCCAGTCGGCCCGCACGTGCTCGGCGAGAACCGAAGCCGAGACGTCGGCGGCTGGGTCAAAGACTCGAAGGCGGATGCCGAGCGGCAACCCGGCGATCGCGAGCATGCGCGCGAGTTGGCCGCCGCCGAGAACCCCGACGGTCGTCACGGCTGAGCCTCGGGCAAAATCTCGGCGAGCACGGCATCGGTGCGGGCACGGCGCCATTCCTCGATCCGCGAGCGCAGGTCTTCATCGCGGGCGGCAAGGAACTGCGCCGCAAGCAGCGCGGCGTTGACGGCCCCGGCGCGGCCGATGGCGAGCGTGCCGACGGGAACTCCGGCCGGCATCTGCACGATCGACAGCAAGGAGTCCACGCCGCGCAGCACCGAGGATTCCACCGGAACCCCCAGCACCGGCAGCGTCGTCATCGAGGCGAGCATGCCGGGCAGATGGGCGGCGCCGCCGGCCCCGGCGATGAGGACCTCGAGGCCTCTCTCCCGGGCGGTCTTCGCGTACTCGAACAGAAGGTCCGGCGTTCGGTGGGCCGACACGATCCGGTTCTCGTGGGGAACCTTCAGCGTGTCGAGCATGGTCGCCGCGTGCCGCATGGTTTCCCAGTCGGAGGACGAGCCCATCACGATCGCAACAGCCGGGTGTTCGCTGGTCTTCATCGAGGGGATCCTCCTTCGTTGGCCGCCCTCATTGGGCGGCATGCCTTCCCGCGTCCACGGGGATCGTGCATCCGGTCATCCCGGCGGCGCCGTCGCTGACGAGAAACGCGGCTGCCGCGCCGACCTCGTCGATCGTGACCAGGCGGCCGAGGTGGGAGTGGGCCACTGCATCGCCGGCGAGTCCGTCGAAGTCCGGTAGGCCGGAAGCCGCGCGCGTCGCGATCGGACCGGGCGACAGCGCGATCACGCGAATGCCGGACGGGCCCATTTCGCGCGCCAGGTAGCGCACGGTGGACTGCAGTGCGGCTTTCACCGGTCCCATCATCCCATAGCTCGGCACGGTGCGATCGGCGCCGGCGAAGCTCATCGTCACGATGGCACCCCCATCGGTCATCAGCGGTTCCGCGTGCTTCGCCATCTCGATCAGCGAGTAGCAGGAGACCCGCATCGCGGTCTCGAATCCCGCGGACGTACAGTCGAGGACGCGCCCGCGAAGGTCGGCCGCGGGCGCGAATGCGATCGAGTGCACGAGGAAGTCGAGCCGGCCCCAGCGATCGCGCACGGCCTCGAAAACCTCCGCGACGGCGCCGGGCTGCTCCACGTCGAGGGGCATGCGAAGCACGGCGCCGAGGGAATCGGCGAGAGGCTCGACGTGGGCACGGGCGCGGTCGTTGAGCCAGGTCACGGCGATCTCCGCGCCGCCCGCTTTCGCCGCCTTGGCGCAGCCGAACGCGATGCTGTCGGAATTGGCGATCCCGACGACCAGTCCCTTCTTTCCAGTGAGGTCGAACACGCTGCTCCTCGGCCCGGCGCGGAACCGCCACGGCACGAGCGGGGAAGTACGCCCCATAATACCGGAAGTCAAGTTCGTGTTTCAAATTTCCCGAAACCTGTTACCATGTCGGCCCATGGCCACCCGAGCCCCTTCCCCGAGAACCCGCGCCTCCGCCGCCGCGAAGGCGGCCCGCCCGGACACCGCAGCGTCCACCTCCCCCTGGACCTTCCTGACCAACCACGCCCACGTCCTGATCCACATCGCAGAGGAACCGGCTGTGCGCATGCGCGACATCGCGGTCCGCGTCGGCATCACGGAGAGGGCCGTCCAGCGCATCGTTCGCGAACTCGAGGACGCCGGCTACCTGGAACGGCTCAAGGAAGGGCGACGCAACCACTACCGCGTGACGGCGTCGCAGCCCTTGCGCCATCCGATCGAAAGGCATGTGAAAACCAGCGACCTCCTCGCGCTCGTGCTCGGGAAGCCGACCCGCTGACGAGTCCACTCCGTAACGACGGTCGAACCGGGCCGCGCCCTCTGCCATCCTCCACCTCACCGTGGCCGCCAACGTCCTCATCCGCCCTGCCCGGCCGGGCGACGCGGAAGCCCTCGGGCGCCTCGGCGCGATGCTCGTGCGGGCTCACCACGAGTTCGACCGCCGGCGCTTCCTCGCGCCCGGCGACGGGATCGAGGAAGGCTATGCGCGCTTCCTCGGCAACCAGCTCGAAGATCCGGATGTCGTGATCCTGGTCGCGGCGCTCGACGGTAACGTGGTGGGGTATGTCTATGCCGGCCTCGAACCACGCTCCTGGAAGGAACTGCGGGACGTCGCGGGTTTCGTGCATGACGTCGCGGTGGATGTTTCGGCACGCGGGCAGGGCATCGCCGCGCGCCTGGTCGAGGCCGCAGCCGACTGGCTGGAACAACGCGGTGCACCGCGTGTGATGCTGTGGACCGCCGAGCGCAACGACGCTGGCCAGCGCCTCTTCGACAGGCTCGGCTTCCGCCGCACGATGATCGAAATGACGCGCGAGCCGAAGGGTTCCTGACCCCACGCAGGCCGGACGGGTGCTCAGCGCGCCTGCAGGCCCCTCATCGTTCCCTCGGCCCGCCACGACTCCAGGATGGAAATGAACTCGGGAGAGCCGGTGCCGCCCCCGTAGAAGCCGTTCTGGACGCTGCGCTCCGAAAGCTTTCCCTCGTTGTTGTAGTAGCCCGGCGTGCAGTCTTCGAGAAACGCCGTGGCCGCGCCGGCCTTCTCGATGCAGCGCTCCACCCACTCGCGCACGCCGTTCTCATCGGCCTCGATCCTGGTGAGGCCATCCTCCTTCGCGCGCTTCAGGATGTAGGTGAGGTGCCTGGCCTGCTCGTTCAGCATGTGGGGGAAGCTGGCCGTGAAGCCGGCCTGGGAGTTGCTCATCAGCAGGCAGTTGGGAAAGCCGTGGACGTGCATGCCGTGGAGGCTGCGCACGCCCTCGGACCACCATTCGGTGAGGCTCCTGCCCGAGCGGCCGCGGATCTGCATGCCGGCCCGGCGGCAGTAGTCCGTCCCCACCTCGAAGCCGGTGGCGTAGATGAGACAATCGAGCTCGTACTCGCGGCCGCCTACCACGACTCCACGCGCGGTGATGCGATCGACGCCGCGTCCCTCCGTGTCCACCAGGGTCACGTTGTCGCGGTTGAAGGTCTCCAGGTATTCGTTGTGGAAGCAGGGCCGCTTGCAGAACTGCCGGTACCAGGGCTTCAGGGCGGCCGCCGTTGCGGGATCCTTCACCGTGGCGTCCACGCGGGCGCGGATCGACTCCATCTTCTCGAAGTCGGCCAACTCCACCGCGCGCGCGATGCCCTCGGGGCTGAAGTCGGTGGTGGTGCCCGACTGCATGCCGAGCAGCAGCCGGGTGATGATGTCGGTCCAGCCGTCGTGCACCAGATCCTCGGCCTGGGGAACGCCCGAGACGAGGTTGTTGAAGTTGTCCATGCGCGCCTGGTGCCAGCCCGGCTCGAGCGAAGCTGCCCAGGCGGGATCGGTGGGCGGATTGACCTTCAGGTCCACCGACGAAGGCGTGCGCTGGAAAACGTAAAGGTGGCCGGCCCATTGGCCGATGTGGGGAACGATCTGGACCGCGGTGGCGCCGGTGCCGATCACGCCCACGCGCTTGCCCGCCAGGCCCGTGAGGCCGCCTTCGGAGTCGCCGCCCGTGTAGCGGTAGTCCCAGCGGCTGGCATGGAAGGAATGCCCGGCGAAGTCCTCGAGGCCGGGGATGCCCGGCAGCTTGGGACGGTTGAGAGGCCCGGTGGCCAGCACCACGAAGCGGGCCTTCATGCGGTCGCCGTGGTTGGTCTCGATGGTCCAGCGCGCAGCTTCGTCGTCCCAGGAGAGATTTTCCACGCGGGTCTGGAAGCAGACGTCGCGATAGAGGTCGAACTTGCGGCCGATGGCCTGGGCGTGCTCCAGGATCTCCTTGCCGCCGGCGTACTTTTCCCTGGGGATGTAGCCGAGTTCCTCGAGCAGGGGCAGGTAGCTGTAGGATTCGATGTCGCAGGCGATGCCTGGGTAGCGATTCCAGTACCAGGTTCCGCCGAAGTCGCCGGCGGGGTCGATCATGCGGATGTCCGCGAAGCCTGCCTGGCGGAGCCGCGCCCCGGCCAACAGTCCGCCGAAACCGCCGCCGATCACGGCCACTTCGACTTCATCGGTGAGGGGATCGCGGCGAAAGCCGGGCTCGACGTAGGGATCGTCCAGGTAGTGGGCGAAGCGGCCCGTCACCTCGACGTACTGCTCGTTGCCGTCGGCGCGCAGGCGCTTGTCGCGCTCGCGGCGGTAGCGCTCCCTCCATGCTTCAGGATCGAGACCGGAGTGGATGCTGTCGGCTGCGTTCGTGTCCCCGGGGATCGTGGTTTCCATGGTCCGGCCTCCTGCGCGGGCGGTCTGCGCGGCGGCGGAAACCTTCCATTCGCCGCGACGTGAGTCCAGCGTGGACGACCAGTAGCCTGAAGACCCGCGTCAGGCGCCGAACAGAACCACCGGCGTGACGTGTACAGAGGTCTCGCCGAGGATCATCCAAACCTCGCCGTCCTGGATGTTGCACTGCAGCGAAATGCCGCGGTCGGCCAGTTCGCCGAGGTGGGCCGTCTGGTCGGCGGGCAGCTGCGCAACGCGCAGGTTGGCGTGGCGCTCCAGGCCGGCGCGCTCCTGCTCCCACCACGTCGCCGACTTCATGCCGCCGTAGAGGTAGACGCGGACTTCGTCGGCCCTCCCGCAGGCCCTGTGGATGCGGCGCGGGTCGGGCTGGCCGAGTTCGATCCACTGCTCGATCTCGCCGGAGAGGCTGCGCCGCCACAGGTCGGGCTCGTCGGCAGTCGAAACTCCGCCGCCGAACTGGAGGCGCTCGTGGGCTGACAGCGCGAAGGCCAGGACGCGGATCATCATTCTCTCGCTGGTCTCCGAGGGATGGCGCGCGATGGTGAGCGCGTGGGACTCGTAGTAGCCGCGGTCCATGTCCGCGATCTGCAGATTCACCTTGAAGATCGTCGCCTTGAGGGCCATGGCGGTCGTGTTTCCTTGGCGGTGGATTCGCCCGGCGGTCAGACCGCCGGCGCCTTGGCCGGAAGAGCGACGGGCGGGAAGGTCATCTTGAGGTCGTAGAGATTGCCCTCGAGGCGGGTCTGCACCTGGAGGCCGGACTGGAGGAAGACGCCCATCATGGCGCGATTGGTCGCCAGCACGTCGGCATGGAAGCCGACGAGGCCGCGCGAGCGCGCCGCTTCCACCAGACAGGCCAGCAGCTTGGTGGCCAGGCCCTGGCCCTGCCAACGGTCGCGCACCACGAACGCCACATCGGCGTAGGGGCTGGCCGTGTCCCCCATGTACTGGCCCACTGCCACGATCTCCGGATCGCGGCCCGGCTCGGCCGCTTCCACCACCAGGGCCATCCTCAGGTCATAGTCCACGTCCAGGTAGTAGAGTACGTCCTTGTGCGGCATCTGCTTCATGCGGTGCAGGAAGCGCGAGTACACCGAGTCGTCCGAGAGACTGTAGAAGAAGTCGAGGAGGCCGCGCTCGTCCGTCAGGCGGATGGGCCGGAACATCACCTTGCGGTCGGCCCGCGTGGTCCATTCCTGCTCGAGGTCGCGAGGATAGGTTGGCGGCGCCGAGATCTGGTCGATGAAGACGTAGTGCCTGGCCTTGGCTGCCGCCAGCAGTTCGGCGCGGTAGTCCGGGTGGGCGATCGACATGAGCGCGGTGGCTCGCTCCCTCACCGACTTGCCCACCAGGTCGGCCACGCCGTACTCGGTGACCACGTAGTGCACGTCGCCCCGCGAGGTGACGACGCCGGCCCCCGGATCCAGGGCCGCCACGATGCGACTCTTCTCGCCCTCCATCGCCGTCGAGCGCAGCGCGATGATGGGCAGTCCTCCCGGCGACATCGAGGCTCCACGGATGAAGTCCACCTGCCCGCCGATGCCCGAGTAGAAGCGCGTGCCGATCGAATCCGAGCAGACCTGGCCGGTGAGGTCGATCTGCAGGGCGCTGTTGATGGCCACCATGCGGTGCTGGCGCGCAATGCGCAGGGGATCGTTGATGTAGTCGGAAGGATGGAACGTGAACATCGGGTTGCGGTCCACGAAGCGGTAGAGATCCGCGCTGCCGAAGCAGAACGAGGCCGAAACCTTTTTCGGGTGGATCATCTTGTAGCGCCCGGTAACGTTGCCACTGCGGATGAGGTCGAGGAGGCCGTCCGAGAACATCTCCGACCACACGCCGAGGTCGCGGTGCTTGCCGAGCGCAGCCAGTACCGCGTCCGGGATCTGGCCGATGCCCATCTGCAACGTGGAACCGTCCTGGATGAGCTTGGCCACGTAGGCGCCGATTTCGCGCGCCGCATCGTCCAGCGGTTCCCGATCGATCTCCCGCAAAGGCTGGTCGCGCAGCACCCAGGCGTCGATACGGCTCATCGGCAGGAAACCCGAGCCGTGCACCACCGGCATGCGCGGATTGATCTCGGCGAGCACGAGGCCCGCCGATTCGACCGCCGCCAGCACAATGTCCACCGAGACCCCGAGGTTCACGTAGCCGAAGCGGTCGGGCGGCGAGGTCTGGATGAGGGCCACGTCCACCGGCGCCCGCCGCGAGCGGATGAGGTCGGGGATGCGCGACAGGAAGACGGGCGTGTAGTCGGCCCGGCCTTCGTGCACGGCCTCGCGCACGTTGGGTCCGATGAAGAAAGCATTGTGGCGAAAGCGCGTCGCGAACTCGGGACGCACGTAGGGCGCCGGCCCCAGCGTCAGCAGGTGGACGATGGCGTTGTCGGCGAAACGGTCGGCCTGGGCCACGAGCTCCTCGACGAGGCCGTCGGGCTCGGCCGCTCCCGAGCCCACGAAGATGTGTTTGCCGCGCGGGATACGGGCAATCGCCTCGGCCAGCGTGGTGCGCGTGGCCGCGTGAGCCGCCTGCCAGTCGAAGGAGGTCGAATCGTCGATCACGGTGTCATCCTTGCCTCTTCCCTCACCGCATCCGTGAACGGACGCAGTTCCTCCAGGTCCTCGAGCGCCCTCGCCCTCTCCTTCCATGGCTCCACGAAGGCCGCAACGTCGCCGCCCGTAAAATCCCCGGCCAGCCTGTCGCGGGCCGAACGGTAAGCGCCCGCCATCGCCAGCATCGCGTCCACTGCTTCCCCGCGGACGCGCGGGTCGGCGGACTCGAAGCCCGCGATGGCCCAGCCCGCGCCGCGCAGGTCGCCGCCGTCGCGCAAAGCGCGCAGCAGGAGCAGGGCATCACGCCGGCTCTCGGGCAAGGCCGCCGCGGCGGCTTCGGCCGGCGTCATCGCGTCCATCCAGCGCCAGGCGGCCTGGCGGCGGCGCTCGAGGTTGGGCTCGATCGCTTCCGTGGCGCTGCCCGCGCCGCCGGGAAGCACGACGGGCAGGGAGGAGAAGCCGGCGTCGCGCCTGGCCAGCAGGTCGTAACGTCCGCGCCGGGCCACCAGGCGATACTCCGACCTGGCGAAGTCGCGCAGGGAGTCGAAGTAGGAGCCGGAGTCGCCGAAGAAGTTCCACCCGCGGTTGAGAGTAACGATGAGACGCGGCTTCTTCTCGCGAAGCGCTCCGAGGACGCGGGCTTCCTCCGCGCGATCGGGCCGCCCAGGGTACCAGTAGTCGTGCGGAGCCACGTTGGTCCGACCGGCCGCAAACAGCAGGCCGCTGGTGGCAGGAAAGGACCAGAGGGCTTCGCCTTCGTCCGTGTTAGCGCGGAGAAGCGCCACCATCGCCGCGACGGCTTCGAGTTCGTCGCCGGCGGGACCCTCCACCCTCACTGCCAGCCTTGGTGAGATCAGTTTGGAGGGGGCTGCGCACGATTGCGCTTCCAGGGGGCCGGCTGCCTTCTCGACGAAACCGAGCACGAGGACGGAGGCGGCCGCCACCTGCACGCCGCCGCGCACCAGCAGCCGCCCGTTCCACGAGGAAGGCCACGCGCCAACGGCCCACCAGGAGGCCACGCGCTGGAGAAGCCCGCAGGCCGCCACCGCCAGCAGCGGCACCGCGCTGATCTGGTGCATGAAGTCGCTGCGCGGAAACATCTGCAGGTACATCGCCATACCGAGCACCGACAGCACGACGAGGGAACGCGCCTCGGCGGAAGCGGCCAGTTCATCGCCGCGCACGCGCAGCAACCAGGCGACGATCCCGAAGTTGGCGACGGCCGCCAGCCAGAACGACGAGTTCTCGAGTTGCAGGGTGATCGAGTGCAGCAGTCCTTCGGGGGCGATGCCGCCGGCGAGGGCCATCAGCTTGACGGCGCCGCCGATCACGGCCACCGCGACGAGCAGGGGAAGGGGCCGGGCGATGCCGCTGCGCACCAGCCTTCCGCCGACTGCGATGGCGAGCATGGCGGCCACCACGAGCAGGGCGTAGAGCTCCGGTCGCGGATGCGGCGCGTAGTAGAGGCTCTGGTAGTCGGCGCCGACCAGGAAGACCTCGTAGAGGAACTTGTCGAGACCCAGGGTTCCCAGCAGCGGCAGGGCCCAGGCCAGGGTGGGCAACAGGAAGGCTGTTGCCAGCAAGGCCAGCGACGCCGTCGTGCCCGCGCCGTCGCTGGAGGCGCCGCCCCGGGCCAGTCGCGAGGCGAGCGATCCGACGCAGAGCACCGCCATCGCGAGAGCCGGTACCAGGTGGACGAGAGCGTCCATGCCCATCACGAGGAAGCCGAAGGCGTACCAGACCCCGGCCAGCATGAAGCCGGCCGCCACTCCCGCCGCGGCGCGATCCAGGGTGGAACGCCGCGGCGCACCCGCCACCACGATCCACGTGATCGCCGCCAGCGCGAAGGCCCCCGAGTTCGGCCTCATCCACATCGCCAGCGCCGCGGCGGCGCCGGCCACGACGAGCAGGACTGCCCGCGGCCTCGTGATCCACGACGACATGGCCAGCGCAATCCCCACCCACGCCAGCGTGACCGGCCAAGTGGGATAGGGGATGTTGAAGGCGGCGAACTCGCCCACGTACACGGGCATGAAAGCCAGCCACAGCAGCGGCGGAACAGGAGCCAGCCAGTTGCCCGCAACCCGCCGCGTGAGCTCGGCCATGCCCGCGGCTGACAGCGCGTTCATCACTGCCAACACGGCGCGCATCGCGGTGGCCGACGGACCGAAGACGGAGAACACCGCCGACCCGAAGGCGAAGAAGCCCGGCGTGTAGCCGGTGTGGAAGTCCACGTAGGGACTCTGGCCGCGCATCACGCGGTCGAACCAGGACAGGATCGTGCCCTCGTCCTCCAGCTGGAAGCCGTAGGGCCGCAGCAACAGCAGCCAGGCCAGCGCCAGCACGAAGACGACGGCGGCGGGGAGAAGTCGCGCGCCTCTCTGCGGAGAGGACGCGCTGGGAAACGGTTCAGGAGGCACGTCGTCTCCGGTCCTGGCGGCGCCTAGGGCGGGCACGGAGAGGAATCACCGCCCGTCAGGCTCCAGCGCACCACGCGGACGTCCAGCACGAGGGGCTCCTCGCCGAGGACGACGGCGGCTTCTTCGAAAGAGACGGCCGACATGCGGGCCCGCCGGTTGCGTGAGTAACCGTAGGGTTCCTGGGGAGTGCCGACGATGTTGCCGAAGTCGACCTTCCCGTTGCCGTTCTCGTCGTGCATGACGCGCACGGCGTAGGAGCCGGGCCTCAGCCTGGCAACCGGCACGCGCAGGACGGGGCCGTCCTCGGCATCGGCCAGGCGCAGGTGGATGCCGGTGGCGAAATCCTCCGAGTCGGGGACGGTGAAGCCCTGGGGCCTCTCGCTGGAGAAAACGGCGACGTTGAGATTGCCCTGGCGGTTGTCGAGACCGCAGATGCGCAGGATGAGGTTGGCAGCGGAAGGAGTGCAGGGCTCCGGTTCGGGAGACATGGCAGGGGCGGCCGTCGCGAAACCGACGAGGAGGACAGCCTTGGCGAAGAACGGACGCCGCGCGCCCTTCCTCGGTCTACCGACCCCTCGTGTCCCCCCTCTCGTCATCCGGGAATCCGCCTCCACGTTGCGGCTGCCTGCCCTGCCAAGGCGCGGCTTCGCAGGGTTTACTCCCGGGAAGAGGGTGACGCCAGTTTGTCCGGAATCCGGCCTCGGCCCGGCCCGGCAAGGCCCGCGGCCGATCCGGCGAGGTCGTCGGCCCGGCGCATCGTCGCCGATCGACGCTCCCTCACCTCCATATAGCCCGTTGTGAAGGCCTCGGCCGGCGTGTTAGGGCTGTGTGCGGCTCGTCACTCTGCGCCCCCCGGAGGTTCTCGATGAAGCATTCCACCGCCCTTTCCGTCGCCCTTCTCGCTGTTCTCTTTCCCGTTTCCTCGCCGGCCCATGCCCAGCCAACGGTGCTTTCCACCTGCGGCGCGACGGTCGTCGATGCCGTGCTGGCCGCCGATCTCGACTGCACGGGGTACGAGGGATTCGCCGTGACCCTGGCTCCGAACGGCAAACTGGACCTGGCCGGCCACCAGCTCACCTCGGGGCCCACCGTTCCCGATGGCTTTGGCGGAGGCGTCCTCTGCCTGAAGAGTTGTACGGTGGTCGGCGGAGGCGGCAGCCTGGTGTCCGGCGTGCCCACGAGCTGGGACCCGAACATCCTACCGGAAGGCATCACCCATCCTTACACGCAGTGGGGCAGAAGGCGGGGTGTGATCACCGCCAGTGACCTCACCGTGACGGGCTATCGCCACGGCATCCACGGAGACATCGTGAAGGTGGATTCCGCCAACCTCACCGAGAACGACCATGCCTGCGGCGGCAGGAAAGTGGAGATCACCTCCAGCACCATCACCAACACCGGACCCGAGAGTTACCAGGCCGTGTACGGGATGCGCCTGCGATTGGTCGATACGCTGGTCGAAGGCGGCGGCACCGGCGTGGGCGGCAACGTGGTCGATCTCGTCGGCTCGACGATCACCGGGATGAGAGCCTTCGGCGTGAGCGGCGGCTCGGGTCGCCGCCTTCGGGCCGTGGACAGTGTGATCGAGGGCAACTGCCTTTCCGACCAGGTGGAGAACTGCGCCGACATCTGGTGGCGCGGCTTCGCACCCCGGCTCTCGAATACGACCTGTTCCACCAGCGTTCGGTACCACGAGGCTTCCCGCACGCTGTCGACCTGGGGAGTCTGCGCGCTGGACTGAGCCTCGAATCGACAAGGCCGGCCGGTCCATCCTCGTAGCAAGGTGCGACCACTTGCGTCGGCCGCATCCCGGGAAATCGGGCGAGGCCCTTGACGCCGGCCGCAGCCTCCCCGTATGGATGGACGGCGATGCAGAACTCGAAAACAACCGGGAAGATCTTGTCGAAAGCAGGAGGGCAGGCCGCCCAGCCGGCTCCCCGATCGCGACGCACGCCCGCCTCGCGCTGGCTGCTGCTCGGCGGGTGGCTGCTGATGATGCCTCCCCTCCCCGTCGGGACCGAGCTTCCTCCACTTTCGGAGTGGTCCCCGATCGCGGTCTATGAAACCGCCGAGGAGTGCGAGACGAAGGGGGAAGAGGTGCGCAACGCGGCGCGCCGGATGATCACGAGCGATCCTGACGCCGGCGCGACGACGCTGGCCGCCGCGATGGGCCAGATCCAGGCCACCTGCGTCGAGGACGATTCGGTCGAAGCGCCGGCCAAGCCGGCGAAACCCGAGAGTCCCGCGAAGCCCGAACGCCCGGCGGGCACCAAGCCTCCATCTCCCGAATAGTCGCCGGCCCGCGTCCTAACCGAGAAGGACTTTGGTGAAAGCCCTGGTCGTCGCTTCGAGAACGGGCGCGGGAACGAGGCCCAGCACCACGGTAGCGAGCGTCGCCACCGCCACCACGAAGCCCGCGATGGCCGTCGGCTGGCCGAGGGCGCTCTCGCCCTCCGGCGCATCCTCGAAATACATCGTGCGCACCACGCCGAGATAATAGGCCGCCGACACCACGCTGTTGAAGCAGGCGACGACGACGAGGCCGACCAGCCCGGCGTTCAGCGCCGTCTGGAACAGGTAAAGCTTGCCGACGAAGCCGACCAGGGGCGGGATGCCCGTGAGCGACAGCATCGACACCGTCATGGCGCCGGCCAGCAGCGGGTGGGTCTGGGACAGGCCGGCGTAGTCGGAGATCCGCTCGGCGCTGCGGGGGCCCTTGGCCACGGCGATCATCACACCGAAGGCCACGAGGTTCATGGCGCCGTATCCGACGAGGTAGAAGAGCACCGCCGAACTGGCCGCCGAAGTGCCGGCCACCACGCCCATCAGCAGGTAGCCGGTATGGGCAATGGAAGAGTAGGCGAGCATGCGCTTGAGGCTCGTCTGGCGCAGCGCGATCAGGTTGCCCACGGTCATCGTCACGGCGGCCGCCGCCCACAGCACCACCTGGAGGTCCAGGTGCAGGGGGGCCAGGGCCACGCTGGCGGTGCGCAGCAGGGCCGCAAAGCCGCCGGCCTTGACGGCGGTGGCCATGAAGGCCGTCACCGAAGTGGGAGCGCCCTCGTAGACGTCGGGGGCCCAGAGGTGGAAGGGCACGGCCGCGATCTTGAAGCCCAGGCCGATCAGCACAAGGCCCGCCCCGAGCACCAGCACGAAGTGGTCGCCGTCGGCCATGCCGGGCTTGGCCAGGGCCGCCGAGATCTCCGCCAGCGTGGTCGAGCCGGTCACGGCAAAGAGCGTGGCAATGCCGTAGAGGAGCAGGGCCGAAGCGAAGGCGCCTAGCAGGAAGTATTTGAGGGAGGCCTCGTTCGAGCGCACGTCGTTGCGCAGGATGCCGGCCAGCACGTAGACGGCCATCGACATCGTCTCGAGGCCGATGAACATGACGATGAGGTCGGTGGCCGCCGCCATCACCATCACGCCGATCACGGCGAAGAGCATCAGCGGGTAGTACTCGCCCTTGTGGATGCCGGCCGTGGGCAGGTAGTCGATGGAGAGAAGGATGGCGCCGATGCCCATCGCGCAGGTGAGCACCGTGAAGAAGGCCGTATAGCTGTCGTTGGCCAGGGCGTCGGCGTAGACGGTCGCGGTCCCCGGCTGGACGGCCAGCACGGCGACACCGAGCAGCCCGAAGATCGACAGCCAGGCGACGCCCGTGAAGCGGCGGCTGGTCGAGAACATCTCGACGACGAGGACGAGCAGGGCCCACACGCAACCGGCCAGCAGGGGCAGGATGGGGAGCAGGGAGGAGATCTGGAGGGTCTGGGGCTGCATGTCAGTGAGCTCCGTGCCCGTGACCGTCGTCGGCGGCGTGGTGACCGCCCAATTCCCGCGGCGCGGCACCCGGGGAGCGATGCACCGGCCGGCCGGATCCGGCCTCCGGCTTCGCGTCGCCCTCGATGCCGTTGGCGGCCAGGGCCGCCGCGGGGATCCGCGCCAGGGTCTGGGCCACCGACGTGCGCATCGTGTCGAAGAAGGGCTTGGGGTAGACGCCCATCACGAAGGCCAGGGCCACCAGCGGCAGCACCACGGCCAGTTCGCGCAGGCTCATGTCCTTCATCCCGGCGTTCTTCTCGTTGGTGACCTCGCCGAAGATCACGCGCTGGTACATCCACAGCATGTAGGCCGCGCCCAGCACCACGCCGCTGGCAGCGATGGCGCCGAGCACCACGCTGAAGCGGAAGCCGCCGATCAGGATGAGGAACTCGCCGACGAAACCGTTGAGGCCCGGCAGGCCGATCGACGACAGCATGATCACCAGGAAGCACACCGAGTAGACCGGCATCTGCTTCCACAGGCCCCCGTACTCGGAGATGAGCCGCGTGTGGCGCCGCTCGTAGACCACGCCGACCAGGAGGAAGAGGGCGCCGGTGGAGACGCCGTGGTTCAGCATCTGGTAGACGGCGCCTTCCATGCCGGGGGTGTTGAGCGAGGCGACGCCCAGCATCACGAAGCCGAGGTGGCTCACCGAGGAATAGGCCACCAGCTTCTTCATGTCGGGCTGGACCATGGCCACCAGCGCGCCGTAGACGATGCCGATGACGGCCAGGGCCCCGATCCAGCCGGCCGACTCGGCCATCACGTTCGGGAACAGCGGGATGAGGAAGCG
>JBHEPB010000067.1:0-6955 GCA_046260515.1 Binatia bacterium
GAGCTGCTGCACCCGCCGACCGCCGCGCGTTGAGTCCTCGGCCGGCCCATCCGCGGGCATCCCGGCGCCGGCCTCGCCCCGTGGCGCCAGGCTCGGCGTTCGTGCTACACCACGCCGCATGACGACCCTGAACGCGCAGTCCGGCACCAACATCCACGAGATCGAAGACGGGATTTTCCGCATCAACACGCCCTTCGAGATCCCGGGCGACCCGAACGGCTTCTCGTTCAACCAGTATTTGATCGTCGATGACGAGCCGCTGCTCTACCACACGGGCCCGCGCCGCATGTTCCCGCTGGTGCGCGAGGCGATCGCTTCCGTGATGCCCGTGGCGAGGCTGCGCCACGTGGCGTACTCGCATTTCGAGGCCGACGAGTGCGGCTCTCTCAACGACTGGCTCGCCGAGGCGCCGGAGGCGACCACGCTCTGCGGTCGCATCGCGGCGATGACGTCGGCCGGCGATTTTTCCGATCGCCCGCCGCGCGCGATCGCCGACGGCGAAGCGATCTCGCTCGGCCGCCACACCGTGCGCTGGTTCGACACGCCTCATCTCCCGCACGGCTGGGACTGCGGTCACCTCATGGAGGAGGCCACGCGCACGCTGCTGTGCGGCGACCTCTTCACGCAGCCTGGGTCGAAGCATCCTCCCCTGACGGAAGGCGACATCCTCGGCCCGAGCGAGGCCTTCCGCCATGCGCTCGACTACTACGCGCACTCGGGAAGCACGCAGGCGATGCTCGAGCGGCTCGCGGCGACGTCGCCGACAACGCTGGCGTGCATGCACGGCAGCGCGTGGCGCGGCGACGGGGCGGCCCTCCTTCGCGCACTCGCCGCGTCGCTGGCGGCAAGCGCCCGCGGGTAGTGGACCACCCCATTCTCTCCATTCTCTTGGAGGGAGGGCGCCGGGGGCGTGCGCGCGGACGTCTCCGTAGCGAGCGAAGACTAGCCCGCGCGCATGCCCCGGCGACCGACCGATCGCAACGCCCCGAAACCTGTACCTGTCCCGGGTTTCACGAAACCTGTACCTGTCCCGGGTTTCGGGCGTTCAGCGGACGAGGAGCAGGAAGAGGGCGAGTTCGTCGAGGGCGCGGCCGACGGGATGCGCGGGGTGGGCTACGACCACCGGCTGCAGCGTGATCGCCGACTTGTTGAAGAGCTCCGGCGCCGGCGGGATGATCCCGTACTTCTTGAGGCCGAGCTGGGAGTTGATGTCGGTGGCCGACATCGTGTCCGGCACGTTGACGCGCGACACGATGATGCTGCCGATCGGAACGCGCACTCCCCAGTTCTGGAGAAGCGCGAGCAGTACGCGCGCCGAGGCGATCGACGACGGCTCCCTCTCGATTACCATCGCCACCAGGTCCGCCTTGCGGAGCACCTCGCGATTGGCCTCGCTGGCGACCGACGGCAGGTCAACGAGCACCAGGTCCGAGGTGCGGATGGCCGCGTCAAGGATGGCGTCCGCCTGCTCGGCGCCGAGTTCGCGGTAGCCCTCCGGTGACTGGGGCGCCGCCAGCACCATCAGCCCGTTCATGTGGCGCGAAAGCGCGCCTTCGAAACGTTCGGCCGTGATCTGCGAGGCCTCGAACATGGTCAGCGCACTGATGTCGTGCAGGGGCGCGATGTTGGTCAGCCGCGTCAGGTTGCCGTAGTCGCTGCGCATTTCCACCGCCGTCACCGAAAGGCCGCGGCCGCACAGGGCCGAAGCCACGTTGGCGACGATGGTGGTCGTGCCGGCGCCGCCCTTGGAACCGATCAAGGCCACGGTGCGGCCGCGCTTCGCCGGCGTGGCCGAGGCGACGCTCGCCGGCGATTCGACGGTCTTGGCCGCGAAGCCTTCGATGGCGTAGCGCAGCGTGCGTGCGAGATGTCGCGAGCGCAGTTCGCTCTTGACGAGGAAGCCGGCTGCCCCGTGCTTCATCGCCTCCACGTCCACCTCGCGGGCGTCCTGGCCCGTAAGGATGATGACCGGGCCGATGCGCCCCTCCTGGAGAGGACCGCAGAGCAGGTCGAGACCGCTGCGGCGGCCGAGGCGATAATCGACGAGGAAGACGTCGTAGCCGCCGCGCCGGATCTCGAGGACCGCGTCCTCGTAGGTGGGCGCCCACACGAGGTCGAACTGCTCGTCCTCGACTTCCGCGAGCAGTTCGCGGGTGAGCGTGTAGTCGTCCTCGTCGTCCTCGACGAGCAGGATGCGGATCGTGCCCATGAAGCGTCTCGTCCCCCCGGACCGGCCTGGGGCCGCCGCGCGAGTCCCTCCCCGGAACGCACGCAGCCGCCGGCCGCAAATCTTGTTTCCCTTCCTTACAAGATCAGGCCTCGAATGACAGCGCGGGGCCCTGCCCAGGACTGCCCACGACGTGCCCGAGACGCATTCGGGGCGTGCCCCGGGCAAGTCTGCGCCCGCCGAGGCGCCGACAGGCCCGGCTTCAAGGCGCTGCGGGAGCTGGTCCCTTCTGGGCCGCGATCGAGACTGCCGTCGCCCCTGCCCTCTTGGCCGCCTGCAGGATGTCCACCGCCTGGCCGAGCACCACCGTCTCGTCGCCCTGGAGGATCACCATCTTCTTGGGGTCGTCGGTGAGCAGGTCGCGCAGGGTCGGCTCGAGCTGGGAGGCCTCGACAGCGAGCTGGTTCACGAAGAGGCGGCCGTCGGCCGTGGCCGTCACCGTCAGCCCCCTGGCCTCCTCGGCCACCTGCTGGGCTTTGGGCAGGTTCACCGTGGCCGCCGACTCGACCATCGCCGAGGTCGTGATCATGAAGATGATGAGCAGCACGAGGAAGACGTCGGTGAGCGGGGTGATGTTGATCTCCGACATCACCTGGTCGCTGGACTCCTCGAGGTGGACCTTACCGAGCCCCATTTCCGCCTCCCGCCACCCCGGCCGCGGCGCCCGCTTCCACGAAGCGGCCAAGGCCCACCCGCAGCTGCGTGTCGATGTTACCGATCTTGACCTGGAAGTAGTTGAAGAAGAGCAGGGCCAGGATCGCCACCAGCAGGCCGAGGGCGGTGGCCACCAGGGCCTCGGAGATGCCCGCGGCCACCACCGCGAAGCCGCCGGTGCCCATCACCGCCATCTGGTGGAAGGACTTGATGATGCCGATCACCGTGCCGAGCAGGCCGATGAAAGGCGCCGAAGCGGCCACGGTGCCGAGCACCCAGATGTTACCCTTCAGGCGGCGCACCTCGTCCAGGCGGCGACGCTCGCCGTATTCCAGGAGATCATCGATGGTGCTGCTGCTGAACAGCGGGATCAGCGGCGCGTAGACGCGGGCGGCCGGCGACAGCGCCATGGAGGCCTCGAGTTTGCCGGCCGAGGCCTGGACGTCGCCCTCCACCAGGGGCGCGCACGCGTCCTCGGTGACGGCCTCGATGCCGGCGGCCATGCCGCGCATCAGCCACAGCCTCTCGATGAGGATGCTCGTGACCATCACGGACATGGCGATCAGCGGATAGGTGACGTACCAACCCTGCATGATGAGGTCCACGACGTTCATGCTCTGGGCGAGGGTTTGGGTGGTGCTCGGATCCATGCTGACTCCTGTGTCCGGCCTGGCAGTTGTTCGGGCCGCCCGCGGCCGCCCTGGAGGCGGCCGCGGGCGGCTCCTGTCCTCTATCCCGGCGCTGGGGCGCAAGCTTGCGCCACCAGGTCGGCGAAACGTTTCTTCATCGCGGCGTCGCGCAGGTCGGGCCGAAAGCCGTCCGCCTCGCGCGCGTTCGCACAAGCCCTCTCGCGCTGGCCCGCAGCCGCCAGCGCGCTCGCCGCGGCCAGGCGCGCTTCGTACCAGGCCGGCGTGGCCACTTCCTGGAGGCGGGCCAGGCGCTCCCACAGTCCTGCTGCTTGGCCCGCCTCGTCGCGGCGCTCGGCCAGCAGCGCGGAAGCGCGAAGCAGGGACCTCGACTCGGGCTGCGCGGCCAGCATCTCGCCGTAGAGGCGGGCGGCATCGGCCAGGCGCTCCTGCTCCACGTAGGACTGGGCCAGGTTGAGGCGCACCTCGTCGGGAATCGGCCGGCCGGCCGCGAGCATGCGGTCCAGAAGCAGCGTGGCCATCGCCGCCCAGGCCCGCGAGCCCTCCGGATCGTTGGGCGCAGCATCGGCGCTCCTGCGAAGCAGGGCCCGCGAAAGCTTCTCGACGAGGTCGAAGTAGTTGGCCTCGGCGCCGGGCATGGCCGCCAGGGCGCGCGTGGAGGCGTCGGCCACCTCGCGGCGGTCGAGAGCCGTGGCGGCCGCCACCCGCAGCGCCGTCGCCGGCAGCACGAGGTCGTCCTGCTCGGGGAAACGCTTCTCGAAGTCCTCGAGCAGGGCCAGAGCCGTGGCCGCATCCGAGCCGGCCCCGCTGCCGGCAGCCAGGGCGCGGGCCATGGTGGTTCGCGCACGCAAGTCGGCCGAGGCCGGCGTGCCCGGCGAACTCGAGGAAGATGCCAGCTTGTCGAAGCGCAGCCAGGCCGCCTCCGACCGCGCACGAAGCTCCGCGGCGCGCTCGGCGGCGAGATCGTCGCTGGTCGAGAGCACGTCGGCCACGCACTGCACTTCGCCGGCCGCCGCCCTCAGGCGAAACGCCGGCGGGCCTTCCACCTGGGCGTAGGCGTCGGCCGCCTCGAGGTAGCGATGGTCGCCCTGGAGAAGCTCCGCGTAGCGGAAGAGGCCCTCGTAGCGCGACTCGTGGTCGGGATGGTTCTTCGTGAAGTTCTCGGCGACGGCGAGGAAGCTGCTGCGCGTCTCGGCGTTCGGCGACGCGCGAAAAACGCCCTCGGCGGCGCGGAACTGAAGGTAGGAGGCTTCGGCCGACAAGGGGCCCGTCGGCGCTGCGGAGAGATAGGCCCTCAGTTCCCTTTCGGCGTCGGCGTAGCGGCCTAAGCGGAAATAGCAGACGCCGAGGCGGTGGTGGACCTCGTCGGCATGGGTGCGGGCAGCCGCGTCGGTGGAGCGCGCGATGTTCTCGTAGGCCTTGGCGGCCGCTTCGAACTTCTCCGCGGCGGCGAGGTTCTCGGCGGCGATCCATTCGGCCGACACGGTGGCGCCGAGGACGGGCCGCGGGTCCTTCAGCCGCGCCAGCGTCATCTGCGTGACTCTCTGCGAGTAGGCCGGGCCCTGGGCGGAGAGCTGGGCGGCCAGCGACGCGGCCTCCCTGGTCACCGACTCGCCGCCGCCGCCGGAGGCCATGGTCGCCAGCAGGGCATCGAGGCGCAGAAGGCGGATCTGCTTCATCGTGTCGGCTCCGAGGCCGGCGCTCTGGGCCTCGGCCAGCAGCTTCCGGGTCTCGTCGAGGGCGGCGGGACCGCCCGCGCCCGCCCGCGATTCGGCGATCGCCATGCGCGCCGGCCAGTACAGGGACGTGCCCTTGGCCTGCTGGAGCACCAGGGCAAGGTCGCCTTCGGCGTTCGCGCGGTCGCCGAGTTCGCGCGCTGCCATGCCGCGCCCGAGCAGGCTCTCCAGGCGCATCTTCTCGTCGGACGCGCCGATGAACTCGGAGAACTCGCGCTGGGACTTCTCCAGCCAGGCCTTGCGCTTGTCGGTCTGTCCCGGATGCAGCATCGCCAGGCGGTAGTGCAGCCACGAGAGCTGGCCGGCGGCGGCCAGCGAGAAGCCGCGGTCGAGTTGCCACCATCTCTCGTTGTACAGCGTCTCCGGATTGCCGTCCTCGCGGATGATGTCGGCCTGGGCCTTGTCGAGGCGGCCCTGGTGATGGGCGCGCAGGCGCTCGAGAAGCGGCAGGATGGACAGGCCGACGGAGACGGCCGCGCGCCGCGATTCGTCGGAACCGGACTTCACCCACTGGTCGTAGCGGTCGGCCACTTGCACGGAAACTTCCGCCAGGGCGCCGAAAAGGGCTTGTTCCTCGGCCTCGCCAAGCCTGCCGGCCACGGCGCGATCGACGTCGGCCGACATCTGCGCGATCGACGCGGCACGCGCCGGCAGAGCCGGGGCCAGCAGGAGAACCGCGCCGAAGAGCGCGGGGATCAGAAGCCGGGAGAGAATCGTCCCACCTCCTTGCGCCACTGGGGCCCGAAGGCCGCCACCAGCAGGTTCTCGGCCAGGTCGGTGCTTTCCTTCACTTCGATGAGGTCGCCGCCGCCGGCGTTGGCGAAGCGGCGGTAGAGCTGCTGGTTCTCGATCAGGAACTCGGGAAGGGGCGAGATCCGGTCGGGCACGCGGCCGTGCAGGGTCTTGGACAGTTCGATTTCGTAGGCGCGGTGCATGGAGTCGGCGAGGTCGAGGAAGTGCACGGTGCCGCCCTTTTCGTGGAAGTCGCGCAGGGTCTTCTCCAGCGCGCCGATCTCCTGCTTCCTCGGCGGCGAGCTCGACACGACCACCATCGTGCGGTTGGCGTACTGGCGCCAATCCATGTCGTCCACCGCGGCGCGCACCGCCTCGTAGACGGCTTCCTCGTAGTCCCCGCCGCCGCCGGCCTTCACCGACGAGATGAAGCCCTGGAGCTTGTCCGCATGGAAGGAGAGCGAGGACATGCGCACCGTGAAGTCGTCCCCCCTGTCCTTGAACACCACGATGCCGATGCGGGCGTTGGGCACCAGCTTCTGGATGCGGCCGACGAGGTCCGTCATGCGCCGCTTCACGATATCGATGACGAACTCCATGCTGTTGGTCGCGTCCACCACGAAGACCACGTCGAAGCCCCACTTCTGCATGAGACCGACGAAGTCGCCGAAGCCGCGCCCGAAGCCGCGGCCGATACCGCCCCCCATGCCGCCGCCGGCGCCGGTGCCGGGGCCCACCGCCATGCCGCCGCCGGTGGCGCCGCCGGTAGGGCGCAGGGCCGAGGCCGTGCCCATGGGATTGATCTTGGGCGCCACGTCCGAGAGCTTCACGCCCACGTCGGACAGGTCGGGAGTGACCTCGCTGGCCACCACGGGAAGAGGTTCCACGTCGGAGGCCGCCCGCTGGATGGCTTCCTCGAGGGACTTGGAATCGTCGGTGCGGTCGGTCTGGGCGTCGAG
>JBHEPB010000083.1:0-5455 GCA_046260515.1 Binatia bacterium
GGCCGACCTGCTGCAGGCGGTGTACGGCCGCAACGGCGAATGCCCGGTGCCGGTGATCGCCGCGTCCACGCCGGTGGACTGCTTCGAGGCCGCGATGGAAGCCGTTCAGGTCGCCGTGCGCCACATGACGCCGGTGATCCTTCTCACGGACGGCTACCTGGCCAACGGCTCCCAGCCCTGGCGCCTGCCCAACTACGACGACCTCGCTGCCGATCCGGTGCGTTTCTGGACCAACACCGTCGGCTTCCATCCCTACCTGCGCGACGAGGACACGCTCGCCCGTCCGTGGGTGAGGCCCGGGACGCCGGGCCTCGAGCACCGCATCGGCGGCATCGAGAAGGACTACGACAGCGGCGACATCAGCTACTCGCCCGCCAACCACGAGAAGATGGTGAGGGTGAGGGCAGAGAAGGTGGCGCGCATCGCCGACACGCTGGCGCCGACCAAGGTCTCGGGCAGCGAACTCGGCGAGGCCGTCGTGCTCGGCTGGGGCTCCACCTACGGCGCCATCGAGGAAGCGGTCGGGCGGCTGAACGTCGAAGGATTGGCCGTGGGCCACGTGCACCTGCGCTGGGTGAACCCGCTGCCGAAGGACCTCGGACGCGTTCTCAAGCGCTTCCGCACGGTGATCGTGCCCGAGATGAACATGGGGCAGCTGGTCCGCATCGTTCGCGACCAGATCCTGGTGGACGCGATCCCGATCAACAAGATCAAGGGCCAGCCCTTCACCGCTGCGGAACTGACGGCGTCGATCCGGGACATCGTCACCGAACGCCTGGGCGCCGAGCCCGCGAAGGAGAGCAAGTGAGCACTGCCGAATCCTCGAACCTCCCCCGTCTCGGCCGCAAGGACTTCGCGACCGACCAGGACGTGCGCTGGTGCCCGGGCTGCGGGGACTACGCCATCCTTTCCCAGGTACAGAAGGTGATGCCGGAACTGAACGTTCCGAGGGAGAACGTGGTGTTCGTCTCGGGCATCGGCTGCTCGAGCCGCTTCCCGTACTACATGAACACCTACGGCTTCCACAGCATCCACGGGCGCGCGCCTGCGATTGCCACCGGCCTCAAGCTGGCGAGGCCGGAACTGTCGGTGTGGCTGGTGACCGGCGACGGCGACGGCCTGTCGATCGGCGGCAACCACCTCATCCACATTCTGCGACGCAACGTGGACCTGAACATCCTGCTCTTCAACAACGAGATCTACGGGCTCACCAAGGGCCAGTTCTCGCCCACGTCGCGCCTTGGCCAGGTGACCAAGTCGAGTCCCCTCGGCGTGGTGGACCGTCCCTTCGATCCGGCCGCACTCGCCCTCGGCGCCGGCGCCACCTTCATCGCGAGGACGGTGGACGTGGAGGCCAAGCACCTGCAGGCCATCCTGCACCGCGCGGCCGCCCACAAGGGGACCTCGTTCGTCGAGATCATCCAGAACTGCCCGGTCTTCAACGATGGGGCCTTCGACGCCTACACCGACAAGGAGAGGAAGGACGACAGCCGCATCCTCGTGGAGCACGGCCAGCCCCTGCTGTTCGGTGCGGACCGTCGCCGCGGCATCCGCCTGCGCCCGGACTTCTCGGCGGAAGTGGTCTCGCTGGACCAGGTGGACCTTTCCGAGATCGCGGTCCACGACGAAACCAACCCGGTGCTGACCCAGCTTCTCGCGCGTCTCGGCCGCGACGGGACGCCGCTGCCTCTCGGGGTGCTTCGCTGCGTGGAAGGCGCCGTGTACGAAGACACCGTCCACGCCCAGATCGACCAGGCCCGCGACAGCCGCGGAAGCGGCGATTTCGACAAACTCTACCGTAGCGGCGAAACCTGGACGGTGGCCTGAAGGGGGTGACAGAGATGACTCCCAAGACTCCGAACGTTCTGACCCCGGCGACAGCCCAACCGACTTCCTCGGAGGAGACGGTGGCCGGTTTCATCCGCGAGACCATCGAGGAGTTCGAGGGGCTTCCCGACGAAGCCTCGAGCTTCACCGTCGAGGTCCTCAAGCGGCCGCTGTCGGTGATTCCTCCCGGGGAGGCCGTCCTCGTGGAGTCGCCGGCCCCGGTGCTGGAGGCCGTGCAGCTCATGCGCGACCGCCACGCCAGCTGCGTCCTGGTGGTGAGGGCCGGCAAGCTCAAGGGCATCTTCACGGATCGGGACGTGGTGTCCCGCGTGGTGGCGGCGGGCATCGATCCCGCCAAGACCGCCGTCCGCCGGGTGATGACGGCTTCCCCGGAGACCCTGCGTGCCACCGACTCGATCGCTTTCGCGCTCAACCTGATGAGTCTCGGTGGCTACAGGCACATCCCCTTGGTAGACAAGTCGGGCGCGCCGGTCGGTACCGTGTCCGTCAAGGACATCGTCGGCTACCTCGTCGGGTTCTTCCCGAAGAGCGTGATCAACCTCCCGCCCGCCCCGAGGGCCAACTACGCGCGACAGCGCGAAGGGGCCTGAAGGCGGCGGACCCGGGCCCGCGGCGCGCGGGATTCCATGTCCGAAAGCCGCGACAGCCAGCATAGCGACGCCAGCCAGGCCAGCCAGGCCAGCCAGGAAGGACGCGAAGGCGACACCGGGACCGCCGAACGGCTGCTGCGTTCCCTTGGCAACGCGGCCGTGGACCCCGACACCCGCGAAGCCTTGGCCGAGCTCGGCCAGCGCGCCCGCAACGTCGTGGAGGACCTGGCGCGCCAGGTTCGTCTTCGCCGCGAGGCCCAAGCCGCCCGCACCCCGGCCGACGACGCAGCGTCGGCCCCGGATGCTCGGTCCCGGCCCTCGCCCGCTTCCATGTCCCCGGGGGAATCCGCCGGTCTCTACTATCATCTCGAGGGCGTGAGGGTCGCCATCGACGAGTTCGCGGACGTCCTCGAAGGGACCGTCGAGAGGCTGGAATCGATCGAGCTCCAGCTCGGCGACCCGGATGCGGGCGTCGAGCGACTGCTGGGCGAGGGGATCGAACGCTGCGAGCGCGTTCTCCAGGGCATCGAGCATCGCGTGGAGAGGGAAGCCGGGCAGAAGCGGTCCCCGACCGCAACGAAAGGGCAGGGCGAAAGCGGCCTCGCGGGTGCCCGGCCGGTGCTCGTCGTCGTTGCCTCCAGCCGCCGCCGCGCGCGGATCTGCCTGGCCCTCGAGAAGCAGGGCCTCGCCACTGTTGCTGCCGCCGACCTCGCTTTGGCTCTCCGCCAGAGCGTCCTCCACGATCCCGCGATTGCCCTGCTGGAAGCGGAGGGCACGCCGGACGTGCGCCGGGCCCTGCTCGACGAATGGAAAGACCACGAGGATCGAGGCAGCCTGCCGCCGGTCGCTATCCTCACCGACGAAGCCGCTGCCGGCCCCTCGTTCGCGGGAAGGCCCGTCGTGCGGGAGAGCCACGGGGAGGCTGCCATGGCTGCCTCGCTGCATCGCCTGGTCCAGCAAGCCCGCGAGTCGGAAACGGCCGCGGATCGACAAGGAGCAAGCTAGTGATGACGGATCGAAGCCTTCCAAAACACAGGATTGCCCGCGGGGTACTCGCGGTCGCCGTGGCGGCAGCATGGCTGGGAGGGAGCCTTCCCGCCTCCGCCCAGGAGGTCATGCAGCTGACGGTGCCCGCTTCCCAGTACACCCTCGGCCGCTTCGTCTACCAGGCGCCCTCGATGGAAGGCTGGAGGCAGTTGGCCAACGTGCGCAGCAGTCTGTCGCTGGTTTACGCCGAGCAGCAGGCGGAGGACGTGATCGAGACGCGCTTCGGCGTCGCCATCGAAGTCCATGACATCCCGGCCGACGCCGTCGTTCCCGACGCGGCCGCCCTGGCGGACACCAGCCGCAAGCAGATGGTCGAGCTCCGCAAGGCGGATCTGGTCGCGCAGTCGGCCATCGAGGCGGTGCCATCGATCGACAACATGTTCACGTATCGGCTGCTGGTGCGCGCGCCGCTTCCCGACCAGCCGGACGCCTACGAGGTCTATTATGTGGCGATGGCGCCGGACAAGACCCAGTACGTGGTGGTCCAGTGCATCACCAAGTCCCAGGACTACGCGGATCAACTCTACTTCATGCAGTTCTACGGTTCCCTGGCTTCGCTGAAGTACGTCCCGGGCGCCGACGGCGGCGCCGCTTCGGCCCCGGCGGTCGCGCCGGCCAAGCCGGAGGAGACGAAGCCCGGGGCTGCCGTGGATCCCCACGCAGGCCACAATCACCCCCCCGGCGAAGGCCACTGAAGCGAGGACGGCGTGCAGCGCATCGTCTCGCAGATCCGCACGACCACTCCGGAGTTCGCCGAGAACCGGCGGGTTAACGAGGCCCTGGTCGCCGAACTCGAAGGGCGCCTGGCCCAGGTGCGCCTCGGCGGAACCGAGAAGGCGCGCCAGCGTCATCTCTCGCGGGGAAAGCTCCTGCCCCGTGAGCGCGTCGAAGGCCTGCTCGACCCGGGGTCTCCCTTCCTCGAACTGTCGCCGCTGGCGGCGTGGGAGATGTACGGTGGCGAGGCGCCGGCCTCGGGCGTCATCACCGGCATCGGCCGTATCCGCGGCCGCCTGGCCATGGTGATCTGCAACGACGCCACCGTGAAGGGCGGCACCGTCTACCCGATCACCGTCAAGAAACAGATCCGCGCCCAGACCATCGCGCTGGAGAACCGCCTGGCCACCGTTTACCTCGTGGACTCCGGCGGCGCCTTCCTGCCCCTGCAGGCCGAGGTGTTTCCCGATCGCGATCACTTCGGACGTATCTTCTACAACCAGGCGCGGATGAGCGCGCTCGGCATCGCGCAGATCAGCGCGGTGCTCGGGTCGTGCACGGCGGGCGGCGCCTACACGCCTGCCATGTGCGACGAGAACATCATCGTCGCCAACCAGGGCACCATCTTCCTCGGCGGACCGCCGCTGGTGAAGGCGGCGACCGGGGAAGAGGTGAGCGCCGAGGAACTCGGCGGCGGCGACGTGCACACGCGCATCTCGGGCGTGGCCGACCACCTCGCCGCCAACGACCGCGAAGCCCTGGCCGTGGCCCGCGACGTTTTCGAGAACCTCGTCACCCGCGAAGGCGGCCCCGAGGACCGCGAGGCGACCGAGGATCCCCACTACGACCCGGCCGAGCTCTACGGAATCATTCCCAAGGACACGCGCACGCCCTACGACTGCCGCGAGGTGATCGCGCGGCTGGTGGACGGCAGCCGCTTCCACGAGTTCAAGCAGCGCTACGGCACCACATTGGTCACCGGTTTCGCGCGCCTCTACGGCCGCACCGTGGGTATCCTGGCCAACAACGGCGTGATTTTCTCGGAGGCGGCGCTGAAGGCCACCCATTTCATCGAGCTTTGCTGCCAGCGCCGCACGCCGATCCTGTTCCTCCAGAACATCACCGGCTTCATGGTGGGACGCCGCTACGAGCACGGCGGTATCACCAAGGACGGCGCCAAGATGGTCCACGCGGTGGCCAACGCCGAGGTGCCCAAGCTGACGGTGCTGATCGGCGCCTCCCACGGCGCCGGCAAC
>JBHEPB010000091.1:0-3935 GCA_046260515.1 Binatia bacterium
GAAGGCATGGGACAGGCCGCTCGTGCATTCGCTGCGCCCCGTGCCGTCGTCGAAGGTGCCGAGCTCGATGGGGAAGTTCGCGTCGAACTGCAGGGCGCCGAAGAGACGGGCGTCCTCCAGCACGAAAGCCACCGTGGTCGATGCGGGGCAGAAGCTGGCGCCGAGCTGGCCCACGGCCATCTGCAACGTGATCTGGGCGTCGATGGCCGTCACGCGTCCGTTGCCGTCGCGGTCGCACGTCGCGACGGAGCAGTCTCCCGACAGGCCCACGGCGTAGCGCAGCACGGAAAGGGCACTGGTCGCGGTGGCGATGGCCCGGTCGCCGCCGGGCGTGCAGGATTCGACGAGGCGGCAGTCCTGCTGGCAGGGTCGGAACGAAACCGGCTTGGCGGGGTCACACTGCTCGACGCCAAGATGGAGGAAGCCGTCGCCGCAAGTGGCCACTCGACAACCGGAGACGCAGCCGTCGTAGTCGTTGTCGTTGTCGTCGTCGCACTCCTCCACGCCTTCCCAAACCTGGCCGTCGCCGCAGCGGGCGGCCCGGCACCAGCGGGGGCAGGAGTCCGAGTCGATGTCGTTGCCGTCATCGCAGGCTTCTTCGCCTTCCTCCACGTGGCCGTCGCCGCAGGAGCTGCGCACGCACTCCGGGAGGCAGGAGCCGTTGTAGTTGGTGGCGCCCTGGTCGCAGTCCTCCACGAAGGGAAGCAGGAAGCCGTCGCCGCAGGTGGCCAGTCGGCAGTCGGCAACGCATTCGTCGTCGTTCCTGTCGTTGCCGTCGTCGCACTCTTCGCCGTCCGTCACGATGCCATTGCCGCACGCGGTCGTGAGGCAGTTGGGATCGCAGCCGTCCCCGGCCGTGCTGTTGGCGTCGTCGCATTCCTCGGCCGCATCGACGATGCCGTCGCCACAGGCGAAGGGCGCGGCGGCCACCACCAGTTCGTGGTTCGTCTCCGCCCAGTTGCCGTCGAAGCGGTGCCAGGCGGCCAGCCAGACTCCGTTCGCCCCCGCGGCCACGGCGGGAAAAGCGTCGGTCCTGGTCTCCGAAGCCGTTTCGTGACTGACGGGAGCCGGGCGCGACCAGGTGGCCCCGGCGTCGGCCGAAGTCGAGCGCACGATGTCGGCGTCGGTGCCCGAACGGCCGCCCAGCGGATCGTGGGACTTCCACACGGCCATGACGAGGCCGCCGGCGTCCACGGCCAGCGAAGGGCGGTCGTCCACGCCGCCGTCGAAGCTCGCGTAGGAGTTGAGTGGCGTGGGCGCCGACCAGGACGCGCCGCCGTCCCCGCTGCGCAGGAGAAAGATGTCGCCGTCGGGGCCGTAGACCTCGGTGTCATGGGTGGCGCTGGCGAAGGTCATCAGCCAGTCACTGCCGCCCGCATGGGCGAGATCGAGGGAGCCTGCCCACATGTCGTCTCCCCATTCGTAGGCGAAGCGCGAGCCTCCCAGTTGCACGAGGACCTCGGGGTCCTCCCAGGTCAGGCCCCAACTGGTGGAGCGGGCCGCCGAGATGGTGTGCTTGCCGGCGCTCTGCCAGGCCAGCACCCAGTCGCCGTTGTCGCCGGCCGCCAGTTCCACGTCCACCCAGGATTCGTCCTCCAGGTGGGCCATCTTGCGCGCCGGCTGCCAGGTGCGCGCGTTGTCGTGGCTGAAGGACACGTAGACATCGCTGGTCGAGCTGCGCGTATCGTGGTCGTAAACGTAAACGCTCCAGGCCGCGCCCCAGGTGCCGCCGCCGTCGCCGGCCACGGCGGAATCCGGGTGATCGATCCAGAGATTCCCGGTCGGGTTCGCAAGCGGCGGGGCCACCTCGACCTCGCGTTCCCACGAAACGCCGGCGTCATCCGAGATCCACAGTCTCAGCAGGTCGTTGTAGCCGCCGGCCAGCACCGCGGCGCCGCCCGCATCGATGGCGAGCGAGGTTCCGACGAACCAGTAGCGGTTCTCGGGGATTCGCTGCCAGTGGCGGCCGTTGTCCACCGAACGCGCCACGGTGAAGCGGTAGCCCTCGTAGGCATAGTCCTCGTCGTCCCAGAACGCCTCCCACCAGCCGGTCAGCCAGGTGCCCGCGCCGTCGCCGGCCAGCAGGGTGCGGTCGATCGACGGCGCTTCGATGGAGGCGATGCCGATCTGCCGCCAGGGACTGAAGTCGATGGCGTCTTCCGCGCCGGGCAGGGTGGTGGTCGTGACGGATCCCGGTTCCAGCGCGTCCACGTCCACGCTCACGCGGCGGCCAACCAGGCCGCCCTGGACTTCGTTGTACCAGTAGGCCGCGAAGAGGCCCTTCCCTTCGTCCACGACGGCGGTGCGATACCAGGGAAAGCTGACCGAGTCCCCGCTGAGCTGCATCGCCTGTCCCAGGACGTCACCCTCCGCGTCCACCACCAGGGCCTCGACCGCACCGCTGCTGTAGGTGTCGTAGTCGAACTGAATCCAGATCAGGAGGACCTCGCCGGCGTCGTTCACCGCGAGGTCTGCCGCGGGTCCCCAGGGGGCGCGGCGGATGGGCGTGAGCCGGGAGGCGCCGGTACGCGGCGTACCGTCGTAGTAAAGCCAGCGGCCGGAGAGGAAGGCGCCGTCGGCATCCTCGGTCGATGTCACGTCGTAGATGCCCGCCGTGTCGTGAAGGACGAAGGAATACATGTCCGCCTGGTTCCCGCCCCGGAGAAAGCGTCCGACTTCCTCGCCCTCCGAGTCAAAAACGCGGTACTCCCTCTCGTTCACCTCGGAGTGGATATACAGTCGCACGAGGATCGTGCCCCCGCGGCTGCAATGGATCTCGGTCGGCGAGTGCGGCGAATCGACGACGATGGTCGCCAGCAGGGTTCCCGCGGCGTCCCGTTTCTCCACGAGGACCTGACGGGTCGGATCGTCGCGGTCCTCCGTGGTCTCCAGCAACCGATAGGAGCGGCCCGCGGCGTCCCGGCAAAGCCGCCATTCCCTGTAGTTGGGATCGTAGGCCCCGGCGGCCAGGAACTCGTCCCCGACCGGGCCGGGATCGGCGGCGGCGGGGGATCCGGGGACCAGGGCGAGGAGGGCGAACAGGAAGATCGTCAAAAGCGGCATGGCTTACCCCGGGGGCGGAGGTTGGCGCGGATCGCGACGGGACACCTTATTACGCTGCCCCCCCAACAACAGGATAACGATTCGGCAGGGGAGACCCGGCGTGTTCCTCGACCTGGCGCCTTCCTCCGACGTCCCCTTGGGTTCTCCGGCCGTCCCGGCTACAAGAGCGCAGCGTCGAGCGCCGTCCAGGCGGCTTCTCCGACACCTTCCCCGCGGCCCATCTGCCCCGGATCATTACCCACACGCCTCCGGAGCCTCTGCGCTCACGAGCCCAACGCGGGCGACTTCCTCGCCCGAACCTGACCGGAGAACGACCATTACAAGCATCAGCGAACTCAACCTCCTTCCCGCCCTCATCGATGCCGTCGGTGACATGGGCTACACCCAGGCCACGCCCATCCAGGCCGGCGCCATCCCCATCGTGCTCTCGGGCCGCGACCTCATCGGCTGCGCGTCCACCGGCACCGGCAAGACGGCGGCCTTCCTGCTCCCCATGCTCCAGCTGCTCAGCAAGGGCGACCACGGCCGCTGCCGCGCCCTCGTGCTGTCGCCCACCCGCGAACTCGCCCTGCAGATCGACGAGCAGGCCCTGGCCCTCGGCTACCACCTGGGCCTGTCCGCCGCCGCCGTCGTCGGCGGCCTCGACATGGGTCCCCAGGAGCGCGCCCTGCGCGCCGGCGCCGCCATCATCGTCGCCACGCCCGGACGCCTCCTCGACTACATGCGCTACGACTACGTCGATCTCACCAACGTGGAGATCGTCGTCCTCGACGAAGCCGGCTTGCGAAAGGTTCCCCGAATTCGGCTGGGGGGCGACCGGGTGGCCCCCGCCGTTAGACGGCCGCTGCCGGCCGCCCGGCTCCGCCGCCGCG
>JBHEPB010000104.1:0-6660 GCA_046260515.1 Binatia bacterium
ACGCCGCGGCGCCCGCCGCCCCCGCCGAACCCGGGCAGCACCTCGGCGACCACCGTGTCCAGGGCGAGCTGCCCGCGGGCAACGAGGTCGAGAGTCAGGGCCACCGTGACCAGCGGCTTGGTGAGAGAGGCCAGGTCGAAAATGGTCGCCGCGTCGACGGGCCTCTCCTGCGCGGCGGGCCCCGGCGGGCCAGCCACACCGGCGCAATGCTCGAAGACAACCTCGCGGCCGCGGCCGACAAGGAGAGAGGCTGCCGGAGCAACCCGGCCGGGTCCGACACTGGCTTCCAGCAGGTCAGCGACTTCCGCCCAGGAGCCTGCGCTCATCGCGCCGCGGGTCCGCGTCGGAGAGCCGCCGCCACCATGCGGGCAGCGTCGCGCTGGCCGGCCGTCATCACGGGAGCGGCCGTGGCGCGGCCGCCGAGGACGGGTTCGAGCAGTTCGATGCTGCGCGCGTCGGCGCTCACCCGCACCTGGCAGCCCATGGGCAGCACGGCCCCTCCCGACTGATGGCCGGCGTCGAAGCCGGACAGCACGGGGATGCCGAGCGGGGCCAGGATCTCGTCGAAGATGTCCATCACCAGGTCGGCGTCATCCTCGGAGCCGCAGCCATGGAAGGTCCCGAGCACCACGGCCGACACGCCTTCCAGCTTGCGGGCGTGGAGAAGCTGGGTGAGCAGCCGGTCGATGCGGTAGGGACTCTCGCCGACTTCCTCCAGGAAGAGGACCCCGCCGCGCGTGTCCACCTCGTAGGGCGTGCCGAGGGTGGTCGCCAGCACCGAGAGGCAGCCGCCCACGAGGCGGCCGGTGGCCATGCCCGGCGCCCTCGCCACCAGGTTGCTCCCGGCCCACCAGCCCTGCTCGCCGAACAGGAAGCGGCGGAAGCGCTCGAGCTGCTCCGGATCGAGACGGGGGAGGTCGCTGGCGGCCATGGGGCCGTGGAAGCAGAGCAGGCCGGCCTCGGCCCTCAGCCTCCAGAGCAGGATGCTGAGGTCGCTGTAGCCGACGAAAATCTTGGGACGGACGGCGGCGGCCTGGAAGCGACCCTGGAGGCGGGCGGTTCCGTAGCCGCCGCGAACGGCGAGGACGGCGGCGATGTCCTCCCGGGCAAAGGCTTCGGTGAGGCGCTGGGCCCTCTCCTCGTCGCTGGCGGCCAGGTAACGGAAGGGCTTGGCGGGGGCGGGGACCTCGACGAGGAGGCCCCAGGACTCGAGGATGGTGGCGGCCTGGACGAGGCGGACGGGGTCGTAGGCGCCGGCGGGGGCGACGATGGCGACGCGGTCGCCCTTGGTGAGGGGACGGGGGCGGATGAGCGAGGACTGGTCTTTCATCTTTCTTTTGGCGGGGCTCTTCGGTTGTAGCTGGTAGATGGTCGGGCGTCACCTGGGTTCGGGGTCTATGTGGGGAGCCGCGGTTGCTCCGGGGGCGGGCTCGAATCATCTTCGGGGGGCGTGAGTTCCCTGAGCCGAGACGACATCCAGAGGCTGGCCATCTCCATTGCCACCGACCTTTGCCGGGAGGACCCGCCGGCGGTCCGCGGCGAGATGGCCAAGGTGGCGGCGGCGGCGGCCAACGCCATTGCAGCCAATTTTGCCCAGGAAGCGGTGATCCGTCGCGAGGCCGAGGTGGCCCTTCAGAAGATGGGGCGCCAGGGGCCCGAGATCGACCCGGCCCGCCTTTTCCAGGGAATTTGCGAGCGCATCGCCAAGCAGAAGGGCTTCATCCTGTGAACGTCCGGCTGAGGGAAGAAAGGGTCGAGTCGCTGTCCCTGGCCATCGCCAAGGCCATTTTCGAGTCCGGGGTCGAGATCGTGGACAAGGGCAGCGCCGTCCGCCGCATCGCCGCCCGCATCGGAGCCAGCCTCGGGGGCGACTCCGGGGCCCTCGACCGGGCCGTCCGCTCCCGCATCGCCTCCCTCCAGCGCCAGGTCCCCGAGGGCGGACGCGAGTGGGAGGTCCTCTACCGCAAGTACACCGAAGAACTCTCCCGCCGCCGCTGAAACCCGGGACAGGTACAGGTTTTCGGCTTCGCCGAAAACCTGTACCTGTCCCGGGTTTTTGTCGGGGGCTGCCTTGACAGCAGGGGGGACGGCCTTACCGACACGCCGTCTTCCGCGTCCAGTCCGGGCGCGGACAATCTGAAACCCGGTCGGTCCGCCAAGGCGGGCCGCCATTTTTCGAGGAGGCTACGACGAAATGAACATTCGGCCACTGTACGACCGCATTCTTGTGAGGCGGGTCAAGGAAGAAGAGAAGACCGCCGGCGGGCTCTACATCCCCGATACTGCCAAGGAAAAGCCCCAGGAGGGCAAGGTCGTCGCCACCGGCGAAGGCCGTCGCGGCGAGGACGGCAAGCTCCAGAAGCTGACCGTCAAGAAGGGCGACCGCATCCTCTTCGGCAAGTACTCGGGCAGCGAAGTCACCATCGACGGCACCGAGTGCCTGATCATGCGCGAGGACGACATCCTCGGCATCCTCGAGTAACTCCGGATCGCCACCTGACCGGAACATTCCCAACCAGAGCAAATCGCATCCACGCGAACAGCATCAAGGAAGGACCCAGAAATGGCCAAAATCGTAAACTTCGGACAAGACACCCGTGACAAGCTCCTGCGAGGCGTGAACATCCTCGCCGACGCTGTCACCGTCACCCTCGGCCCACGCGGCCGCAACGTCTGCCTCGAGAAGAGCTGGGGCGCCCCCACCGTCACCAAGGACGGCGTGTCGGTCGCCAAGGAGATCGAGCTCGAGGACAAGTTCGAGAACATGGGCGCGCAGATGGTGAAGGAAGTCGCTTCCAAGACTTCCGACGTCGCCGGCGACGGCACCACCACCGCCACCGTGCTCGCCCGCGCCATCTTCAGCGAAGGCGCCAAGATGGTGGCCGCCGGACACGACCCGATGTCGCTCAAGCGCGGCATCGACAAGGCCGTCGAGGCCGTCCACACCGAGCTGAAGAAGCTCTCCAAGCCCACCAAGACCCAGGAAGAGATCGCCCAGGTCGGAACGATCTCGGCCAACTCGGACCGCACCATCGGCGACATCATCGCCGAGGCCATGGGCAAGGTCGGCAAGGAAGGCGTCATCACCGTCGAGGAGAACAAGGCCCTGGAGACGACCCTGGACGTCGTCGAGGGCATGCAGTTCGACCGCGGCTACCTCTCGCCCTACTTCGTCACCGATCCCGAGCGCATGACCGCGCGCATCGAGGACTGCCTCATCCTCATCAACGAGAAGAAGATCTCGAACATGAAGGAGATGCTGCCGGTGCTCGAGGCCATCGCGAAGGCCGGCAAGCCCCTGCTCATCATCGCCGAGGACATCGAGGGCGAGGCCCTGGCGACGCTGGTCGTCAACAAGATCCGCGGCACCCTCAACGTGGTCGCGGTGAAGGCCCCCGGCTTCGGCGACCGCAGGAAGGAAATGCTCAAGGACATCGCCGTCCTCACCGGCGGCAAGGTCATCTCCGAGGAGCTCGGCCTCAAGCTCGAGAACGTCAGCATGGGCGACCTCGGCCGGGCCAAGCGCATCACGGTGGACAAGGACAACACGACCATCGTCGACGGCGCCGGCAAGAAGGCCGACATCGAGGGACGCATCTCGACCCTGCGCAAGCAGATCGAGGAGACCACCAGCGACTACGACCGCGAGAAGCTCCAGGAGCGCCTGGCCAAGCTCGTCGGCGGCGTGGCGGTGATCAAGGTCGGTGCGGCCACCGAAGTCGAGATGAAGGAAAAGAAGGCCCGCGTCGAAGACGCGCTGCACGCCACGCGCGCGGCCGTCGAGGAAGGCATCGTCCCGGGCGGCGGCGTCGCCCTGGTGCGCTGCCAGTCCGTGCTCGAGAACCTCAAGGGCGCGACCGACGAGGAGAACATCGGCATCCGCATCCTCTCGCGCTCCATCGAGGAGCCCACGCGCTGGATTGCCCGCAACGCGGGCGCCGAGCCTTCGATCGTCATCGACCGCATCCGCGGCGGCAAGGGCCCCTACGGGTTCAACGCTGCCACGGGCGTGTACGAAGACCTCATCAAGGCCGGCATCGTCGACCCCACCAAGGTCGTGCGCACCGCGCTGCAGAACGCCTCGTCGGTGGCGGGCCTCATGCTCACCACCGAAGCGGCCATCGTCGAGAAGCCCAAGGAAGACAAGGGCGGCGGCGCGGGCGGCGGCGGTGGCATGGGCGGAATGGGCGGCATGGAAGGCATGATGTAGTCCGAAAACCCGAAAACCCGGGACAGGTACAGGTTTCCTGGAAACCTGTACCTGTCCCGGGTTTCTGCTGAGACGGCCCCCGCTTCGCAAGGAGCGGGGGTTTTCTTTTGCGGCTGCGACGAGGAGTTACGCCGCCGTACAGTTCAGCTCGACGTCCTGGCCTACCGACTTTCCCAGAACGGGACTCTTCCTTCTTCAACCTGTCTCCCGGAAGAGATAAACGGAGAATCATGTCCATTCTCCCGAAGATCGTGTTGTCTCTTCTGGTGCCGGCTGCGGCGGCCGGCGACGCGTTCGCCGATACCTACCGGTACCACCCGCGTCTGACCCTGGCCTTGGGCCGGGGGTTCTCGCCCAACGACCTCTTCGCTCCGAAAGAAGGGTGCCTCGACTTCATTCCGCTTCGACTCGATCCGGGACCGCCGCTGACGACGTTCACGCAAACCTACGTCACTTCCGACAGGTCCCTCTACGAATCCATCGGGTATGAATTGCGGGCGGAGGCGACCTACCTCGCCGCCAAAGGCAACGTCGGCATCAAGGCGACCTCGGAGCGAACCTCAGACGCCCGCAGCGTGAGGGTGGTCGTCAACGCGACCACCGACTTCGGGCGTTGGGGCATGAAAGCGGGAGTGGCGCTGACGGAGGATGCGAAGCGACGGGTGGGCGATCCTGCCGGCTTCGCGAAGTTCTGCGGAACCGAATTTGTGAGCATCGAACGCCGTGGGGCTTCGGTCGCCGCCGTCCTGACCCTCAACACCCGTACCGACGCGCTCAAGCGTGCGCTCGATCTCTCGCTCGGCGCCTCGGCTGCTTACGGCCCGATCTCCGCGTCGCTTCAGCAGCAGCTCGACTCGGAGCTCAGGAAGTCCGCCCGGGAGGGACGATTGAACGTCGATGTCGTCAGCACCGGAGGGATCGGCCTCGGCGGCCTGAACTCGGTGGTGATCGCGGAAGCGGCCAGTGAGGCCGGGCTCAACGCCATCAAGAAGAGCCTGGCCGAGTACCTCAAGTCGTTCAGCGAGAGCAACGCGGCGGCAGTCGAATACGTGACTGCGTCGATGGAGCAGTTCGGCTGGGACAGGTCCGGCTTTGTCGAAGAGCCGCTCGACTACCAGCGCCTGATCGCGATCTCCGAGGAATTCAAGCGAGCATCCGCGCGTTTGAGCCTGATCGAAGAGCTCGAGAAATCGGGCAGCCGCCTTCGTCCGTTGATCGGCGACGGCAACGCCAAGCTCATCTCTTCGTACATGAAACCGACACTCCGGCGATACCTGGATCGCCTTCGCGACGCCCACGAAGCCTGCAAGCGCGACCGGGAGGACGACTGGTGCACGTCGATGTTCGACGACGACGGCTCGAATATTTTCAACCCGCCGGACCTTCCGATCTTCGACAAGCTCTTCTACGCCCCGAGGGTGCGATTCGACGCAACCAGTGAGGCCGCAAATCCACGGACCGAGGAACAGCGTCTTTCCGCCGACGCCGTGCGCGTGATTCTGGACGCTCCCCCGGCCGCTCGCGAGGGCGCCAGGAAACCGATCGATTTGTACCCTGGGCCACTCGACGTGACGGTCACCGTGACGGCGGACTATCCCCTGAAAACCGTGAGGACGATCTTCGTGGACACCGAAAGCTCGGAGGAGTGGGGTGTCATCGCCGAATCCGTCATCCAGGGCCCCGACGTGAAGTACAACTACTACACCACGGGCCCGGACGCGGCGGAGTTCTCCTTCGAAAGCGGTTTGATGGACTGGTCGGAGCAGTTCCGCGAGAAACGGACCGGCCTGTTCCTTTTCCTCGTCAAGGACGCCGCCGACCGCGAATGGCGCGTGCCGTTCCTCGAAGCGAGCTGGTCCAAAGGCGGACGCGAGTTCAAGTCCAAGGTGCTCCACTAAGCCGAACAGAAACCCGGGACAGGTACAGGTTTTCGCTGCGCGAAAACCTGTACCTGTCCCGGGTTTCAGAAACCTGTACCTGTCCCGGGTTTTCGGGGCGTGCTAGCTTGCGGGGCCCGGGCAGAACAGCGACCGCGCCCGGCAGGAGACCATGGAACTGAGCAACCTCGAACTTCTTCCCGGCCGCACCATCGTTCGCCATCTCGGGCTCGTGCAGGGCTCCACCGTGCGCGCCAAGCACGTGGGCAAGGACATCCTGGCAGGCCTTCGCAATTTCGTCGGCGGCGAGCTCAAGGCCTACACCGAACTTCTCAACGAATCGCGCACGGAGGCCATCGAGCGCATGGTGCAGCAGGCCGAGGCGGCGGGCGCCAACGCCGTCGTCAACATCCGCTTCTCTACGTCCAACGTCGCCGCCGGCGCCGCCGAGGTGATGGTCTACGGCACGGCGGTCGTGGTGGAATAGAACGGTGGATCTTCTCTTCCAGATTGGCTTTTTTCTCGTTCTGCTCCTCGGCGGGCTGTTCTTCGGCACCATCAACGAACGCCGCC
>JBHEPB010000106.1:0-13738 GCA_046260515.1 Binatia bacterium
CCGCCGCGGCGCCAGCTGCCGCCCCCGGCACCGCCGACAAGCCGGCCAAGGAAGGCGAGACCGACGCCGATCGCGGGCGCAAGAAGAAGCGCAAGGTCGTGCGCAAGGAAGACCTCTTCGACGCACTCGAGCGCGCCCACCAGGTCCGCCCGCGCAAGAAGAAGGCCTCGCCGGGCCAGAAACTTCGCAAGACGGAGCTGACCGTTCCCAAGGCGAGCAAGCGCGTCGTGCGTGTCAACGAGAGCACGACGGCCGCTGAACTGGCCCGCGCCATGGGCGTCAAGGCCGGCGAGGTGCTCGGCACCCTGATGCGGCTCGGCGCCATGAAGACCGTCAACGACGTGCTCGACGTCGATACGGCCACGCTGGTCGCCGAAGAGTTCGGCTTCACGCTCGAGAACACCGCGGTCAACGTGGACGAGCTGCTGGACATCACCGAGGCCGGCGACGAGGAAGGCGAAGGCACGCTGAGGCCGCCGGTGGTCACCGTGATGGGCCACGTCGATCACGGCAAGACGTCCCTGCTGGACGCGATCCGCACTACCAACGTGGTCTCCGGCGAGTCCGGCGGAATCACGCAGCACATCGGCGCCTACATGGTGCACTCCAAGATCGGGCCGATCTGCTTCCTCGACACGCCGGGCCACGCCGCGTTCACGGCGATGCGCTCTCGCGGCGCGGGGATCACCGACGTGGTCGTGCTGGTGGTGGCCGCCGACGACGGCGTGATGCCCCAGACCGTCGAAGCCATCCATCACGCCCAGGCGGCGAAGGTTCCCGTCATCGTGGCGGTGAACAAAATGGACAAGCCCGACGCCAACCCGGACCGGGTGAAGCAGCAGCTGTCCGAGTACGGACTGCAGCCGGAGGAGTGGGGCGGGCAGACCCAGTTCCTCGACGTCTCGGCGCTCCAACGCACGGGCATCGACGAACTGCTCGAAGCCATTTCGCTGCAGGCCGAGATCCTCGACCTGCGCGCGCCCAAGGACACCCGCGCCGTCGGCACGGTGGTGGAGTCGCGCCTGGACCGGGGCCGCGGACCGGTCGCGACCGTCCTCGTGCAGAGGGGCGAACTCAAGCACGGCGACCATTTCGTCTGCGGCGAGATCGTCGGCCGCGTGCGCGCCATGAGCGATTACGCGGGCGTTCCGGTCAAGTTGGCCGGTCCTTCGACGCCGGTGGAGATCATCGGCCTGGACGGCGTGCCGTCGGCCGGCGATCCCTTCGTCGTCGTGGAGGATCCCTCCAAGGCGGCCCAGGTAGCCGAGTACCGCCGCGAGACCACGCGCAAGTCCTCGATGACCGCCACCACGCGCATGTCCCTGGAGGACCTGCAGAAGCGCCTGAGCGGCACCACCGAGGCCCTCGAGCTGGGCATCGTGATCAAGGCTGATGCCGATGGTTCCGTGGAAGCCATCAAGACCGCGCTCGAGAAGCTTTCGAACGACGAAGTCACGCTGAAAGTCCTCCACGGCGGCGTCGGCGCCATCACCGAGTCCGACGTGCAGCTGGCCATGGCTTCCAACGCCATCGTGGTCGGCTTCCACGTGCGCCCCGAGGGCAAGGCCAGGCAGCTCGCCGAGCGCGAGGGCGTGGACCTGAGGGCCCACACGGTGATCTACGAGCTCATCGACGAGGTGAGGTCCGCCCTGGAAGGCCTGCTGGCCCCTGAGCAGAAGGAAGTCTACGAGGGCCGTGCGGAAGTCCGCGATACCTTCAACATCCCGGGCGGAACGATTGCCGGGTCCTACGTGCTCGACGGCACGATCACCCGTGCGCGTCCGTGCCGCGTGCTGCGCGACAACCGCGTGGTGTACACGGGCCGCCTGTCGAGCCTGCGCCGTTTCAAGGACGACGCCAGGGAAGTGCAGGCCGGCTACGAGTGCGGCATCGGCGTGGAGCGCTTCAACGACGTGAAGGTCGGGGACGTGATCGAGTGCTACCGCGTGGACGAGATCAAGCGCACGCTGGCGGCGCCGAAGCCGGAACCCCAGGCGCGGGCCTGAGCCGCGGGAGGCCGGCCGGCCGTGGCCCTCGTCGTGGGAGTGCTCGAGCTCACGCTGTACCTGCCCGAGAACCACTCGCTCAAGGGCAAGCGCGCGGTGCTGCGGTCGATCAAGGCGCGGGTGCGGGACCGCTTCAACGTCTCGGTGGCCGAAGTGGACCACCAGGACTCCTGGCAGACCATCGTGCTCGGCATTGCGCAGGTCGGCAACGAACGGGATCACGTGGATCGCTGCCTGCGCGAGGTTTCGGACTTCGTCGGATCCCTCGGCCTGGCCGAGCCCGGCCGCGAGACCTACGAGTTCACGAACTACTGAGCCGCGGAAACCCGGGACAGGTACAGGTTTCCTGGAAACGGGGGCAAGTCGGAGCCGGGCACCGGTTCCGGCAGTAAAGTTTACCTGTCCCCATTTTCGGGGAAGGCGGGAGAGGGATGGCTGGACGAAGGGCAGAACGGGTAGGACGCCAGGTGGTGCAGAGCCTGGCTTCGGTCGTGGAGTCGGGGGTCCACGATCCGCGCCTGTTCGGCATCACGTTCACGTCGGCCTCGGCCTCCGACGACCTTCGCAATGTGAGGGTGTTCTACACCGTGTTCGGCGAAGACAAGGCCGTGCGCGACGCCGCCCGCGACGGGCTGAAGGCCGCCTCCGGCTTCCTGCGCCGCGAACTCGCTCACCGGATGTCCCTTCGCTATGTGCCCGCGCTCAGCTTCGAGTACGACAGCACCGTGTACACCTCCGAGCGCATCGACCAGCTGCTTCGCGAGTCGCCGGATCCCCAGGATCCCCAGAATCCCCGAGGTCTCCAAGATCTCCAAGATCCCGACGACCAGGAGGACTCCTGATGGGCCGGCGTCGCCCCAGCGCCGACGGCCCGAGCGGGGTGCTCCTCGTGGACAAGCCCGCCGGCATCAGCTCGGCGGCCGTCGTCGCCCGCGTGCGCCGTGTGCTGGATGGGGTCAAGGCCGGCCACACCGGCACCCTGGATCCCTTCGCCACCGGGCTGCTACCGCTTTGCCTGGGCGAGGCGACCAAGCTCGCGGGCTACCTGACCGACAACGACAAGACCTATGAGGGCGTGATCCGCCTCGGCGTGACCACCGACACCCTCGACCGCACCGGAACGGTGACGGGCACCGCCCCCGTTCCGCCCCTGGAGCCCGAGGCGATCGCCGCCCTGGCCCGCGAGTTCGAGGGCGACATCCTGCAGGTGCCGCCGAGCTACTCGGCCATCAAGAGGGACGGCCGCCCCATGTACGAGCTGGCCCGCCGCGGCGAGGCCCCCGAACTGGAGGCCAGGCCCGTCCACGTGGCCCGGCTGGAACTCGGCATCCTCGACGAAAAGCGCCTGTCCGTCTCCATCGACAGCTCGAAGGGCTTCTACGTCCGCAGCCTGGCCCAGGACCTCGGCTCCCGCCTTGGCTGCGGGGCCATGCTGGAGGCCCTGAGGCGGACCAGGGTGGGGCGGCTCCGTCTGGATGACGCCATCCCCCTTGCCGACCTCGAAAAGGAAGGCGGGGAGGCGCTGGCCCGTTCGGCCCTCCTGTCCCTGGACGAGGCGCTCGGCCACCTGCGCTGTGTCGAGCTGGCTACGGCCGAGGCGGCTGCTCTGCGCCTCGGCCGCCAGGCACCCCTGATGAGGATCTCGCCGGGGCAACCCGGCGAGACCATCCGCCTGTCCGTCGCCGGGGAACTGGTGGCGGTGGCCCTTTTCGAGAACAGCCTGTGGGGCCTCGAGAGGGTCTTTGCGTCGCCAACCGTGTCCGCGCCTTGCCCTCCCGAAAAGTTCATGTTACCTGCGTCCCTCTCTCCAATGGAAGAAGAGGAAAGGAACGAAGCGAATCGTCGTGACTGACAGTCTCGAAGAAACCCAAGCGAAGAAAGAGCTCATCTCGGCCTACCGTCGTCACGAAAGTGACTCCGGCTCGCCCGAAGTGCAGATCGCTCTGTTGACGAAGCGGATCACGCATCTCACGGAGCACTTCAAGGTCCACGCCAAGGACCATCACTCGCGCCGCGGACTACTCAAGCTGGTCAGCCAGCGCCGCCGACTCTTGGATTACATCAAGAGGACGGACCACAGCGTCTACGCGTCGCTGCTGGAACGTCTCGGTATCCGCAAGTAGCGCGATCGCCCCGTACCATACGCCTCTTCTCCCAACCGGAGCACAAAAAAGGTTAGGAGAAGAACACAATGAGGCACGAAGTAGCCCTCGAAATCGGCGGCCGCAGGCTTTCGCTCGAAACCGGGCGTATTGCCAAGCAGGCCGATGGCGCCGTGGTGGTGTCGTACAACGACACCACGGTGCTGGTCACTGCCGTCTCCGCGCGCTCGATGCGTGAGGGGCAGGACTTTTTTCCGCTCACCGTCGAGTACCAGGAGAAGGCCTTCGCCGCCGGCAAGATCCCCGGCGGTTTCTTCAAGCGCGAAGGGCGCCTGAGCGCCGACGAGGTTCTCGTCTGCCGCTGCATCGACCGGCCCATGCGTCCGCTGTTCCCCGAGGGGTACATGTACGAGACGCAGATCATCGCCACGGTGCTGTCGGCGGACCGCGCCGGGCTCCCCGACGTGATCAGCCTGATCGGCGCTTCGGCAGCGGTGCACGTCTCGAACATCCCCTTCGACGGCCCCATCGCGGGCGTCCGGGTCGGTCGCCTCGGCGGCAAGCTGGTGGCCAACCCCACCATGGACGACCTCGAGACCAGCGACATCAACCTGCTGATCGCCGCCAAGCGCGACAGCATCGTGATGGTCGAGGGCGGCGGCAACCAGGTGCCTGAGGACGAACTGCTCGAGGCCCTCTACTTCGGCCACGACCAGATCCTCCCGATCATCGCGCTCCAGGACGAATTGCGGGCCCTGTCCGGCAACAAGGCCAAGCGCGAATTCGTCCCCCCGTCGATCTCCGACGACGTGCTGGCCCGCGTGCGGGAACTGGCCGAGCCGCACCTGCGCAAGGCCTACTCCTTCACCGAAAAGATGGAGCGCTACGCCAACCTCGACAAGGCCAAGGCGGAGTTCAAGGCTTCGGTGCCCGACGACCTTGCCGCCCACGGCAGCGAGGTTTCCCGCGCCTACTCTCGCGTCAAGGAAGACATCGTCCGTGGCGACATCGTGGCCAAGGGCCATCGCGTGGACGGCCGCAGTCTCGACGTGGTGCGTCCGATCGACATCGAGACCAGCATCCTTCCCCGCTGCCACGGCAGCACCCTGTTCACGCGCGGCGAGACCCAGGCGATCGTGGTCGCCACCCTGGGGACGTCGGCCGACACCCAGCGCATCGACGCTCTGCTCGGCGACGTCCGCAAGCGCTTCATGTTGCACTACAACTTCCCGCCTTACAGCGTGGGGGAGGCCAAGATGCTGCGCTCGGCCGGACGCCGCGAAGTCGGGCACGGCGCACTGGCCGAGAGGGCCATTCTTCCGGTGCTGCCGAGTGCGGACGACTTCCCCTACACGCTGCGCATCGTTTCGGAAGTCACGGAGTCCAACGGCTCCTCGTCGATGGCCACCGTCTGCGGCGCTTCGCTGTCGCTGATGGACGCGGGCGTGCCGATCAAGGCTTCCGTGGCGGGCGTCGCCATGGGCCTGATCGCCGAGGACGGCAAGTTCTCGGTTCTGACCGACATCCTGGGCGACGAAGACCACCTCGGTGACATGGACTTCAAGGTTGCCGGCACCAAGACGGGCGTGACCGCCGTGCAGATGGACATCAAGATCTCCGGGATCCCCCGCGAGGTGATGCGCGATGCCCTCTACAAGGCGCGTACCGCCCGCCTGCACATCCTGTCGGAGATGGAGAAGGCCCTGGCCGCGCCCCGCGGCGAGATGTCCCAGCACGCTCCCCGCATCGAGACCATCCGCATCCACATCGACAAGATCCGTGACCTCATCGGCCCCGGCGGCAAGGTGATCCGCGGCATCGTCGAGCAGACCGGCTGCAAGGTGGACGTTTCGGACGACGGCACCGTACTGGTCGCTTCGTCGGACGGCGTGGCCATGCGCAAGGCCCTCGACATCATCGCCGGCATCTGCGCCAGTCCTGAGGTCGGGCGCATCTACAACGGCACCGTGCGGCGCATCGCCGACTTCGGCGCCTTCGTGGAGATCCTGCCGGGCACCGATGGCCTCCTGCACGTCTCCCAGATCGACGAGAAGCGCGTCGAGAACGTGCGCGACTTCCTGAAGGAAGGCGACAAGATCCCGGTGAAGGTCCTCGAGGTCGATCGCCAGGGCAAGATCCGCCTGAGCCTCAAGGAGGCCAAGCGGGAGCTTGCGGAGAAGGAGAGCGCTTGAACGGCCTCCTTCGCACGACCCGGCTCGAGAACGGCCTCCGGGTCGTGACCGAAAGCGTGCGGGACGTGCCGTCGGTCTCGATCGGGATCTGGGCCGACACTTCCTCGAGCTTTGAGGACGAACGCATCGTGGGCGTCGCCCACTTCGTCGAGCATCTCCTGTTCAAGGGGACGCCGCGACGCTCGGCCCGGCAGATTGCCGAGGAGATCGAGCGTCGCGGCGGCTCCATCGACGCGTTCACCGACAAGGAATACACCTGCTACCACGCGCGGGTGCTCGCCGGGGAGGCCGTGACGGCGCTCGACGTGCTCTCCGACATCGTGCTGCACGCCGAGGCCCGGCCCGAGGACATCGAACTCGAACGCGAAGTCATCGTGCAGGAGATCCTCGACGTCGAGGACGACCCCGAGGAGTACTCCCTCGATCACCTCCTGGAATGCTACTGGCCGGGGCACCGCCTCGGCTGGCCGGTGGCAGGGTCGGTGGCCAGCGTGGAGCGCATCCAGCGCGACGACATCCTGCGTTTCCTGCGCGACTTTCGCCGGCCCAACCGCCTGGTGGTCTCGGCCGCGGGTCCGGTGGACCACGACGACCTCGTGGCGCGCTGCCGCGACATCTTCGGGGCCCTCGAGCCGATCGCCGAGGTCGAGCGCAGCCAGGACCGCCCGGATTTTCGTCCGGGGCTCTACCTGGTGCGACGCGAGATCGAGCAGGCCCACCTCACCATCGGGATGCCGGGCCTGTCGGTGCTCGACCCGCGCCGCGAAGCCGGCGAAGTGTTGATCGCCGCCCTCGGCGGCGGCATGAGTTCGCGCCTCTTCCAGCGCGTGCGCGAGGAGAGGGGCAAGGCCTACACGGTCTACGCCTTCCAGGCGCCCTATCGCGACATTGGCTACACCGGCGTCTACGCTGCCTGTGGCCGCGACTCGGTGGCCGAAGTGAACGAGCTGATCTTCGAGGAGATGCGCTCCATCGTCCGCGAGGGCCTCGGCGCCGGAGAACTCGAAAGGGTGAAGACCCAGCTCATCGGCAGCATACCGTTGTCGCTCGAGACGACCGACAGCCGCATGTCGCGCATCGGTCGCAACCTCATCTTTTACGACCGCCCCATCGACCTCGACGAGATCACGCTGGCCATCGAAGCCGTCACCAACGACGACATGGTGGCGCTGGCCGGCGAGATGTTCAGCTTTGAGCGCGCGGCGGCCGTCCTGCTCGGCGATCTCGAAGCCGACGCCATGGCGCTTCCCGCCTCCTGACGTCGTGCCGACGCGCGACGGCGAACCCCTGCGAGTCCGCGTCCGTCGCGTCGGCAGCGTGCCCGTCGAACTGCCCCGGGCCATGACCGCCGGCGCTGTCGGTCTGGACCTGCCGGCCGCCATCGAGGCGCCGCTCGTGCTCGCGGCAGGAGAACGACGCCTTGTGCCCTGCGGATTTGCGATTGCCATACCCCGTGGGTACGAGGGCCAGGTTCGCCCGCGCAGCGGGCTCGCGCTCCGGTACGGTCTCAGCATTCCGAACGCTCCGGGAACGATCGATCCGGACTACCGCGGGGAAGTCGCGGTCCTGTTGATCAATCTTTCCGCCGAGCCGGTTCGCATCGAGCCCGGCCAGCGCATCGCCCAGCTCGTCATCTGTCCCGTTGCGCACAGCGTGCTCGAGGAGGTCGAGGAGCTCGATGATACGCCGCGCGGCGGGGGCGGTTTCGGGCACACCTCCTCCTGACCGGGGACCCGTCGTTCGAGCAGGCGGCAGCGCCACGGGCCCAGAGTCGCACCAACGCCGCTAGCAGGTTCTCCAACTTCAGGGATCGGGCAGGGCAGGCAGGCCAGAAGATGATATCGAGGTACACGCGTCCCGCGATGGGCGCTGTCTGGAGCGACCAACACCGCTACGAGCTGATGCTCGAGATCGAGATCGCCGTGTGCGCGGCGCTCGAGCGCCGGGGAAGCATTCCTGCCGGCACCACGGACGAGATCCGCGCCAAGGCTCGCGTCAACGCCGACCGCATCGCCGAGATCGAGGCCGAGGTCCACCACGACGTCATCGCCTTCGTCACCGCGGTGGCCGAGACCGTGGGCGACGCCGGCCGCTTCCTGCACTTCGGCATGACGTCGTCGGATGTCGTGGACACCGCCTTCGCCCTGCAACTCGTCGAGGCCTCGCGCATCCTGACTGCCACGCTCGAGGAATTGCGCGCGGCCGTCCTGCGCCAGGTGGACGCCCACCGCGACACGGTGATGGCGGGCCGCAGCCACGGCATCCATGCCCAGCCCATCACCTTCGGCCTCAAGATGGCCGGCTGGTATGCCGAACTCACCCGGGCCAAGGCCCGCCTCGAAGTTGCCGCGGCCGAGATCGCCTTCGGCAAGCTGTCGGGCGCGGTCGGCACCTACGGAGTCAACGGGCCGGACATCGAGGCCGAAGTCCTCGGCGAGCTGGGTCTCACGCCCGAGCCGGTGGCCACGCAGGTGGTGCCCCGCGACCGCCACGCAGCTTTCTTTGCGGCCCTGGCCGTAGCGGCCGGCGGCCTCGAGCGATTCGCCACCGAGATCCGTCACCTCCAGCGCACCGAGCTGCTCGAAGCCCTGGAGCCCTTCGGCAAGGGCCAGAAGGGCTCGTCGGCGATGCCCCACAAGCGCAACCCCATTCTCAGCGAGAACCTCTGCGGCCTGGCCCGTGTGGTGCGCGCCAACGCGATGGTCGCCCTCGAGAACATCGCGCTCTGGCACGAACGCGACATCAGCCATTCGTCGGCCGAGCGCGTGATCGCGCCCGACTCGACGATTGCCCTGGACTTCATGCTCTCGCGCATGACCCGCATCGTGGACGGCCTGGAGGTGAGGGCCGGCAACATGCAGCGCAACCTCGACCTGACCGGCGGTCGGCTGGCCTCCGAACGCCTCCTGCTCGCTTTGGTGGACAGGGGCCAGAAGCGCGAAGTGGCCTACGGCTGGGTGCAGCGTTGCGCCCTGGCCGACGGCGACTTCCGCAGCCTGGTGGCCGCCGACCCGGACATTGCGGCCCACCTCGGCGCCGCCGAGATCGAGGACGCTTTCGATGTACGACACGCGCTCACGCACGTGAGCGCCATCATCCAACGAGGAACGAGGGAACAGCCGTGAGTGCACCGACCAAGACCGACATGATCGCCGAAGGCAAGGCCAAGAAGATCTACGCGACCACCGACCCGAGCAAGGTGATCTTCTACTTCAAGGACGACGCCACGGCGTTCAACGCGCAGAAGAAGGGGACCATCGAGTCCAAAGGCGTCCTCAACCAGCGCATCTCCGCCCGCCTGTTCGAGCTGCTGCGCGGCAAGGGGATCGACAACCACTACGTCGCCACCCTGAACGAACGCGAGATGCTGGTGGAGAGGCTCGAGATCATCCCCTGCGAGACCATCCTGCGGAACATCGTGACCGGCAGCTGCCGCAAGCGGCTCGACCGGCCGGAGGGCGAGGAGCTGGCGCGTCCCATCATCGAGTTCTGCTACAAGTCGGACGAGCTCGGCGACCCGCTGATCAACGACGACCACGCCATCGCCTTCGGCTGGGCCACCGCGGAGGAACTGGCGGAGATCCGCCGCCAGACGCTGGCGGTGAACGACATCCTGAAGCCCTTCCTGCTCGAGCGCGGCATCCTGCTGGTGGACTTCAAGCTCGAGTTCGGACGCACCTCCGACGGCCGCGTGCTGCTGGGCGACGAGATCTGCCCCGATACCTGCCGCTTCTGGGACGCCGAGACCCGCAAGAAGCTCGACAAGGACCGCTTCCGCCAGGACCTCGGCGAGGTTTCCGAGGCCTACCTCGAGATCGACCGCAGGACCTCAAAGTGACCTTCGTCGCCCACGTCTACCTGATGCCGAAGTCGGCCATCCTGGACCCCCAGGGCAAGGCCGTCGCGGCCTCCCTGCACTCGCTCGGCTACGACGAGGTGACCGACGCGCGCCTCGGCAAGCTCATCGAGCTTCGCCTGGACGGCAAGGACGCCGCGTCGGTGTCGGCGCGCGTGGACGAAATGTGCCGGCGCCTGCTGGCCAACGAGATCATCGAGGACTACCGCTTCGAGGTGGAGAACCGTCAATCGTGAAATGGGGCGTTGTCGTCTTTCCGGGATCCTGCGACGAGCGGGACGCCGCCTATGCGGTCGGCACGGTGCTCGGTGACGACGTCACCATGCTCTGGCACGGCGACGAGGACACCAAGGGCGTGGATGCCGTCATCCTCCCCGGCGGCTTTTCCTACGGAGACTACCTGCGATGCGGGGCGATGGCGCGGTTCTCGCCGGTGATGCGCGCGGTCACCGCCCACGCTGCGGCGGGAGGCCCCGTGTTCGGCATCTGCAACGGTTTCCAGATCCTCTGCGAGGCGGGCCTGCTTCCGGGAGCGTTGGTGCGCAATCGCTCTCTGCGCTTCCTGTGCCGCAGCGTGAACGTGAGGGTGGAGAACGTGGACACCGCCTTCACGGCTTCCTGTGAGAAGAACCAGGTGATGGCGATCCCGCTGAAGAACGGCGAGGGCTGCTTCGTGACGAGCGAGGCCGAGCTGGCCCGCCTCGAAGGCGAGGGCAGGGTGGTGTTCCGCTACGCGGACGGGGCGCCCAACGGTTCGATGAACGACATCGCCGGCATCTGCAACGAGGCGGGCAACGTGGTCGGCCTGATGCCGCATCCCGAGCACGCCGTCGATCCCCTGCTCGGCCCTTCGGACGCCGCCCTCCTGTTCCGTTCCGTCCACCAGTGGCTGGCCGGCGACCGCACGGCCAGCCGCGCCGCCGGGAGGCAGGCATGAGCGCTGCCCCGAAACTGCGACCCGTGGACGAGGCCCTGGCCATCGAGCACGGCCTGACGCCCAAGGAGTACCAGGACATCCTGGCCCACCTCGGCGGCCGCGTGCCCACGTTCGAGGAACTCGGCGTCTTCTCGGTGATGTGGTCCGAGCACTGCAGCTACAAGAGCTCGCGCGTGCACCTGAAACGCCTACCCCAGTCCGGCCGCGCCGTGCTCCAGGGCCCGGGCGAGAACGCCGGCGCGGTGGACATCGGCGGCGGCATGGCCGCCATCTTCAAGATCGAGAGCCACAACCACCCCTCCTACATCGAGCCCTACCAGGGTGCGGCCACGGGTGTGGGCGGCATCCTTCGCGACATTTTCACCATGGGCGCGCGTCCCGTGGCCAACATGAACTCCCTGCGCTTCGGCTCGCCCGACCACGAGAAGACGCCCTTTCTGCTGCGTGGCGTCGTCTCCGGCGTAGGCGGCTACGGCAACTCGGTGGGCGTGGCCACGGTGGGCGGCGAAGTGGTCTTCGACGCCGGCTACAACGGCAACATCCTCGTCAACGCCTTCACCCTCGGCATCGTGCGCGCCGACCGCATCTTCCGGGCGGTGGCCAGCGGCACCGGCAACCCCGTGCTCTACGTGGGCTCCAAGACCGGCCGCGACGGCATCCACGGGGCCAGCCTGCTGGCCTCCAGCGAGTTCAAGGAAGAGTCCGAGCAGATGAAGCCCACCGTGCAGGTGGGCGACCCCTTCACCGAGAGCGTGCTGATCGAGGCCTGCCTCGAAGTGCTCGAGGGCGACGACGTGGTGGCCATCCAGGACATGGGCGCGGCCGGGCTCACCAGTTCATCGGTGGAAATGGCCTCGCGAGGCGAAGTGGGCATCCGTCTCGACCTCGACCGCATCCCCCTGCGCGAAGCCGACCTGACGCCCTACGAGATGCTGCTTTCCGAATCTCAGGAGCGCATGCTGCTGGTGGTCCGCCAGGGCGCCGAGGAGAGGGTGGGTCGCATCTTCGCCCGCTGGGGCCTCGACTGCGTGGTCGCCGGCACCATCACCGACAGCGGGCGCTTCGAGGCGCTGTTCCACGGAGAAACCGTCGTCTCGATTCCCGCGGCGGCGCTGACGGACGCGGCGCCCAAGTACGAGCGTCCCATGGCCGAGCCGAAGACGAAGCCGGCGGCCCTCGACCTTGCCAAGGTGCCCGAGCCTTCCGACCTCTCGGCGGAGCTGGCGGCCATGCTGGCCCTGCCCAACCTCTGCAGCCGTCGCTGGGTGCGCGAGCAGTACGACTCCTACGTGGGTTCCAACACGCTGGTGCATCCGGGCGGCGACGCGGGCGTGGTGCGGGTGAGGGAAACCGGCGGCGCGCTGGCCATGACCTGCGACTGCAACTCCCGCTACGTGGCCCTCGATCCTTTCACCGGCACCCAGCACGCGGTGGCCGAGGCCGCGCGCAACGTCTACGTCACCGGCGCCCGTCCGCTGGCCATCAGCGACTGCCTGAACTTCGGCAGCCCCGAGAAGCCCGAAGTGATGTGGCAGTTCTCGCGGGCCATCGACGGCATGGCCGAGGCCTGCCGCGCCTTCGACATCGCGGTGATCTCCGGCAACGTCAGCTTCTACAACGACACCCAGGGCGCCTCGATCCCGCCGACGCCGACCGTGGCCCTGGTGGGCCTCGCCGCCGACGCGACGCGCACGTCCTCCATCGCGCTGCCCGGCGAAGCTGCGGAGATCCTGCTGCTCGGAGCCGGACAGCCCGAGTTCGAGGGGTCCGAGTACCTCGCTTCGCGCCACGCCCTGACCGGGGATCGTCCCCCCGCCATCGATCTCGTCGCGGAGCGACGTCTCGGCGAGTTCTGCAGCGACCTCATCGCCGAGGGCCTCGTACGCTCGGCGCACGATGTCGCGGACGGGGGACTGGCCGTTGCCGTTTCCGAGATGTGCCTGGCCTCGAGCATGGGGTGCAGCATCGCCGTCGAAGTGACGGGGCGCCGCGACCTCGCTTTGTTCGGGGAGAGCGGTTGCCGCATCCTCGTTGCGGTCGAGGCGGCAACAGTCGGCATCTTGGAAACGCGGGCCGCTGCGGCCGGCGTCGCCTGCCGGCGCTTGGGCAGGAGCGGCGGAGATTCGGTCCGGATTTCGGATTCGGCGGCCGTTCTGGTCGATGTCCAGCTCGACGTGCTGCGTGCGGGCTGGGAAGGGACCTTGCCGGCCATCGCGCACGGCGACGCCCGGGAAGCGGTTCGCGCTGCGGCGGGAGGCTGAGATGGGAGAGGGCGGCGAAGCGGAGAAGTCGAGTGGACCCGGCCTGGCGCCGGAGGAGACCGGCGACGCCTCCCGTCTAAGCGGCGACGCCTCCCTCCTAACCGGCGACGCCTCCCTCCTGACCGGCGACGCCTCCCCGTTGGCCGGCGCCGACGATCGCTTTCACGAGGAGTGCGCCGTCGTCGGAATTTACGGCCACAGCGAGGCCGCCAACCTGGCCTACCTCGGCCTCTACTCGATGCAGCACCGCGGCCAGGAAGGCTCCGGCATCGTCTCCAGCAACGGCAAGGCGCTGATCAGTCATCGCGGCCTCGGGCTGGTGGCCGACGTTTTCCACGAGAACGTCATCCGCCGCCTGGTCGGCTCTTCGGCCATCGGCCACAA
>JBHEPB010000122.1:0-3434 GCA_046260515.1 Binatia bacterium
CCGCCGCGCGGGTCGGGGCGGCAGGCGGAGGCGGAGCCGGAGCCGCAGCGACCGCGGGCTCGGCCTCGCCGCCGCGGCTGCGTTCGGAAGGCGCCGGTTCCACCGGCACGAGCCGGCGCGGCGGGTCGCCGGGCAGCTCGGCCTGCGGGTCGTTCAGGCCGCTGCGGAAGCGGTCGCGGCGGTCGTCGCTGACCACGTCGAGGTCGCGGGGAGAACGGATCACGTGCGGCGTGAGGAAGACGATGAGGTTGACCTTGTCCTTGTCCTTGCGCTCGTAGGTGAAGAGGCGGCCGAGCAGGGGAATGTCGCCGAGCAGGGGAACCTTCGATTCGCCCTGTTCCAGGCGGTTGCTGATGAGGCCGCCGATCACCACCGTGCGGCCGTCGCCGACGCTCACCGAGGTGGACGCCGAGCGGATCGTCGTCACCGGTCCCACCTGCAGGAGCTGGGCCTCGGTGAGACCCTGGCGGACGACGGCGGACACTTCCTGGTACACCTCGAGCACGACGACGTCGCCCTCGGAGACCTGGGGACGCACGCGCAGCTTGATGCCGACGTCGCGCCTTTCCACCTGGGTGAACAGCGCCGACGGGGCCGTGACGTCCGAGGCGCGGCCGGTCACGAAGGGGATGTTCTGGCCGACGATGATCTCGGCCTCCTGGTTGTCGAGGGTGAGCAGGGTGGGGGCCGACAGCACCTCGACGTCGCTGGTGGTGTCCAGGGCCTGGAGCAGCGCGTAGTTGGCCGGGATCTCGGTGCCGTCGGGCAGTTCCACCTGCTTGTCGCTCGCCGCCGCGGCGACCAGTCCGCCGAGGGCCAGGGGATTGATGAAGGCCGAGCTGAGCTGGGCGATGTTCGACCGCATCAGCATGTCGCCGGCCCCGACGTCGAGGGCGGCCTGGTAGTCGAAGCCGAGGGCCTTGGCCTTGTTGGTGCTGGCCTCGATGATGATGGCCTCGATGAAGACCTGGGGCCTGGCGATATCGAGCTTCTCGAGCAGCCCCAGGATCTTCTTCCATTCCTGGTTGGGACCCTCAACGACCACGGCATTGGTGGCCGGATCGGCAGTGATCGACACGTTCTCGTCCGAGGCCGAGGGCAGCGCCGACGCCGGCTGGAGACCCTGGCTCGAGGCCGGGGAAGCGGCGCCGTCCTTCTTGTCGCGCTGGTCGCGCCGGCCGCGGTTCCGGGTGCCCGAGAGCATGGCGGAGATCACTTCCACCAGGGACTCCGCGTCGGCGTTCCTGGCGTAGTAAACGTGGACGCGCTCGTCGCCCGGGCGGAGCTCGGTGTCGAGGCCGATGGCCAGGTCGCGGATGCGGCCCATGTCGGAGGGCGAGGCCATGACGATGAGCGAGTTGGTGCGCTCGTCGGGGGTGATCTTGAAGCCGATCTGGGCGGCCGATCCCCCCTTGTCCTTGTCGTCGCCTCCTCCTCCCTTGCGGCGTCCGCCGCCGCCGCCGCCCGACGGGCCGAGCAGGATGTCGAGGATCTGTTCGGAGGTGCGCACGGCCTCGGCGTGGCGCAGCGGCAGCACGCGGATCATCTGCTCGTGGCCGGCGATGTCCATGGCCACCACCATCTCCGCGATGCGCGAGAGGTTGCTGGAGGTGTCGCTGACGATGATGGTGTTGGTGCCCTCGTAGGGAACGATGGAGCCGTCCTTGGACACCTGGGGAGCCAGCACCCGCGCGACGTCGGCGGCGCTGACGTAGCGCAGGGGGATCAGGCGCGTGACGAAGCCGCCCCCGGACCTTCCCCCGTCGACCAGGGTGGCGCCGGAGGTGCGCGCGTCCTTGGTGGCGACGATGCGCATCACCGCTCCTTCGTCCACCGTCGTCAGCCCCTGGGTGGCCAGCACCGACTGGAACATGGCGAAGGCCTGCTCCACGTTGACGGGCGACGGCGAGACCACCGACACGGTCCCCTCGATCTTGTCTCCGAAGACGATGTTGCGCCCGGTGATCTTGCTGATGAACTTGATGAAGGCGGTGAGTTCCACGTTCTCGAAGTTCATCACGATGGCCGAAGGGTCGGCGGGAACGGGCAGTTCGTCCTCGTCGGCGGCCCACGCGCCGGGCACGGGCGTGCAGCAGAGAAGGACGGCGAAGACGGCGATGGCAGCTGGTCGTTTCATCGGCGTCTCATCGGATGGTGTAGGTGTAGGTGCGCAGCTTGCCGCTGCGCACGAAGTTGACGCGGATCTGGCCCATCGACTGGATCTCCTCGAGCAGGCCGACCGCCCGGGACGGGTCGGTGAGCTCGGTGTCGTTGACTCGCTGCACGATGTCGCCGTCCTCGAGGCCGACCTTCTCGAAGATCGATCCCTTGCGAATGTTGATCAGCTTGAACCCGGCGCTCTTGCCGTCGTTCAGCACGGGGACGGCGCGGGCCTGGGTGATCACCTGGTTCAGGTTGGCCACCACGTGCTCGATCTCGCGCCGGTCCACCAGGTACGCGCTTTCGCCCGTCTTCTTCACGCCGGAGGCGGCGTCCTTGCCCTTGCCGCCGTCCTTGCCTTTGTCGCCCTTGCCCCGGCCGCCCTTGCCGCGGGCCTCCGCGGCGCTCTCGCCGGGGGAATCCTCCTCGATCTCGTAGCGCCGCTTCTTACCGCGCAGCACCACGTCGGCGCCCGCGGCATCCACCGAGACCAGGCGGGGCCCGTCGAACACCTTGTCACCGACGGCGAAGACATTCTGCTCCCCACTGGCCGTGTTCTCGAACACCGCGAACGAGGCGCCGTCCGAGGAGGCGATTCCCCTTAGCCTCAGGTCGGCGCTGCCGGCGGCCGGCGCCTCTTCTCCGGCCGCCTCGAGGTCGGTGGCGCCGAAGAGGTTGCGCTTCAGGATCAGCGCGTCGTCGGCTCCCCGGCGGGCGCGACCCGCGTGGGCCTGGGCCCCGGCTTCCACCTTGGGCTCGGGCACCTTGGGGGAGAGATCGAGGCTGGTCAGCTTGACGACGAAGACGGCCGCTGCCCAGGCGGCCAGCACGATCAAGCTGTAATGGAGGACAGTGACCGCCTGCCTGAGTCCCGCGCGCCGCAACACTCGGCGGAGGGTAGAGAACACCGTGCAGAAGTTCAAGTTTTGCGCGCACTTGCACAACCTGTCCAGTTGACTGCCGGAAAAGTGCGGGCTACGGTCCGCGCGCTTCGCGCCGCTTCTTCTTCCAGCCTCGGGTTCAGGGCCCGGGGCCCCGGCCTGGAAGGAACCTCCCTGACTGTCGTACGGACCATGTCGGACAAGACCACAGCAGGCGAGAGCGACGCCCAACTGGCGGCGCGCGAGAGCGAGCAGGTGCGGGTTCGCCGCGCGAAACTTGCCGACCTGCGCGAGGCCGGCAACGCTTTCCCCAACGATTTCAAGCCCGACACCAGCTGCAACGGGCTGGTCGGCGAGTTCGCCCTGCTGGAGACCTCCGAGGACGTCGAGGCC
>JBHEPB010000125.1:0-4051 GCA_046260515.1 Binatia bacterium
GGACCAAACAGTTCTACTCGACCACCGACGGGGCGGCAGCGGCGGCCTGATCGTGAGCGACCACTTCGAAGAAAAGCCGTCCGGCCGCGGATCGCGGCCGGGAATCTCCCGTCGTGACTTCCTGCGCCTTGCGGGCGTGGCCGCCGGCGCCGCCGCCCTTCCCGGCGTGCGCGAAGCCGCAGCCTCCGACACGCCGTCGTTCAACCTCGAAGCCGACGTGATCGTGGTGGGCAGCGGGGCGGCGGGAGCCGTCGCCGCGGTGTTCGCCCACGACGCCGGCGCCAAGGTCGTGCTGGTGGAAAAGGCCCTGCTCTTCGGCGGCACCACCGCCAAGTCGGGCGGCGTGTACTGGGTGCCGAACAACCGCTTCCTCAAGGAACGCGGCGTCGAGGAACCCCGCGAGAAAACCCTCGCGAAAATGGCCCGCTACTCCTACCCCAATCTCTTTCGCGCCGACGACCCGCGCCTCGGCCTTTCCCAGAACGATTACGACCTGCTCGCGGCCCTCTACGACAACGGGCCGCAGGTAGTGGACGAGCTGGAAAGCATCGGCGCGCTGGTCTCGATGCCCGCGGACAAGCCCTTCGGGGCCATGCCCGACTACTTCGAGGAAGCCACCGAGGACAAGGAACCCGTGGACCGGCGCCTGTGGCCCAAGAAGCCGGACGGCAGCTTCGGCCTCGGCGACGAGATGGTCCGCCAGCTGAAGGCCGCCGTCGAGAAGAGGCAGATCCCGATGCTGATGGGACACCGGGTGACGACGCTGCTGCGCAACCGCGCGGGCGAGGTCGTCGGCATCGAGGCGCAGAAGATCGACAAGAGCATCGTGCGCGTGCGCGCCCGGCGTGGCGTGATCTTCGGCAGCGGAGGCTTCACGCAGAGCCCCGACCTCGTCCGCCAGTTCCAGCCCGGGCCGGTCTTCGGCGGCTGCGCCGTGCCGACCAACGAGGGCGACTTCGTCTATATGGCCACGGCGGCCGGCGCGCGCCTCGGCCACATGAACTCGGCCTGGAGGGCCCAGGTCGTCCTCGAGCAGGCCCTGCAGTTCTCGAGCACGCCGGACGACGTCTTCATGCCTCCCGGCGACTCTTGCATCCTCGTCAATCGCTACGGGCGCCGCGTCGTCAACGAGACGGCCAACTACAACGAGCGCACCCGCGTGCACTTCACCTGGGATCCGTCGCGCCACGAGTGGCCCAACATGCTGCTCTTCATGGTGTACGACCAGCGCACGGCCGAACTGTACGGCGGGCGCTTCCCCATCCCGGCTCCGGGCACCCAGTCTCCCCACGTGGTGAGCGGGGCCAACGCGAGCGAGCTCGAGAAGGCCGTCCAGGAAAGGCTCGGCCGCCTGGCCGCGCGCACCGGTGGCGTCGCGCTGGAGGAGAACTTCGCCAGCGCGCTGTCGGCGACGATCAAGCGCTACAACGAGTTCGCGACGCGCGGCGTGGACACGGACTTTCGCCGCGGCGAGAAACTCTACGACCGCCTCTGGCACTCGCGCATCTGGTCCTACCCGAACCAGGGCACTTCCCACGCCGTCGGCAAGATGCCGAACCCGACCATGCATCCGATCGACCCGGCCAGCCGCCTGCACGCGATCATCCTCGCGTCGGGGACCCTGGACACCAACGGCGGTCCGGTGATCAACCCGTCGGGCGAGGTGCTGTCGGCAGCCGGCCAGCCGATTCGCGGCCTGTACGGGGCGGGCAACTGCATCGCGTCGCCCACCGGCTCCTACTACTACGGCGGAGGCGGCACTCTCGGACCGGCGATCACGTTCGCCGCGCTCGCGGCCCGCGCCGCCGCCGTCGCTCCCGTCAAGGAAATCGACTGAACCCCGCCGGCGACGTCGATGTCCTGCCCGCCGGATTCGGTGCAGGTACCGGCTTTGTCCTGGCGACGGCAGGAGAAGCCGGTCGGCGCGGTGCGGCCTTGCCCCTCGTTGTCGCGCTGCACGCCCGGGGCGGCGACGCGCCGTTGGCCGTCCGCAGCGCCCGCGCCGTCTTCGGCGACAACGTCGATATCGTCGCTCCCCAGGCGGCGCGCCCCTGCAATCCCTTTCAGAGCAACCACCGCGGCGAACCCGCGTACGAGGGCTTCTCCTGGTACCTTGGCCACGACGTGGCCCGCCCTGAAGCCGCGAGTTTCGGTGACGCCCTGGTCCAGCTCGACCTGCTCGTCGGAGCCTTGGGCCGGCGCTTCGTGCTGACGGGAGACGGACAGGGCGCCGTGCTCGCCCTCACCCTCGCCCTGCACGCTCCGCCCGGACTCGCCGGCGTGCACATGTGCAGTGCGGCGCCGCCCGAGATCGACGGTTGGGCACCGCCGCGAGCGAAGCTCAACGGCATTCCCTTCCTCGTCACGGGGGAAAGCGACGCCGGCGCCCTCGCGAAGCTGCGCGCGTTGCTGGAGCCGACCCTGGCCCAGGTGGTGAAGACCAACGTGCGAAGCTTCGCGCGCTGGATCGAGTCGCCCGACGCGTCATCTTGCGGGGACCGGGATGCGTGACCACGCGGCAACAGCCAGCCTTCTTCGCACGGTGACCGGAGTCGTCGCCTCGCTCGCGCTGGCCGTTGCTTCCGCCGGTTCCGCGCACGCGGCCTCTGCAGGCCCCCAGCCGGCGACGACGGGAGCCCCGGCCTTCGGAAGCGAGGCGCCCGAAGGCAACTGCACCGTCTGCCACAACTCCTTTCCCCTCAATCCCGACGAGGCCGGCGCCATCGTCGTGGAAGGCATTCCGGCCCGCTACGAGCCGGGCGCCACGTACACCGTGACCTTGAAGGTGCAGCACAAGGATGCCGCCGTGCTGCGCTGGGGGTTCCAGATGACCGCCATCTCGATGAAGGACGGCGCCGGCGCGGGCGAGTTTCTCGCCAGCGATTCCGCCACCACGCAGGTGCTGGCGGCCATGAGCGGTACCCGCACCTACATCGAGCACAGCTACGGCGGCACGGCGATCGGACAGGTCGGCGGCAATTCCTGGACCTTCCAGTGGAAGGCCCCAACCGCCGCCGTGGGCCGTATCGGCTTCTTCGCCGCGGCCAATGCCTCCAACGCCGACGGTTCGAACCAGGGCGACCGCGTGTACTCGCGCTCGCCGCTGCCGGTGGCCGAGACGGAAGCCGCCGGCGGTTGACAGCGCGTCCGCGCGCGAACTTCAGGGAACGAACTGTTCCTTGAGGATGCGCTCCTCGAGGCCGTGCTCGGGATCGTAGAGCAGCTCGGCCGCCACGCTGCGGTCCTCGTGCACGGAGACGCGCACGACCCTGCGGGCTTCGGTGGTGTCGGCGGTGGCGCTCACCGGCCGGTGGTCGGGTTCGAGCACCTCGAAGGACACGCGGGCTTCCCGGGGCAGGATGGCGCCGCGCCAGCGACGCGGCCGGAAGGCGCTGATCGGCGTCAGCGCCAGCACGTTCGAGCTGACGGGCAGGATGGGGCCGTGGGCGGACAGGTTGTAGGCCGTGCTGCCGGCCGGCGTCGCCACCAGGATACCGTCGCAGACCAGCTCCGACATGCGCACCTTGCCGTCGATGGTGATGCGGATCTTCGCCGCCTGGCGGCTCTGGCGCAGAAGGGCCACCTCGTTGATCGCGATGGCCTCCACCATGCTGCCGTCCGTGCACTCGGCCTTCATGGCCAGGGGATGGATGGAGGCCGGAACCGCCCGGTCGATGCGCTCCAGCAGGTCGTCCTCGCTGTAGTCGTTGAGGAGGAAGCCCACCGTGCCCTTGTTCATGCCGTAGATGGGCAGACGGCGGTCGAGGAAGGCGTGCAGGGTCTCGAGCATGAAGCCGTCGCCGCCGAGGGCGACGATCACGTCGGCTTCCTCCGGCGGCACCGAGGGGTAGCGCTCGCGAAGGCGGGCCAATGCCTCGATGGCCTGGGGCAGGTTCCCGGCGACGAAGGAAATCTTGCGGCGACTCACGCGGGAGACCATAGCCGCGCGCCGTGGCGATGGCCACAACGGCGGCGCATCCCGGGGCCGCCTCCCCGGCGCGGTTGGGAACGCGAGGCTGCCGTGGCAGCATCCGCGGCCGGCGCGCGGCGG
>JBHEPB010000131.1:0-5431 GCA_046260515.1 Binatia bacterium
GTGCCCGTAGCCGTCCATGTGGCCGAGGGCCCTGCTGTTCCTGCGCAGGAAGAAGTCCACCATCTTGCGGGTCAGGTAGCGGTCGTAGCCCCGCTGCACGTGATGGAAGGCGTCGCGGATGTCGTAAGCGGGGCATAGCGCCACCGCCGCCCGCAGGCGGGACTTTGCGCCTTCTTCCCCGAGATAGCGTACCAGCAGTCCGGAGCCCGCCGACACGCCGACGCCGTAGAGGGCAGCGGCGGGACGGCGGGATTCGATCGTGAGCAGTTGCCGGCGCAGATCGCCGGTCGAGCCCATCGTGTTGACCTGGGGGGCCGTGAGGTCGAGCCCGGCGTGGCCCCGCCGGTTGCAGGCCGCGACCACCCAGCCAAGCCGGGCCTGTACGGCTGCGATGAAGCGGCGAAGCCCGTCGCCGCTTCCGGTGATCGTGTGCAGGACCACCAGCACCGGCGTCTCCGCGGGCGCGTCGAGCCCCAGCCACTGGATCGAGACGGTACCACCGTCTGGCATGGCCATCCGTTCTTCGAGATCCCAGTCGAGGGGCGGCGCGGCGTCGCCGCGCACAACGGTCATCACGTTCTGGACATGGGCGTTGCGAATCCACCGCGACGGTTCGAAGCCGAGTCGAAGCGACCGGCATTGCTCGAGCACCGCGCCGTGCCAGTCGCGGTCGCGGCCGCCATAGCAGGCGATGTTGTGGCTGTCAGTCGGTGGCATCTTCCGGGAAACTCGGCTCGCCGTCGGCCGGTGCGCAAGATAGGCACGTCCAGTCCCGGATCGCGAAGGGAGGAGGCGTTCAGTCCTGGGAGCAGGTCTCCCAGGACTGGCCGGTCAGCTCCCACACCTGGCCGCCCTGCGAGGACTTGACGCGGCTGCTCTTGTCGCAGGTCGTTCCGGAAAGCTTCGGTTTCCGGACGGTGAAGATGTCGCCGCACTCTTCCGGGTAGAGGAGGCAGTGGTCTTGCTCGACGTAGAGGTACTCGCCGCTGCTGTTGATCTGCGAGTCGGTCGCCCGCACGGCGCGAGCCCGGATGCCGACGATATCGTGGCCCTGGACGGTGGAGTGGTCGGCCAGGGAGACTCTCCCGGGCGTGAGGATGCCGTGGCCGGCACCGGTAATGCTCGAAGTCACCATGGAGACCCGCTTCCCGGCAACGACGCCGACATCGTGGCCGGCAACCGTGCTGTCCGTGAGCGTCAGGCGTCCAGTCACGGAGATGCCTACGTCGGCAGTGTAGCCGATGGTGCAGTTGCGTAGTGTCGCACGGTGCGCCGAGATACCGGTCGACGTGGTGCCCTGCATGTGAATGTTGGCGACATCCAACGATGAAGTGTTCGAGAGGGCGACGATGCCGTCGAGGGCGCTCCCGAGCATGGTTCCTCGATCTTCGTTCGCCGAGGCCTGGCCTTTCGTGATCGCGACGTTCCCGTCGATGACGCAGCTGCCCAGGCACACGACCCCGGCAACCTGTCCCATCACAAGGGCGTGGCCCGCAAGATCGAGGGAGCCTCCCGGGAGGACGGTTACGCCTACGTCCACGCCGGAACAGTCCAGGTCGCCGGTGAGGACGCCGCCGATGGTCTCCTGGCCGCAGGTAGTGATTGCCTGGGCGGCCCAGGCTCCGGAACCAGGCAGGGCGATGAGGGTCGAAATCAGAATGGAGATCGCGGAACGTTTCACGGGAACCTCCAGGGTAGGTGCCCCCGTATCAGAATGGTTCGCGGGTTGTCGAGGCCGGGCGCCTGGAAACAAAGTACTCCGCTGTCGTAGAACCGGCCGCGTCGGACATCGTACTCCGCCACCATGCTCGGGCGGGCTTTCGACGACAGGTCCGTCGAATGGACATGTACACCAATTGAGTGTACGCGGGGTGCACGGTCGTGACCCGTCGCGTACTCCTCGGCCGATTGGCGGAGAAGCAGCTGCGCAGGGTGCCCCGGCACGTCGCGGCAAAGCTTCTCGAATGGATCGACACGGTCGAGGAGGAAGGTCTGGAGGAAGCGCGCACGATGAGGGGCTACCACGACGAAGCGCTGCAGGGCGAGAGGCGAGGCCAGCGCTCCATTCGGCTCAGCCTCTCGTACCGGGCGATCGACATCGAGATCGGCTGGGAGAACGCGAAAGCGGTCCGGATCGAGGAGGTGACCAAGCATGACTACTAGAAACGGGAAGTCGCCGCGTCCTCTTCTGGAAAAGCTGGCCGGTGGACCGCTGACCTTGGGAATGGCGATCCGGGCGACTCGCGAAGGCGCCGAGATGACCCAGGCCGGTTTCGCCCGAAAAATCGGTGTGACGCGCAGCTACCTCTGCGACCTGGAGAAGGAACGCAAGACGGTCAGCCCGGCCAGGGCGGCGAAATTCGCCCGCGTGCTCGGCTTTCCCGAGCAGCAGTACGTGCGCCTCGCGTTGCAGGACGGGTTGCGAAGAGCCGGGCTGTCCTACGCGGTCGAGATTCGCGCAGTTCGAGTCCGGGCCGGGCGGTAGCGGTTCGCGGGATCCGAGTCTGTCCTGGTAGCGTTTCCTGGGCACCGTTTCGGGGATCGACGCACGTTGGCTTCCCGCCGGCTGAATCCCGCAGGAGGCTGGCCTTACCCGTCGGCACAGGCGATGCAGGCGGCCGCGGCCGGGTCGTAGTCGAGGCGGCCCTCGGCGATTTCCTCGCCGCAGACGGCGCAAAGCCCGTAGCTTCCGTCGTCGATGCGGGCAAGGGCGAGCCGGATGCGCGACAGGTCCTGTTCGCGGCGGCGCTGGGCGGCCAGGCTCATCGCCTGGCTCTGCAGGGCATCGCCGCGCGAGATCCTTCCCACCGCGCTCTGGTCGAGTTCGACCGGGCGTGCGGCCTCGCGACCCTGGGCGACCGCGGACTCGGTTTCGTGCAGTCGGTCCAGCAGGGCCTGGCGTCGGCGGGCCAGGCGGGCGTTGTCCGTGCTCATCGCCGACAGGGCTAGCGGAAACCCGAGCGTGAGGCGATCCCGGGCCGGCGTTGCCTTCAACGCACCGCGCGGCGGATTGCTGCACTCTTCTTTCGCGCAGCCCCTTTCTTCTTCGCCGCCGCTTTCTTCACCGCCGGGCTTCCCACCACCGGCAGGTCCTCGCCGGCCGGCACCCAGTCTTCGGGCGGGGCCGAGTCGAGGAACTCGTAGAGGAACCGCGAGGCCATCGACGGCGCACGCCGCCCGTGGCGGGCCCTCGTTCGCGTGCGGGTGAACGTGAGTTCCTCGCGGGCACGAGTGATGCCCACGTAGGCCAGGCGCCGTTCTTCCTCGATCGTGTCCTCGGCCACGGCCCGCGCGTGGGGCAACAACCCCTCCTCCATGCCCACCAGATAGACCCGCGGGTACTCCAGGCCCTTGGCCGCGTGCAGGGTCATCAGCGTGACGCTGGTGCGGTCGCGGGAGTCCTCGCTGGTGGGATCGTCGTTGGCTTCCAGCACCAGCTCGTGGAGGAAGCTCTCGATGGTGGCCGTCTTGGCGCGGCGGCGGTGGTTCTCGGCAAAGTTCAGCACCTCGTCCACGGCGCTCCAGCGCTGGGCCTGCAGCTCGGCGGTGGGATAGCTGCGCTCGACCTCGGCCTTGTAGTTGACGGTTTCGATCAGCCCGGCGACCAGGTTCTCCAGCGTTCCCTTCCTCTTTCGCAGCCCGTCCAGCACGTGGAGGAAGTCCGAGCAGGCTTCGGCCGAGGCCGCAGGCACTCCCGGCACCGAGGCTGCCCGCGAGAAGGCGGCCGACACGGGGATGCCTTCGTCGGAGGAGAACTGCAGGATGCGGTCGATCGAGGCCTTGCCGATTCCCCGCGGCGGGCAGTTGATGACGCGAAGCAGGGCCAGCTCGTCGTCCGGGTTCACCAGCAGCTTCAGGTAGGCGACGATGTCGCGGATTTCCTTGCGGTCGAAGAAGGACATGCCGCCGACCAGCACGTAGGGAACTTTCTCTGCACGCAGTTCCGCCTCGAAGACGCGGGCCTGGGGGCCCGTGCGGAAGAGGATGGCGAAATCCCCCCACTTCGCCTCGCCGGCGTCCACGCGGCGGCGGATCTCGCCGACCACGGCCTGGGCCTCTTCGTTCTCGTCCACGGCCAGGTAACGGCGCACGGGGGCGCCCTTGCCCATGTGCGAGCGCAGGGTCTTGTCGTGGCGGCTCGGGTTGTTGCGGATCACCTTGTTGGCCGCGTCGAGGATCTCCTCGGTGGAGCGGTAGTTGGTCTCCAGCTTGATGACGACGGTTTTCTTGAAGTCGCGCTCGAAGCCCAGGATCTTGCCGATGTCGGCGCCGCGCCAGCCGTAGATGGACTGGTCGTCGTCGCCCACCACGCACAGGTTGCCGTGACGGCGCGCGATGGCGTGGACGATCTCGTACTGGGGACCGTTGGTGTCCTGGTATTCGTCCACCATCACGTAGCGGTAGCGTTCGCGCAGGAGGTCGCCGGGGCCGTCCTTCTTTTTCAGCAGCACGAGGGCCTGGAGCAGGATGTCGTCGAAGTCGAGGGCGCGGGAGCGGCGAAGCTGCTCGTCGTAGCGCTTCCAGACGTGGGCGACGAGTTCCTCCTTGTCGTCCGAGGCCGCTTCGAGGGCCGAGTCGGGCGTATGCAGGCGGCCCTTCATCAGTGAGATGCGCGACAGCAGCTGGGCCGGCTGCAGGGTGGCGCCGGCCACGTTCACCTCGCGCATGGCGGCGCGCAGGATGGACACCTGGTCGGAACCGTCGCTGATGGTGAAGCGCGAAAGGCCGATCTCGCCCCCGTACTGGCGCAGCAGGTCGATGCAGAAGGCGTGGAAGGTGCCCACGAACAGGCGCTTGGCCTTCTTCGGCCCCACCAGGTCGCCGACGCGTTGGCGCATCTCGCGGGCGGCCTTGTTGGTGAAGGTCATGGCCAGGACGGCTTCGGGATCGACGCCGCGGTGCAGCAGGTATGCCATGCGCACCGTGATCACGCGGGTCTTGCCCGTGCCGGCTCCGGCCAGGACGAGGACGGGCCCCTCGGTGGTGGTCACCGCGCGGCGCTGCTCGGGGTTCAGTTGGTCCAGGATCTTCAAGGCGGCGGAAGCTACGCGAGAGGGCGGCGACCGCAAGGCGGGGCTGTGGGGAGAACGGCGCCCGGTCAGCCGCGAGGCGGCAGCGTTGCTGTGCGCTGACGTGCCGCCGCCATTCTCAGCACCGCCGCCGCCAGCAGCGCCGCGATGAAGAGGTGGTAGGCGAGAAAGGGATACTCCGTGTTCTTGCGGCCGACGCTGTCGACCAGGCAAAGAAAGAAGATGGCCCACACCACCCAGATCCCCGTGCGGTGGAGCCTCTGCCAGGCGTGTTCGGAGAGGCGGCGGCGCAGCAGGTCGAAGGACGTGACGGTCAGCGCCGCCACCAGCACGAGGCCGGGAATGCCGATGTAGAAGTCGGCCTCGGTCACCATCGGCGGTCGTTCGGGATGGTGCAGCAC
>JBHEPB010000165.1:0-26969 GCA_046260515.1 Binatia bacterium
GGGCGCCGAGTATGCGCTGTCGGCCGTGGGCGTGGACAAGGCCGGCATCGTCGCGGGGGTGTCGCGAGTGCTGGCCGATCATGGGGTCCTGATCACCGATCTACGAGGTGAAGCGAAACCTGTCGCCGAGAGCGGTACCCCTCTGTATACATTGAGGATTCGCATGCGGGTTCCCGAGCAATGCGGCGTCTCCCGGCTGAAGGCCGACCTGGAGGAGGCGGGCTCCCGTCTCGGGATCGAGGTCAGCCTGGAAGCCGCCCGCGAGAGCGGCACCGCCTGAAGCCCTCGCCGGCCCGATTCCCGGTCAGGTAACGCGACCCGGCCGGAACAGAACCTTCCCATCGACCACCACCAGTTCGTCCCGGACACAGAGCTGGACCGCCTTGGTGAGGACCTTGGCCTCCAGGGCCCGCCCGTTGGCCTTGATGGTGTCCAGGGAATCCTCGCCCACTCGGATGTGGAAGACGTCCTGGAGCACGATAGGGCCCTTGTCGAGCTCTTCCGTCACGATGTGGGCCGTGCAGCCGCAGACGCGGATGCCGGCCTCGTAGGCCTGCTTGTAGGCGTTGGCGCCCGGGTAGTAGGGCAGCAGCGAGGGATGGATGTTGAGGATGCGGTTGGCGTGGGCCCGCGTCAGTTCGGGGGAGAGCACCTGCATGTAGCGGGCGAGCACGACGAGGTCGGGTCCGATCACCTTCAGCTCGTCGGCGAGGAAGGCCATGTGGGCCGCCTTGTCCGTGGACGGCATCCAGCGGAACGGGATTCCGGCGGCGGCGGCGATCGGCTCGAGATCGGGATGGTTCGAGAGAACCACCGGCAACTCGGCGTCCAGATCCCCGTCCCGGCGGGCGGCGATCAGGGCCTCGAGGCAGTGAGGCTCCTTGGACACGAGCAGGGCCACTCGCTTGCGGGTTCGTTCCCCGTGAAGCCGGATGGTGACCTCCATCTGCATCTCGGACCCGATGTTCTTCAGGTCGAGGATGAGGGTGTCCAGGTTGATGTCGAGGTCCTTCAGGTCAACGAGCATCGACATGATGAAGAGACCCTCCATCACGTTCTGGTCGATCTGCTCGATGTTGACGCTGTGCTGGGCGAGGTAGGTGCAGATGCGGGCGACGACGCCCTTCTGGTCGCGGCCGAGGACCGAGACGACGGCGGGATTGGAAGCGGGCATCGGGCGAAGTTAACGGCGGCGGGAGGGTGCCGCAAACGCCCTCCCGCCGCCTCCGGGAACCGCCCTCCCGGTTTGAGCGTCTACTTGATCTGTCCGCGCCAGCCGCGGCGGTCGTAGATCCTCTCGCGCCGCAGTTTGCGGCCCCTGGTCTGGGAGCGGCGCAGCAGGGATTCGCACTTGAGGCTGCGAAGCCCGGCCCGGATGTAGTCCGGGTCGATCCGGAGGGTCTGGCAGATGTTTTCGAAGGAGAAGGGCCAGTCGGAATCCCGCTCCGAGACCCAGCGGTCCACTTCGCAGAAGCGCTTGCGGCGCTCCGGGACCGGTGAGTTGAGCCCGCGCTGGAAGGTGACGAGGGCTTCCTCGAGCACCGCCAGCATCAGGCGGTTTTCGGGTTCGCGGGAAGGCTCCACGCCTACCTGCTCCATGGTTCCAAATGCGACAGCTGGATGGCTCATCTTGCTACCTCCTCCCAGGTTGCGGCTGTTAGCCGGGCGATCCCTTGATCTGACCCGAAGTTCCCCGTGAGTTAGTGATATCGGCCACTGGTCCGAAGGGTCAACGTAGGGGGTGCCGCCACACACGATTTAGACGGTGATGCCGCAACGCGCCGTGAATCCCTTGCAGTCCCGCTTGCTTGGGAGGTTTCAAGGCCATTTCGCGAAGGCTCTTTCGCGATCCCCCACCCTCACGCTCGTCGCTGCAGCAAAGCTTTCCGGCGGGACAGTCGGCCTTCGCGACTTGGAATCGGCCTCAACGCGCGCGACGAAGCGGAACCTCGCAGAATCGCGGCGTTGTCCCGACGCGAGGGGCATGTTACCCATGCCAACCGGTCTCGGCGGCACGTCCCCATTCAGGGCTTCTACCCCCCTCGCGAGAAATGCCGGATACTCCACTGATGAAGACACGGACGATCGCGATGACCTTCGCCGTGGGCTTGGCCTTCGCCGCCACGGTCGCCGCTGCTTCCGAGTCCGATCCGGAGGTGATGCACGCGGATCGGCTGCTGCGTGCCGCCGAACTGCGCGAGACCGACACGAAGGCGATGGACATGTACCGTCAGGCCAGCCGCACGGCCGAGAAGGTCCTGGCGCGCAATCCCGACTCTCCCACCGCCAACTTCGTTTATTTCGCGGCCACCGGCCGCCTCCTTCTCGCCGACGGTCTCACGCGCAACCTGCTCGCCCTGCGCAGCCTCGACCGCGAGCACCTCGACCGCGCGATCGAATTGAATCCCGGCTACGCCAACGCGCTCGCCGCCAAGGGCGGGGTCCTGTTGGACCTCCCCGTCCTCATCGGCGGCGACCCGGAGGCGGGCCTCGAGCTGCTGCGCCGGGCCAACGCGCTGAACCCGGGCGGTGTCGGCACCAGGGTGTCCCTGGCCAAGGCCCTGGCGCGCAACGGCGACGTCGAGGAAGCCCGGCGTCAAGCGCGGCGAGCGGCTCACCTCGCCTGCATCCAGGGACGCCGCAAGGCCTTGGACGCGGCCACTGAACTTCTCGCGGAACTCGAGCCCAGCCTGGTCCGGGCCGGCCTGCATTGAGCGACGCCCGCCACCACTTCGACGACCTCGTCGCGCTCCTCCACCGCCTGCGCTCGCCCGGAGGCTGTCCCTGGGACGCGGAGCAGACCCACGAGACGCTGAGGCCCTACCTGGTCGAGGAAACCTACGAGGTCCTCGAGGCCATCGAGGGCGGCGACGACGCCGAACTGCGCGACGAACTGGGCGACCTGCTGTTGCAGGTCGTCTTCCACAGCGAGCTGGCCGCCGAGCGCGGCGCCTTCACCATCCGCGACGTCACCGAGGCGATCTCCGCCAAGCTGATTCGTCGTCACCCCCACGTCTTCGCCGACGTCGAGGTGGGCTCGAGCGCCGAGGTCGAGCGCAACTGGGCCGCTATCAAGAAGGCCGAAAGGAAGGAGCGCGACGGCGGCGACTCCTCCGCCATCGACGGCATCCCGCGCGCGATGCCCGCACTCACCCGTGCCCACCGTACCGGCGAGAAGGCCGCCTCCGTCGGTTTCGACTGGAGCGAAGCCTCCGAGGTGAGGCGCAAGGTCACCGAGGAGTTGGCCGAAGCCGACGCCGCGGCCGCCGGCGGCGACGCGGCGGCCCTGGAAGAGGAGATCGGCGACCTGCTCTTCGCGGTGGCCAGCTGGGCGCGCCAATGCGGTCTCCACGCCGAGCAGGCCCTCGACCGCGCTCTCGCGAAGTTCTCGACGAGGTTCCGCACCCTCGAAAGCGGAATGCGGCTCCAGGGCCGGGAGATGTCGGCTTGCTCGCCCGAGGAGTTGGAAAGCGCCTGGCAGGCGGCCAAGGCCGCCCTCAAGACCGACTGACGCGCGCCGCAGCCGCCCCGACACGCCTGCTCCCCAGCTCCTTTACCTCGCGACTGCCGAGTGCGATGGCCGCGACGAAATAGCTGGCCAGGCCCAGCCCCACTCCCACCCCGACCCGGACCGCCACGGCTCCGGCGAAGGACCAGGGCGACGCCACGTGGATCCAGCCGAGCACGACGCCCGCCATCGCAGCGGCGGCGGCCGCGTGCTGAAGAAGGGGACGTCCAAGCCGGGCCAGGGGCAGGCGCGGCAGCGCGCGCCGTAGCAGCAGCAGCAGGATCACAGCGTTGGCGGTGGCCGAAAGGGCAGCAGCCAGGGCGAGACCCGCATGGCGAAGGTCGGCAATACCGATGGCCGCCTGCAGCGAGGCCAGCGCAGCGGCGCCCCACCAGGCCGTTCCCGGTTCCCCGGGTCCCATCAACGCGATCGACAGCAAGGCGTTCACCAGCATGGTGAAGAGGCCGGCAGCGACCGGCACCCTCGTCCTCTCCAGGGCGAAGAAGGCGGCCGAGAGCACGCGCACCAGCCCCACGCCGAGAAGGCCCGGGACGCTGGCCTGCAGGGCCCACGCCGTCATTGCGGTGTCGGCGGCGACGAAGCTACCCCTTTCGAAGAGAAGCTCGGTGATGTCGTGGGCCAGCAGCATCAGTCCCACCGCCGCGGGCAGGCAGAACGCGATCGTCAGCGACATGGCGTGGACGACGGTTTCGCCCATGCCGTCGAAGTGCCGGCGCGCGGCCTGGGAGGAAAGACTCGGCAGCGCCGCCGTCCCGACGGCGACCGCAACGATGCCCAGCGGGAACTCGAAGAGGCGATCGGCGTACCACAGGTACGAAACGGTCCCGGCCGGCAACACCGACGCGAACACCGTCGCCAGCAGCACGTTGACCTGGTAGACGGATCCGCCGAGCAGGGCCGCCAGCATCAGTCCGCCGCAGCGCCCGACGGCGGGGTGTCCGAGATCGACGAACATCGCCGCGCGCAGGCCGTACTTCCACAGCGACGGCAGTTGCAGCAGCACCTGGGCGAGGCCACCGACGACCACGCCGGCGACGAGCGCCCAGGCCGGGGCTTCCATCCACGGGGCCGCTCCCAGGGCGAAGGCGATCATCGACAGGTTCATCAACACCGGGCCGGCGGCCGGGAGGGCGAAGTTCCGGAAGGTGTGGTGCACGCCCATGGCCCAGGCCGCGCTTCCGACCAGCAGCAGGTAGGGAAAGGTCCAGCGCGTCAGCGAGGCCGTGAGCGCGGCCTTGGCGGGGTCGCCCGAGAAGCCCGGCGCGAACAGGGTCGTAAGCGCGCCGGAGGCCGCCATCCCGGCCAGCGTAAGGAACGCCAGTACCAGGACCGCGGCGCCCCCGACCGCTGCGGCTGCCCGGATCGCCGCCGGGCGTCCGCCCGCGGCCAGGCTGTCGGTGAAAACGGGGACGAAGGCGGCGGACGTGGCGCCCTCGGCCACCACCCGGCGCATCAGGTTCGGAATACGGAAGGCCACGAAGAAGGCGTCGGCCCCGAGGCCCGTGCCGAACACGGCGCTGATGGCCGCATCCCGGGCGAGGCCGGCCACGCGCGAAACCGTGGTCATCCCTGCCACCACGCGAGCGGCACTGGAGACCCGGCCCCTTTCGTCGGAAGAGCCGGAGGACCCGGTTTGACCGGCCCGGACTGCGTTGATATCAGGCAACGTTTCGCCCATTCCCAGGAGGTTCCGTGGCCAATCATCCTTCGGCGCTCAAGCGCCACCGGCAGTCCGAAAAAGCCCGTCTCGCCAACCGTTCCGTCCGCGCCAAGCTGCGCACGATGGTCCGCCAGCTTCGCGAGGCGGTAGCCTCGGGAGACAAGGCCGTGGCCGACACCAAGCTGCGCGAAGCTGCCAGCCAGCTGCACAAGGCCGCGAGCAAGGGCGTCCTGCACCGCCGTACGGCCGATCGCCAGACCGGCCGCCTCGCCAAGACCGTCGCCGCTCTCAAGAGCTGAACGCCGGAGCCGGGGCTTCGGCCCCGGCGGCTCCCTGCCGAACCCACGACCCCGTGACGGGCGGGCTCCCCGTGGCAGTCCGGGCCCCCCTCAGAGCCCTTCCGTCATCCTCGCGTAGACTGTCTCGGCCAGGTCGCGCATCACGGCCTCCCGTGCGGCGGCTTTGCGCTCCTCGCCGAGCTGGACGGTGTCGAAGCGGCCCAGGTCCTCGCGACGGGTACGATCGAGCCCCTGGAAGGACGAACTCGAGGTCACCACCGCTCCCTCCACTGCCGCCTGGCCCCGGGTGGCCGCGATCTTCTCCGCCGACCACAGCAGCGTGTCGCCCCCGCGCACGAGCCGGGCGTCCACCGCGATCGTGGCCTGGTAGTCGAGCACGTCGTCGAACTCGTCGAAGGCCACCGCCCGCGTCTGGTCGGTCGTCACGCGCACGAGAAGCTCCGCATCCGCGCGGCCGCCGTCCACCGGTCGGAAGCGGCCCCGCCATCGCACGACACGGCGAAGCTCGCGCGCAAGCGCGTCGCCCAGCAAGGGATCGCTGCGCTCGGGGACTTCCACCTTGACGAGGATGGTCCGGACGTCGTCGGGGACGGCATCGGAGCGGACCACCGAATAGCCGCAGCCCGTTCCCGCGGCGGCGACCAGCAGGCCCACCAGGACCCCCGCGACCAACTGCATCCGGAGAACACGTGCGCCCGTGACGGGCCCGTCGTGCGCTTCGCTAGCCGGGCCCATCAGACCACCACGCTCACGAGGCGGCCCGGCACGTAGACGGTCTTGCGCGGAGGGCGTCCCGCCAGTTCGGCGACGATCTTGGCGTCGGCCAGCGCGGCCGCGATCGCTTCGCCCTCGGCGGCGCCGGCCGCCAGGACGATGCGCGAGCGCACCTTGCCGTTGATCTGTACGGCCACTTCGACGGTGTCGCGCACCAGCGCCGACGGGTCGTGCTCCGGCCAGGGAACCTCGTCGAGGCCGGGGGAACCGACCAGCCTCTCCCACAGTTCGCTCGTGACGTGGGGCGCGAAAGGCGCCAGCAGCCGCAGCGTCGTGCCGACGGCGAAGGACACCACCGGATCCTTGCCGCCATCGGGCTCGGACACGGTGCGCGCACGACGATCGTGGACGGCATTGACCAGTTCCATGATGGCGGCGATCGCCGTGTTGAAGTGCATGCGCTCGCCGATGTCCCTGGTGACGCGCCGGATGGTGTCGTGCACCACCTGGCGGAGCGCGGCGGACTCGGCGTCCAGCCCATCCGGGCCGGGATCCTTCCAGGCCAGCGGCGAGCCGGCGAGTCCGAGCGCCAGGCGCCAAACCCTGGACAGGAAGCGGTGGCTGCCTTCCACCCCGCGCTCGCTCCAGTCGAGGTCTTTCTCGGGCGGCGCGGCGAAGACCGAGAAGAGGCGAGCCGTGTCGGCGCCGTAGGCCGACACCAGCTCGTCGGGATCGACCACGTTGCCCTTGGACTTGCTCATCTTGGCGCCGTCCTTGATCACCATGCCCTGGGTGAGCAGGTTGCGGAACGGCTCGTCGAGGTCCAGCCAGCCGAGGTCGCGCAGCACGCGCGTGAAGAAGCGCGAGTACAGCAGGTGGAGCACCGCGTGCTCGACGCCGCCGATGTACTGGTCCACCGGCAACCAGCGCTCGATGGCGGCCCGGTCGAAGGGGGCCTCCGTGTGGCGAGGCGAGGTGTAGCGCAGGAAGTACCAAGACGACTCGACGAAGGTGTCCATCGTGTCCGTCTCGCGGCGGGCCGAAGCGCCACAGCCGGGACAGGGCACGACGGCCCAGGAGTCGAGGGTGGGCAGGGGCGAGGCGCCGCCCTCGAGCAGGGGCGCGTCGGTAGGCAGTTCCACCGGGAGTTCGCTCTCCGGCACGGGGACCACGCCGCAACCGCTGCAGTGGATCACCGGGATCGGGGTTCCCCAGTAGCGCTGCCGCGAGATGCCCCAGTCCCTCAGCCGGAAGTTGACGCGGCGACGACCCTTGCCGGCGGCTTCGAGTTCGTCGGCGATGGCCGCGCGGGCCTCCGCGCTGGTACGGCCCGTGTACTCTCCGCTGTCGCGCAGCACGCCGTCGTCTTCGAAGGCCGCCGCGAGGCCCGCCGCCTCGAGGGATCCGCTCGCCGGCTCCACCACCACCCGGAGCGGAACGTGGTGGGCCTTGGCGAAGTCGAAGCCGCGCTGGTCGTGGGCGGGAACCGCCATCACGGCTCCGGTGCCGTAGCCCATCAGCACGAAGTTGGCGACGTAGACCGGAACTTTCTGTCCGGTAAGCGGGTGCAGGGCATGGCAGCCGGTGAAGACGCCTTCCTTGCCCTGGGCCCTCTCGGTCGCATCCTGGCGGCGGATGCGCGCGGTGAACTCGCGAACGGCGGCGCCGCGGCCGCCGGCGGCGGCCAGGCTCTCGACCAGCGGATGCTCGGCGGCCAGGCTGACGAAGGTGACGCCGAAGAGCGTGTCCGCGCGCGTGGTGAAGATCTCCAGGGCCTCGCCCGTCTCGGCGATGGGGAACGTCATTTCGACGCCCTCGCTGCGGCCGATCCAGTTGCGCTGCATGGTCCGGACCTTCTCCGGCCAGCCCGTCAGGCCGTCGAGGCCGGCGAGCAGTTCCTCAGCGTAGGCGGTGATGCGCAGGAACCAGCCGTCGAGTTCCTTCTGGATGACGGGGCGGTGGCCGCGCCAGCACTGGTCGTCCTCCACCTGCTCGTTCGCCAGCACGGTGCCGCACTGCTCGCACCAGTTGACCACGGCCTTCTTGCGGTAGGCCAAGCCCTTCTCGAGCATCTGCAGGAAGAAGAGCTGCTCCCAGCGGTAGTAGCCGGGGTGGCAGGTGGCCACCTCCCTCCACCAGTCGTAGCTGAAGCCCATGCGGCGAAGCTGCTGGCGCATGGTCGCGATGTTGGCGTAGGTCCAGTCGGCCGGCTGCACGCCGCGCTGGATGGCCGCCGTCTCGGCCGGCAGCCCGAAGGCGTCCCAGCCCATCGGGTGCAGAACGTCGAAGCCCCTCGCCCGCTGGAAGCGCGCAAGCACGTCGCCGATCGTGTAGTTGCGGACGTGGCCCATATGGATGCGGCCCGAGGGATACGGGAACATCTCCAGAAGATAGTAGGCCGGCCCCTGCCCGTCGGGGCGAGGCCCGCTCGCCGCGGCCTCCCAGCGCTCCTGCCAGCGGGTCTCGATTTCGCCGGCCTCGTAACGCTCCACCATCGTCATCCGTCCACTCCTCGCGATTTCACGATGCGCCCGCTGTCGCGGGCTATGCGGTCGAGCACGCCGTTGATGAACGACGCCGCCCGTTCGTCCGAGAAGCGGTGGGCAATCTCCACCGCTTCGTTGATCACCACCGGCGCCGGTACCTCCGGCGAGCCGAACAGCTCGCCGACGGCCAGCCGGAGCAGGTTGAGGTCCACTCGGGAGAAGCGCTCGATGTCCCAGTTCCGGGCCGCGGCGTCGATGGCCGCGTCGATGCGGGCTTCCTGTTCGAGCACGAAGCGAACGAGGGTTTCCGCGAACTCGCGGGTGAGCGGATCCTGCTCGTCCTCGGGCCAGGACTGCCAGTAGGCGGCGAAGGCCGCTTCGTCGCAGGCCCCCGTGAGATCCACCTGGTAGAGAAGCTGCAAGGCCGCTTCCCTGGCCTTGCGGCGGGAGGGTCGGCTCACGCGCCGCTCCCGGCCCGGCGCACGCGCTCGATGGCGGCCAGCGTCTCGACGACGGTCACCACGGCTTCGTAGCCCTTGTTGCCGACGGCGCCGCCGGCGCGCTCCAGGGCCTGGGTCGCGTCGTCCGTGGTCAGCACGCCGAAGGCGACGGGCTTGCCGGTGTCGAGGGAGACGCGCGCGATCCCCGCCGCCGCTTCCCGGCACACGTAGTCGAAGTGGGGAGTCTCGCCGCGGATCACGGCCCCCAGGCAGACGACGCCGACGTAGCGGTCGCGGCCGGCCGCCTCGCGGGCCACCAGCGGAAGTTCGAAGGCGCCGGGCACTGCGAACACGTCCTCGTCGTCGCAGAGCAGGCCGAGCTTGGCGACGGCCTCTCGGGCGCCCTCGAGAAGGTTGTCGGTCACCGCGCGGTTGAAGCGGCTGATCACGACGGCGATGCGAACAGTGGCGGGCGAACTCATTCCTCGATCTCCTTGTCTCCGGCGCCTGCGCCGCCCATGTCGAGCAGGTGGCCGAGCTTGCGTCTCTTGGTCCTCAGGTAGGCGATGTTGTCCTCGTGGGGCGCTGTCTCGATGGGTCGCCTCTCGGCCACCTCGATCCCGTAGCGCTCGAGGCTGGCCACCTTGCGCGGGTTGTTGGTCAGCAGGCAGACGCGGCGGATCCCGAGGTCCTTGAGGATCTGGGCGGTGATGCCGTAATCGCGCAGGTCCTCGCCGAAGCCGAGGTCGAGGTTGGCCTCCACCGTGTCGCGGCCCCGGTCCTGGAGCTCGTAGGCCTTGACCTTGTTGGCCAGGCCGATGCCGCGTCCCTCCTGGTGCATGTAAACGACGACGCCGCGGCCTTCGCGCGAAATCGTGTCCATGGCCAGGCGCAGCTGGTCGCCGCAGTCACAGCGGGTGGAGCCGAAGACGTCGCCCGTCAGGCACTGCGAATGCACGCGCACGGTCACCGGCTCGCTGCCCTTCAGGTCGCCGGCGACGAGGGCCATGTGTTCGTCGTGGTCGAAATCGTTACGATAGACGATGGCGCGGAAACGACCGCCGTGGCCGCTCTCGATGTCGCGTTCGGCGATGCGGTCCACGACGAGTTCCGTGGCCAGGCGATGGGCGACGATTGCGCCGATGGGCAGGAGGGCCGCGCCGACTTCGCGGGCGAAATCGGCCAGCACCGCCGGTCCGGCGAGTTCGCCCTGGTCGTCGAGGATGGCGCAAAGGGCGGCCGAGTCGCTCTCGCCTGCCAGGGCGCACAGGTCGGAGGCGGCCGCGGCCGCGTCGGCCCTCACCAGCACGCCGCCGCTGCGGACCTGGATCGGGAAGATGTGGCCCGGCATCACGAGGTCGGCCGGCGTGGCCTCCGGGGCGCTGGCCGCCAGGATGGTGGCCGCGCGATCCGCCGCCGAGATTCCCGTGGTGACTCCGCGCGAGGCCTCGATCGACGCGCCGAAGGCGTGCCCCTGGCGAAAGGGGCTGTCGGCCATCAGCAGCGGGATGCCGAGCTTGCGAAGCCTGTCTTCGTGGATGGCGAGGCAGACGAGCCCGCCGGCGCGGCTGGCCATCACGTTGACCATCTCCGCGGTGATGCGCCGGGCGCTCGCGCACAGGTAGCCGCCGCTCTCCGGGTGGTTCTCGTCGAACAGGACCACGCCGCCCCCGCGGGCCACCAGGCGCAGCGCCTTGTCGAGGTCGACGGCCTTCACGATTCCGCTTCGTTTCATCGCAGCTCGCCTTCCCACAGCAGGTCCTCCCCCACGCTTCGCACGGCCAGCGTGTGCAGGCGCGGCCCGGCCGACGCCTTGCGGACTCCGAGGGCGCCGAGCATGGGCACGCCGTCGGCGCCGAGGAAGCGCGGATTGTAGAAGATCGACACCCGGTTCACCACGCGCGCACGAACGGCGGACGCGGCCACCGCGGCCCCGCCCTCGACGAGCAACTCCATCACACCACGTCGCGCCAGCAAGCCGAGGAGCCGCTTCCAGCCCCGGGCTCCACGCGAGTCGAAGCATTCGACGTCCGCCCCGGCGGCTTCGAGACGCCGGCGGCGCGCCGCAGCCGCGCCCGGCGCGCCGATCACCAGCGCCCGACCCGGTCCGCGGACCGCCTTCGCCCGCGCCGGCGTTTCGAGGCGCGGATCGAGGATCACGCGCAGGGGCTGGGCCGCACCGGCGATGCGACACGTCAGCCGCGGATCGTCGGCCACGACGGTACCGATTCCCACGAGGACAGCCTCGGAACGGGCGCGCATCGATTGCACGAGGGCTCGCGAAGAATCGCCCGAGATCCACTTCGCGTCGCCGCCGGCCGCGGCGATCCTGCCGTCGAGGCTGGAGGCCAGCTTGAGGTGTACGAAAGGCCCCTGCCCGCTGATGAAGCGGCGGTAGCCGCGGATCATCTCCGCGCACTCTTCGCCGAGCACGCCCACCTCCACGTCGAGGCCCGCCCGGCGAAGTTGCCGGATGCCTTTCCCCGAGACGAGGGTGTTCGGATCCGTGCAGCCGACCACGACACGCGAAACGCCGGCGGCGATCAGCGCGTCGGTGCAGGGCGGCGTCCTTCCCTGGTGGGCATGGGGCTCGAGCGTGACGTAGGCGACCGCTCCCCTCGCCCGCCGGCCCGCCGCGCCGAGCGCGACGGCCTCGGCATGGGGGCCGCCGCTGCCGGCGTAGAAGCCGCGCGCGACCTCGCGTTCCTTCTTCACGATCACGCAACCAACGGCAGGATTGGGCGTGGTGCGGCCGAGTCCGCGGGCAGCTTCGGCCAGGGCCACTTCCATCCAGCGGCGATCGGCGTCCACGGCGACCTCGCTCGCGGCCGTGGCGGACCGCGCCGTCACTCCTCGCCCTCGCTGCGCTTGCGCTCGCTGACGAGGGTTTCCACCGTGCGCTGGAACTCGGCGATGTCGCGGAAAGAGCGGTACACGGAGGCGAAGCGCACGTAGGCCACTTCGTCGAGGGTCTTCAGGGCTTCCATCACCTGCTCGCCGATCTCCGAGCTGGCGATCTCACGCAGGCCCTTGCCCTGGATGAGGCGCTCGATGTGGGCCACGGCGTCCTCGATGGCGTCGATGGGCACGGGCCGCTTCTCGCAGGCCTTGTGGAGGCCGGCCTCCAGCTTGTGGCGGTCCCAGTTCTCGCGGCGGCCGTCCTTCTTGACGACCATGGGCATCACGACGTCGATGCGCTCGTAGGTGGTGAAACGGCGCTTGCAGGCCAGGCACTCGCGACGGCGCCGGATGACGTCGCCGTCACCGCCTTCGCGGGAGTCCACGACGCGATGGTCGCCGTGCTGGCAGTAGGGGCATCGCATCGCTCACATCCACGTCCGCGGCCCGGGTCGGGCAAGCCGGCCCGTCCGGCCGAAGTGCTCCGCGTCTTTCTCAGGCGGCGTAGCCGCGCTCCGGATAGATCGGAAAGCGGCGACAGAGACTCTCCACCTCGCCGGCCACCGCGGAAAGCACCGCGCTGTCGTCCGGCGCCGCCAGGCTGCGCGCGATGAAACCCGCGATCTCCAGCATCTCCGGGCCCTTCATGCCGCGCGTGGTCACCGCCGGGGTGCCGATGCGCACGCCCGACGTCACGAAGGGCGACCGCGGGTCGAAGGGCACCGTGTTGCGGTTGGTGGTGATGCGGGCCAGGTCGAGACTCTCCTGGGCCTTCTTGCCGGTGAGCTCGGTGTCGCGCAGATCCAGCAGCATCAGATGGTTCTCGGTTCCGCCGGAGACCAGGCGGAAACCGGCGTCCATCAGCCCCTGGGCCAGGGTGGCGGCGTTGCCCACGATGTCCTTCTGGTACTCGCGGAACTCGGGGCGCAGCGCCTCGAGGAAAGCCACGGCCTTGCCCGCGATCACATGCATCAGCGGCCCGCCCTGGTTTCCCGGGAAGATCGACGAGTCGATCTTTTTGGCGTGCTCGGCCTTGCACAGGATCAGGCCGCCGCGCGGTCCGCGCAGGGTCTTGTGGGTGGTCGTCGTGACGAAATCGCAGTGTGGAACGGGCGAAGGATGCAGGCCGGCGACCACCAGCCCGGCAATGTGGGCGATGTCGGCCATCAGCAGGGCCCCGACCTCGTCAGCGATTCTGCGAAAGGCCTCGAAGTCGAGGGTGCGCGGGTACGCGCTGTGCCCGGCCACGATCATCTTCGGGCGATGCTCGAGGGCCAGGGAGCGAATCTGGTCGTAGTCGATGCGGTGGTCGCCCTCGCCCACGCCATAGGGAACGATCTGGAAGAAGCGTCCGGAGAAGTTCACCGGGCTCCCGTGCGTAAGGTGGCCGCCGTGGGACAGGTTCATCGCCAGGATGGTGTCGCCGGGCGCCAGGGTGGAGAAGTACACCGCCATGTTCGCCTGCGAGCCCGAGTGCGGCTGAACGTTGACGTGCTCGGCGCCGAACAGCTGCTTCGCGCGCGAGATGGCCAACTCTTCGGCCTGGTCCACGAATTCGCAGCCGCCGTAGTAGCGCTTGCCCGGATAGCCCTCGGCGTACTTGTTGGTGAGGACCGAACCGACGGCCTCGAGCACGGCCTCGCTCACCGCGTTCTCCGACGCGATCAGCTCGAGGTTGAGTTCCTGGCGCCGTCCTTCCCTCTGGACGGCGGCGAAAATCTCCGGGTCGGTGCGCTCGAGAGAGTTCACGGCTTCTTCTCCAGGTCGGTCGTGCCGGGCGCCGGGGCGGCGTCCGTGGCGGTGGCAGTCGTGTTGCGAATGGACTCGATCTTCTCGACTCGGCGCTGGTGACGGCCGCCCTCGAAGCGGCTGTGTACCCAAGTCCGGACGATGTCGCGAATGAGGCGCTCGCCGAGCATTGCGCCGCCGAGGACGAGGACGTTCGCGTCGTTGTGCTGGCGGGAAAGGGCGGCGCCGGTCACGTCGTGCACGAGGGCGGCGCGGATGCCGTCCACCCGGTTGGCGGCAATCGACATGCCGATCCCGGAGCCGCAGAGGAGCACCCCGCGGTCGGCCTCGCCGCGGGCCACCCCCCCGGCGACGGCCCCGGCATAGTCGGGGTAGTCCACCGAGTCGCCGTTGAAGGGGCCGAGGTCGTTCACCTCGACGCCGCAGGCGCGCAGTTCGTCCACGACGATGGCCTTGGCCGCAACCGCCGCGTGATCGCTCGCGACGAGGAATCTTTCGATCGTAGCCGCCGTGGCGGCCTCCCTACTTCCGGTTGTCGATGAAATCGACGATGTCCTGGACGGTGCGGATCTTCTCGGCATCCTCGTCCGAGATCTCCAGGCCGTATTCTTCCTCGAGGGCCATGATCAGTTGGACGATGTCCAGCGAATCGGCGCCGAGGTCCTCCAGAAAGGAGGAGTCGAGCGTCACCTGGGACGGATCGAGCGTGAGTTGGTCGCAGATGATCTCGACGACACGGTCGGTTGCGGACATCGGAACATCTCCCATTCAGGCGCTCGCCGGAGAAGGGCCGAAGCCTTCCGGGAAACGGCTCATACAAAGGCCCCGGGCCACTTGCAAGACAGCCGCGGAGTCCCCCCGCGGCGCTGCGCACACTCCGGCGGACGGTGTCGCCGCAGGCCTCGGCCCTCAGGCTTCGGCGGTCTCGATGACGCGGCGACCGCGGTAGTGGCCGCAAGCGCGGCACGCGCGATGAGGAACGGTGCGCTCGCCGCAGTTGCCGCAGGCCACCAGCTGGATCGGCGTGAGGAAGTCGTGCGCGCGGCGCATGTTCTTCTTCGACTTGGACGTCCTTCTTTTCGGAACAGGCATCTTCTCTCCTTCCTCCCCGGCCTCCCGGGCACCCGACGCTCAAACCTTGAACAGATGCCGCAGCGTGGGCTCGCGGCTCTCGGCAGTACAGCGGCACTCCTCGCGGTTGAGGTTGGCCCCGCAACCCTTGCACAGCCCGCGGCAATCCGGCGAGCACAGCGGCATCGAGTCGAGGGCCAGCAGGGCCTGCTCGGTCACCAGCGGGCTCAGATCGAGATCGTCGCCGCTGTAATGGTCCACCCCTTCGTCGTCGTCCGCATCGTCGTCCACGGCCGGGGCCGGCAGGATGACGAAGCGGAAGTCCCGCCTCAGGGGCCTTTCGAAATCGTCGAGGCAGCGCGCGCACCTGGCCGTCACTTCGCCTTCGACGCTGCCCGAGAAATGGACGTCCCGCTCGGATCGGTAGATCTCCGCCTGGACCGCCAGATCCCTGGCAAAATGCTGGTCGTCGGCGCCGGGGCTGGCGGCGATCCGGGCATTGACAGCAGCAGCCGGTTCGAAGAACGCGAACTGCCGGACCTCTTCCTTGAGGTCGGGTACCCTGATGATCACTGCATCCTCCGGTGCGAACGAGGCGCGAACCGGGTCTGTTAGCCGGATCGGTGCGCAGAGGCAACGCGCGGCGGGCCGGATCAGTCTTTGGGGGCCGGCGGCGTCCGGCGGGGCTCGCGGGACACCCCGGCAGCCTCGGCCTCCGCTTCAAAGCGCCTCAGGCGCCGGATCAGGTCCGGCAGGCGCAACAGGGCCGCGGCGGTCCGGCGCCACAGCGCAATGTCCACGGCCGGGAACCCGGCGATGGTCTGGCCCGCAGCGACGTCGGCGACCACCCCTGCTCTCGCGGCGATGCGGACATCGTCGCCCACGGTCAGGTGGCCGGCAAACCCGACCTGGCCCCCGGCCATCACCCTCTCCCCGATCCTGGTGCTGCCGGCCATTCCGGTCTGGCCGGCCAGCATGGTGCCGTCCCCGATGCGGCTGCCGTGGCCGACCATCACAAGGTTGTCCAGTTTCACGCCCCTTCCCAGGCGGGTGGCCCCCACGGCCGCGCGGTCCACCGTGGTGTTGGCGCCGATGTCCACGTGGTCGCCAACCTCGACGCTGCCGACTTGGGGGATGGCCTGGGGAAGCTCCCGGCCCCTCGGCAGGAAGCCGAAACCGTCGCCGCCGAGGATGAGGCCGGGCTGGAGGACCACGTGGTCGCCGATCACCACGTTCTCGCGAACCACGCAGCCGGCGTGGGCGGTGAAACGGTTCCCGATCCTGGCTCCCGGGTAGATCACCACCTGGGGATGGAGGACGGCGTCGTCTCCGAGCACCACGTCGTCGCCGACGACGACGAAGGCGCCGATCGAGGGTCTCTCGCCGATCGTGGCCGTGGGCGCCACCACGGCGGTGGGATGGACGCCCTGGGCCATCGAAGGGCGGCGGTCGAAGAGGGAGAGGGCCCGGGCGAAGGCCGTGTAGGGATCGCGGGCCCTCAGGACCGGGCGTCCGCCGCCGTCCTCGCCAGGGGCGAGGATCACGGCCGAGGCCTTGGTCGAAGCCAGCAGCCGCTTGTAGCGGGCCGTCGCGACGAAGGTGAGGTCTCCCTCACCAGCTTCGTCGAGGGGCGCCAGGGCGCGAATCTCGATGTCCGCGTCCCCCTCCACGTCGAGACCGAGGAGGCCCGCGATCTCGCCCAGCCGCATGGGGGGAGTTTTGCCTTTCACCCCTCTCTCCGCAACTATCCCGGATTCGGCCGTCCCTCCCGGACCGCCTTCTCCAACCCCGCTAACCCAAGGACCCCCGCGTGAACGCTCTCAAACTCGGCCTCCCCAAGGGCAGCCTCGAGCAGACCACCATCGACCTGATGAAGAAGTCGGGCTGGCGGGTCACCACCAGCTCGCGCAGCTACTTCCCCAACATCGACGACGCCGAGATCACCTGCTCGCTCGTCAGGGCTCAGGAGATGGCCCGCTACGTCGAGAACGGCTCCCTCGACTGCGGCATCACCGGCAAGGACTGGATCGCCGAGAACTCCTCGGACGTCGAAGTGATCTGCGACCTCGTCTACTCCAAGGCTTCGTTCCGGCCTACGCGCTGGGTGCTGGCGGTACCCGCCGACTCCTCGATCCGCCGCGCGGAGGAGCTGGCCGGCAAGCGGATTTCCACCGAGCTCGTCGGCTTCACCAAGCGCTACTTCGACGCGAAAGGCGTGGACGTGTCCGTGGAGTTCTCCTGGGGCGCCACCGAGGCCAAGGTCGCCGCCGGGCTCTGTGACGCGATCGTGGAGGTGACCGAGACCGGCAGCACGCTGCGCGCCAACGGGCTGGTCATCATTGCCGACCTCATGGAATCCAACCCGCAGCTCATCGCCAACCGCCAGGCGATGAGTGACCCCGCGCGCCGCGGCAAGATCGAGCAGATCTCGATGCTGCTCCAGGGGGCGCTGAGGGCCGAAGCCCAGGTGGGTCTCAAGATGAACGTGCCGCGCGAACGCGTCGGCGACGTGATCGCCATCCTCCCGTCGATCACTTCCCCGACGGTGGCCGGTCTCTACGAGAAGGACTGGCTGTCGATCGAAGTCGTGATCGCCGAGGCCGTCGTGCGCGACCTCATCCCCCGCCTCGTCGCCGCCGGCGCCGAGGGCATCATCGAGTATCCGCTGAACAAGGTCCTCTGAAGTCAGGGCGCCGTGCGCACCGCGCGCGTGAAGTAGGCGCTGGTCTTCACGTCGGAGAAGACGGGCGCGAACATCGTTACCGCGAATTCGGCCAGGTAAGCCCCCGCCGGGGCCGAAGCCCGTGTCGAGTTCGACCAGTAACGGCCCGAGCGGTTCGGCAGCAGCATGGCGTCGATCACGCAGGGACCCGCCATGCATCCCACGTCGAGGATGGTCTTGAGCTCGTCCACGGTGGGAATGCGCCAGTCGCAGTGGTTCTCGAAGCATCCCGACGTGGTCGTCGTCAGGTGGTCCACCACGCCGTTGAGCTTGAACAGGAAATCCGAGTAGGCGCTGCCGGACTGGGTGGTGCTGCTGCCGGCCACGGCCCATGTGTAGGTGTTGTCGGCGTCGTGGGGGTTGGCCAGGTTGGCGACCATGTCGGCGGAGTCCTTCTTCTCCCACTCGAGGCCGGTCTCGTGGTCGAGCAGCGTGGCCCCGTTGTCCTCGAAACGGGTCGCGTTGCAGCCCGAAGTGACGAAGTCGCAGCCCGGGGAACAGGCCAGCTCGCCGTTGTAAAAGCCCTGGGAAGCGCAGGTCTCGCCGTCGAGGTTGCTGAGGTCGCAGTCCTCGCCGAGATCGACCATGCCATCGCCGCAGTCCGTGGGAGGAAGCATTCCACCCGAGAGCAGGATGGCCGTCTCCGTCGTGAAGACATCGGTGCGGTCGCGGATGTCCACCAGGTCGTTCTCGCTCGGGCAGACGCCCGGCCCGGCCGATTCTTCCAGCTTGGGGAACTTGGTGTCGATCTTCGAGACGCACTTGGTGAAGTCGGGGGTAAGGTTCTGGGTGAGTCCCTTGGCCTCGGTCTTGAGGCGGCACGACGCATAGGCAGCGACGGTCTTCAGCTTGCCCACTTCGCACTTGGTTTCGGGAGTCAGGGCGGCGAGCGCTGGGGCCGCAGCGGCCAGAAGGCAGGCGGCCGACACGAACATGGTGAACTTGGTCAAACGCTTCATGGGAATCTCCGTTGGCCGCGAGGGATGCCGGACTGGTCGGCCTCCGTCGAGCCTAGGCCGCTGGAGTGGGGCTGGCAAGATAGGTTCTTTCGAGACGAGGCGATTCGGGCGGCCGGACGGCGGCAACCGTGCGGGGCGTTCGACGGCGGCAGGCGATCAGGCCTCAGCGTAGCGACGCCGGAAGCTCTCCCAGGTCCGCGCCAGTCCCTCCTCGAAGGAAACCAGCACCTTGTAGCCGAGACGCTCCTCGGCCGGGGCGATATCGGCCAGGCTGCGGCGCACGTCGCCGGCGCGGGCCGGGACGTGGTGCCTCTCCAGCGGACGGCCGGTCGAGGCCTCGAGGGCGCGGGCGATGTCGAGGAGGCTGTAGCTTCCGCCGCAGGCGATGTTGAACACCTCGCCTGCCACGCCCTCGGCGGTCGCGGCCAGCAGGTTGGCCGAGACCACGTTGTCCACATACGTGAAGTCGCGCGACTGCTCGCCGTCGCCGTGGATCTCCAAGGGCTCGCCGCGCATGGCCCACGCCATGAACTTCGGGATCACCGCCGCATAGGCCGAATCGGGCCTCTGGTTCTCGCCGAATACGTTGAAGTAGCGCAGCGCCACGGTCTCCAGCCCGTACACGCGCCAGAAGACCCGCGTGTAGCTCTCGGCCGCCTGCTTGGTCACTGCGTATGGCGAGATGGGATCCGTGGCCATGCCCACCCGCTTGGGGATATCCGTGTTGGCGCCGTAGACGGACGAGGACGACGAGAACACGACGCGGCTGGCACCGGCATCGCGCGCGGCCACCAGCACGTTGAGGGTGCCGTGGATATTGACGTCGTTGCTGGTGGCCGGATCCTCGACGGAACGCGGCACCGAGCCGAGGGCACCGAGGTGCAGCACGTGCGTGGCGCCTCGCGCGGCGGCCGCTACCGCGGCGGCATCGCGAAGATCCCCGCGGTACACCTCCACGCTGCCGGCAAAGGGCTCGAGGTTGCGCTCGAGGCCGGTCGCGAAGCTGTCGAAGACCCGCACCGCCTCGCCGCGGGAGACGAGTTCGCCGACGATGTGGGAACCGATGAAGCCCGCCCCGCCGGTCACCAGCCAGAGGCGGCTCAGGACCTTGTCCTCGGGTTGCGGTCGCCGTCGAGGCGCACCCAGTGGGCCTCGCTCGGCTGCACCCTCTCCGACGGCGGCATGCGGTCGATCACGTTGAACTTGAAGATGAACCAGAGCGCCGCTACGCCGTCGCGCCAGGTGATCTTCTTGCCGGCGTCGTAGTCGCGCCCCCAGTACGAGATCGGCACCTCGAAGATGCGGCAGCGCATCTGGGCGACGCGGGCGGTCACCTCCGGCTCGAAACCGAAGCGGTCGGTGGTGAGGCGCATCCGCTGGATCACCTCGCGGCGGAACACCTTGTAGCCGGTTTCCATGTCCGTGAGGTTGAGGTTGGTCAGCACGTTGGACAGCAGCGTGAGGAATTGGTTGCCGAGCTGGTGCCAGAAGAACAGCACGCGATGCGGGCCGCCGAGGAAGCGCGAGCCGTAGACCACGTCCGCCACGCCCTGGAGGATGGGCTCGAGCAGCACGGGGTATTCCATGGGGTCGTACTCCATGTCCGCGTCCTGCACGACGACCACGTCACCGGTCGCCGCGGCCAGGGCCGTCCGGATGGCGGCGCCCTTGCCGCGATTGATCTCGTGGAAGTAGACCTTGAGAGTCGAATCTTCCGCCGCCAGTCGCTGGAGCAGGTCGCGGGTGCCGTCGCGCGAGCAGTCGTCAACGAGGATGATCTCGGTCTTCACCGGGACGGCCCGCACGCGCGAGATCACGTTCTCCACGGTGTGGAACTCGTTGTAGCAGGGAATCAGCACCGAAACGGTGAACTCTGTGTCGCTCATGCTCTCTCTCGACCGGGGCCAGCCCGGCGTTGTCTCCCGACCGGGGCCAGCCCCGGCGTTGCCTTCCGGCAGGGCCCGGCCTCTGCCTTGCGTCCTCGCGCGAACCCCGCGCCATCCTGACCGTTTCCGGCGAGGTCCGGCTCCATCTCAACGCCACCGCGCCATCAGCGTGCGCGGCGGCGGTTCTTCCTTCTTCCAACGGTCGGCAAAGCGCCAGAGCCCCACCAGGAAGCCGGCCGCCCAGCACTGGTGGATCAGCACCAGAGCCAGCCACAACCGCGCCTGCTCGGCAGGATCCCGCGCGCTCCGCGAAGCCACCACAGCGAGGATCGCCGCGTACAATGCCACGACCGCCAACGCGGTCCAAAACGCCGGATGCCAGATCACGCCCACCAGCAGGGCAAGAAGCACGAAGGCCTGGAAGGCCGGCGGCACGAAGTGGCGCACGCTCATCTGGCGGGGGTGCTTCTGCAGGACCCGGACCTTCCAGAGGCCGTACTGGAAGAACTGGCGCACCAGGGCCTTCCAGGACTCGCGGTTCTGGTAGAGCGACCGCATCTCGGGGGTCAGCACGATGCGGCCGCCCGCCTTGCGGATGCGATAGTTCAGCTCGTCGTCCTGGTTACGCACCAGTTCCTCGTCGAAGAGCCCGACCTGCTCGAAGACGCGGCGCGGCCACATGCCCATGTACACGGTGTCGCACTCGGTCTCTTCCTTCGCGTAGTGGAAGGCGGCGCCGATACCGACGCGCGATTCCATCGCGGAGGCGATGGCCTCGGCCACGGGGGAGCCGCCGCGGCAGACCATGGGACCGCCGATGTTGCTGGCGTCGGTGCGCTGCAGGGCCTCGACGCCGCGGCGCAGGTAGTCGCGCTCGATCACGGTGTGGGCGTCGATGCGGGCAATGACCTCGCCGCGGGCTTCGGAGATGGCCAGGTTGAGGCCGGTCGGCACGATCAGGCCGGGGTTCGGGATGACGCGGACGCGGGCATCCCTGGTCGTCAGTTCGGCCAGTTTCACGGCCGACTCGTCGGTGGACATTCCGTCGGCCACCAGGATCTCCATCTGCTCGGCCGGGTAGTCCTGGGCGAGGACGGCGCCGAGGCAGCGCTCGATCCAGGCCGCTTCGTTCCGCATGGGAATCACGACGCTGACGAAGGGAAACTTCACGACAGGGCCGCCTCGTAGATGGAAACCGTAGCCCTGACCATCGCCTCGATCGAAAACTTTTCGCGGGCGCTGGCCGCGGCACGTTGCCCCATGGCGCTGGCCTCGTGCGGATCCCCGGCGAGCGCGAGGGACGCCGCGGCAACCGCGGCGGCGTCGCGGGCCTCCACCAGCAGGCCGGTCCTGCCGTCCTCGATCACCTCCGGTGTTCCGCCTACCTTCGTCGCGACCACGGGCAGCCCGGCCGCGAGTGCCTCGAGAACGACGTTGGGCGTCCCCTCCCAGTCCGAGGTCAGCCAGAACTGGTCGAGGCCGGCGTAGAACGCGGGAACGTCGTCGCGGGTGCCCGGCAGCGAGACGCAGGCGGACAGGCCTCGCCTCTCAACCTCGGCCTGGTAATGGCCGCGAAGCGAACCTTCCCCGACGATTTCGAAGACGGCGTCGGGCCGCAGGGCCAGCACTCTCTCGGCAGCGTCGAGGAACATGTCCAGGTTCTTCTGTTTCTCGATGCGGCCCACCGTTCCGATGCGAAGCCCGGCATGCGCAGTTCGAGGGCCGTCGAAGCGTGCCGTGTCCACCCCGTTCAGGACGACGCGGCAGCGCTCAGGCGGCGCACCGTAGTGGACCTGGGCGTAGCGGGCCATCTCCTTCGAATTGCAGAGGACGGCCGCGGATGCACGGAAGGCCGCCCGCATCACCGCTCTCTTCACGGGGTTCGGCTCGGGCTTGCAGTTTCGGGCCGACGTCACCAGTGCCGCACCGCTACCGCGGGTGGCGAGGTAGGCGTACGCGCTGGCCAGGAAAAGGAAGGCGTGGACGACCTCGATACGGTCCTGGCGCAGCGCCCGCCGCAGCGTCCTCACCCGCCCCACGTCGAAGCTTCCTCGCGACGGCAGCACGCGCAGCGTCACGCCGGCCTCCCGCAGGCGCCGGCCGTAGGGCTCCGACTTCGCGGACAGGCAGTAGACGACCGGTTCGGCGAACTCGCCGAGCGCGCGCGCCAACTCGAAGAGCTGGCCCTCGGCGCCTCCGTACGTGAGTTGCCCGATCACCAGGCCCACCCGCCTCTTGCTGCTGCGTGGCCGCATCGACGGCTCAGACGCGCAGGATGTGGTCCCCGGCGATGCCCTTGAAGGCGTTGCGCGTGTCGATGAGCAGCGTGGCCGCCGCGGCGATGGCCGGCCGGTCGAAGGCCGTATGGTCGGTCAGCAGCAGCACCGCGTCCGCCGCAGCCACCGTCGCCGCATCGGCGGGAACGCTCTTCAGCTTCTTCCCCCGGATCTCGACCTCGGAGACGAAAGGATCCGAGAACGTGATCTCGGCGCCCTTGTCGATCAGCAACGACATCACGTCGAGGGCCGGCGACTCGCGCACGTCGTCCACGTCGCGCTTGTAGGCGACGCCGAGGGCCAGGATGTTCGCGCCGCGAAGCGACTTGCGGCGGTCGTTCAGGGCGTCCATCACCTTGGAGGCGACGAACTCCGGTTTCTGGGCGTTGATCTGGCCCGCGAGCTCGATGAAACGCGGCTCGAACCCCTCGGCCCTGGCCTTCCAGGTGAGGTAGAGCGGATCGACGGGAATGCAGTGGCCGCCGAGGCCGGGGCCCGGGTAGAAGGGCATGAAACCGAAGGGCTTGGTCGCCGCCGCGTCGATCACTTCCCACACGTCGATGCCGAGGTGGTCGCACATCATCGCCATCTCGTTGGCGAGCGCGATGTTGACGCTGCGGAAGGTGTTCTCGAGCAGCTTCACCATCTCGGCGACGCGCGGCGAGCTGACCATCACCACGTTGTCGATGCAGCGAGCATAGAGGGCGCGGGCCGCCTCGCTGGCGAGCGGCGTACAGCCGCCGACCACTTTGGGGATGCTGCGCGTGTCGAAGTTCTTGTTGCCGGGATCGGTGCGCTCGGGCGAGAAGGCGACTTCCACGTCGCGCCCCGGCTCGAGGCCGGCGGCGCGCAGGCGCGGCAGGACGATCTCGTCGGTGGTGCCGGGATAGGTGGTGCTCTCCAGGATGAGGAGCTGCCCCGGCCTCATGTGCGGGATCAGGCTGTCGATCGCGCCGATCACGTACGAGAGGTCCGGTTCGCGGGTCTTGCGCAGCGGCGTGGGCACGCAGATGTTGATCGTGTCCACGTCCTTCACCGCCGTGAAATCACTGGTGGCCCTCAGGCGTCCGTCGGCCTGCAGTTTGGCGACCCTCTCCGTGGGCACGTCCAGGATGTAGGAGCGGCCGGCGTTGATGGCGGCCACTTTGTCCTCGGACACGTCGATTCCCGTCACGTCGAGGCCCGAAGCGGCGAACTCGACCGCCAGCGGCAACCCGACGTAGCCGAGGCCAACCACGGCAGCGCGGGCCTTGCCCGCCTTGATCTTCTGTTCAAGGTCTTTCGTCATTCCTCACTCCGTCTGCCGTTGTGCCTGTTCGCCGGCCTTCGCCAATTCCCTCGAGGAAGCGCGGCGCACCCCTTCCACGTCCGCCGCCGTCACCGACCGCCGCGGCTCGAAGTCGTGCAACACCCGGTAGGGACCAACCTCGGTCTGCCGGTAGCGCACTCCCCTGCCCCGCAGCAGGTCCAGCATCGCCAGGTGCTGCCGCTTGTCCTGCTGATCCTCGCGGAAGACGTAACAGATGGACTCCGTCTCCTCGATTACCGCGTTGTAGGCGGGGTAGCGATCCTTCTGCAGGGGGGCGATCACCACCTTCTCGCCACCGCGGAAGACGAGGTGGTAGAGCGGCGATGCGCTATAGCAGGCGCGCAGCTCGCGGTCATCCAGCCATTCGAGAAGGGCGGTCCCGCGGGCTTCCTCGTCAGATTCCGGCATCATCGCGGCATCCACCCAGCCGCTCACGTGGAAGAGGAGGACGGCAGCCAGGCCGGCCGTCATCCAGGCCCTCCTCGCCCCTGCGAGCCTCGCCACCAGCGCTCCCGCCAGCACCGCGGCCAGGGGATAGGCCGGCAGCATGTAGCGAGGGCTCACGTAGCCCACGGCGAAGGTGACGAGGGCGAAGAGCCCCAGCAGCTGGTCGGAGCCGACGACGGACCATCCCCCGGGCCCGCGGCGCGGCCTCGCTGCAGCGAGGGCCACGCCGAACACCACCAGCGGCAGCAGCAGCAGGCGGCGGCGCCAGGGGCCGAGAGGGCCTCCTTCGCGGGCTTCGTCGCTCATGCCGAGGCGCTCGACGCTGCTTCCGGGAGGCACGCCAAAGACGATGCCGAGCTTGTCCAGGCCGTCGCCGAGGGCCACCACCCTCTTCTCGACCCCGTGCTGCACCCAGCCCTCGTCCCTGTCCTCGACGGCAACGCGGTTCATCACCAGGGCCTTGCGGGCAAGCGACTTCACCGTGGCCAGGGGATGCACGACGTTGTAGCCGATCAGGAGCGAAGCCCCGAGCACGAAGCCCAGCGCCACGGCCTTCCAACCGCGGCGGTCGTCCCTCTCCAGCCACAGCAGCACCGCCATCACCGCCAGGTAGGCGCCCATCAGCTGGTTCACCCAGGTGGCGATGCCGGCGGCCAGGCCCAGGGCGAAGGCAGTGGCCTGGTCGCGGCGGCGATAGAGGTAGAAGGACCAGAACAGCATCATCACCACGAAGAGCAGGAAGACGTGTTCGACGAAGCCGCCGCGGGCCTTGAGGTTCCACTGAAGGAAATAGAGTGGCGCCACTGCCACCAGGGCCGTGGCCCAGCGCGCCACCGCCACGGAATGGAAACGGTAAGCGAAGCTGTACACCACCACACCGAGGCCGATCGAGAAGAGGAGAGGCACGAGGCGCAGCGACGTCATGCCGACGCCGAGGACGGCGAACACGGCGGCAGCGCAATAGGCCTCGAGGGCCCCGAGGTAGGACTGCCCGTAGAAGAACACCGGCGTCGCGCCGTTCTCCAGGATGTGCTTGCCCATGAGGCCGACGATGCCCTCATCGGCCAGGTACACGTCCACGTCCCCGCCGCTGACCAGCGAGTAGTGGGTGAGCAGCCACAGGCGCACCGCGACGCCGACGCCGACCAGGGTATAGAAAACGGCGCGTCCCACGAGGATCAGTCCAGGTATCCGAGGGAGCGCAGCTGCTCGGTGGCCTTCTGGTCGAGGATCACCGGCTCGAGGCCCTCCTGGCGGAGGCGCTTGTCGAAGCGGCCCCAGCGCCCCTCCAGCCAGTCCCGGAGGCGAGAGACGACCGGCGTGGCCAGGGGACCGCGCACGTCCAGGGGCCGCTGCTCGCCGCGGTCGGACTCGAGGTCGAAGGCCTCGAGCCAGCGCTGCTGAAAGTGATGAATCACCTTGTGACGGGCGTCGATGGACGCGACCTGCACGTTGCGCGTGCCCGTGCGGTACAGTTCCGCGAACACCGGCCCCTCGGCCGGCAGCGGCGCGCCGGTGTAGAGGCCGGACCAGTCGCGGCCCTCACTTCCCTGGGGCGCGCCCAATCCGGCCAGCCCGAGCAGCGTGGGCCCCACGTCGATGAGGCTGGTCTCGGCCCCGACCTCGGCGCTCGACGGCCTGCGTCCGGGAACCTTCAGCACGAAGGGCGTTGCGATCACTTCCTCGTACAGGGTGCGGTGGTGGCCCTTGTTGCCATGCTCGAAGAACTCGTCGCCGTGATCCGACACCACGGCGACGATGGTGCGGCCGCCGACGCCGAGGCGATCGAGCGCGGCCTGGAGACGGGCCAGCTGGTCGTCCACCAGGCGGATCTCACCGTCGTAGAGGGCCAGCAGGTGCTCGAGGTCGCGGGCGTCCATGCCCTGGCGGATGGCGGGATCGAAGTAGAAGTTCTCGCCTTCCACCGTGCCCTTGTAGTCGGGGTCGAACATCGTGTCGTAGGGAGGATCCGGCGCGTAGTCGTAGTGGACGTCCCAGAAGTGCAGAAAGAGGAAGAAGGGCCTCTCGCGGTCGCGGGCCAGGAACTCCTCGGCCGCCGTCACCACCTTCGGCCCCGTCACGCTGCGGTAAGAGTCCTCGTTGGTCTCGAAGTAGACCGTCCGGTCGTCGTAGTCCTCGAAGCCGCGCGCGAAGCCGTAGCGCGAATGCACGTAGGGCGCCGAGACGATGGCGTGGGTCTCGTAGCCGCCGTCGCGAAAGGCTTCGGCCACGGTCCCGACGCTCTTCGGGAGGCTGCGGTCGTCCGAGACCACGCCGTGGCCGAGCAGGGAGCGGCCCGTGAGCAGCGACATGTGGGCCGGAAGCGTCCACGAGGACGTGCTGATACTGTGGCGGAACAGCACCCCGTCGCGAGCGATGCTGTCCATGTAGGGCGAGGTGTCGCGGCGGTAGCCGTAAACGCCGAGGTGATCCGCACGAAGGCTGTCGATGGACACGAGGACCACGTTGTAACCGGCGGCCGGCGATGGGGCCGGCGCGCCTTTCGCTTCGGAGAGGCGGGCAA
>JBHEPB010000181.1:0-20777 GCA_046260515.1 Binatia bacterium
CCGGCGGGGTCGGCGAGCCACTCGGCCAGCTGCCGCTCGTCTCGCGGAACCAGCGCGCCGGGGGGCAGGGGACGCGGGACGGGGCCGACGTCGAGGCGGCCCTGGTCGAGGAGGCCGGCCAGTGGAAGACGCTGCAGCACCGCCTCGACCGGCTCTCGCGGGCCTTCGGACGACGAGGCGCGGCAGCCCGCCGGCAGTGCGAGCACGAGCAGGGCCAGCATCATCGGCAGGAGCGCCGAACGGGCGGCCATCTCAGTTCCGGGGAAGGGGAACCTTGCCCAGTACCAAGTGGTTCTCGCAGGTCGCACCGCACACGTCATGCAGGGGACAGGTGTGGCAGACGCGATAGCGCAACACCACCGCGACGATCACGGCACCCAAGGCCGCCAGGCTCAGCCAGAAACCGGACAGGGGCATGGCGTAGGTCTCGAACTGTCCGATCTTGCCCCAGCCCATGAACTCCGGGGTGAACAGGGGCACGCGCAGCGGCGCGGTCGGATCCAGGGTGTGACCGAAATGGTAGAGCCACCACATGGAGTCGAGTACGAAGGCGGCCGGAAAGAGCAGGCCCGGCAGCGCCATCAGCCAGTTCCAGCGGCGCCCCACCACGAGGCTGAGGCCTGTGGTGACGAGCGCCAGCAGCGCCACGCCGTACACGGCCAGGTGGCGTTCGAGTTGGGCCGCCTCGTCCAGGCCCTTCATACCGATGTAGTGGTTGAGCATGTTGATCTCCCGGACGTCGCCGCCGAGGCCGGTCAGGGAGATGTCGAGGACGAGACCATCGGGATACTGGGGCGCGAACAGGTAGAACTGCCACCAGGGGCGCGTGAAGGACACCGCCCACAGGAGGACGGCCAGGAGGGCGAAGGCGACCACCACCCAGCGCTGCGCCACCATGTGGTACATGCGCCTTCCCTGGATCGCGCCCGTTCCTGCCGCGCCGTTCGCCCTGTGTGCGGTGTCCATTCCTCGTCTCCTGTGGACGAACCCTACAGGCCGTCCAGGTACTTCAGCAGAGCAGGCAGTTCATTCTGGGGATGGACGTTCTGGTTGGCCATCGGCACCAGCATCTGCGCGAACAGCTTCATGGCGTCCGGGTCCTCCTTCACCATCTTCTCGGGGTTGAGGAGCATGCGGGCCATCCACGGCAGGGTGCGACGGTCGGACACGCCCTGGAGGCCCGGTCCCACCAGCTTCATGTCGGTGACCGTGTGGCAGGCGTTGCAGCCCTTGGCCGTGAAGAGCGCTTCGCCCTGCTTCGCATCGGCATCCTCCACAAGGTCCTCGAGGTCGTCGGGCAGCACGATGGAGGCCGGGCCCTCGTTGGTGCTCCTCACCACGGGTTCGGTCGCGGCGGCGGCCGCAGCCGGCACGGCCGCGGCAGGAGCCACGGCCGTCGACGTCTTGCCGTCCGCCGAGATCGAGGCCGGCGCTCCCTTGGGCCGCACCAGCATGTAGCCGGCCATCTCCAGGTGCAGGGCCGAGCAGAACTCCGTGCAGTACATGGGGTAGACGCCGGACTTGTCGGCCACGAACTCCACGTTCTCGTGCTTGCCGGGCTCCAGCGAGAGGTCGATGTTGTGCATGTTGATCGCGAAGCCGTGGGTCTGGTCCTCGGACTGTTCGAGCGAGGTGATGTGCAGGAAGACGCGTTCGCCCTCCTCCACCTCGAACTGGTCGGGTGTGAAGTGGCTGCGGATCGCCGTCATGAAGACGTGCGTTCCGTCGGCCCTCTTCTCGATGCGCTCCTGACCGGCCTCCACGGCGAAGGGATCCTTCTCGTCCGTGTAGATGTCGGTGCCCGGCGGATAGACCTTGAGAGGGCTCAGCTTGTCCACCTTGATCATCTGGGAGTAGTGGGGCTCGCCGATGCCGATGGGCGCGTCCATGATGATCTTCATCTGGCTGCCGCTGGTGTCGATGAGCTGGAAGTTCTGCGGGTACAGGGGGCCGACCCCCGTGAAGCGGTCGATGGACATCTTGTTCATCGCCACCACGTACTTGCCGTCGGGGCTCACCGTGTCGCCCTCGGCCGCCATGATGTGGCCGATGTTGTAGTGGACCGGCAGCTTCTCCACGACCTTGAGCTCCGCGAGCGACCACTTGGCGACCACGGACTCGAGGAAGATGCTGGTGTAGGCGAACCCCTTGTCGTCGTACACGGTGTGGAGGGGGCCGAGGCCGAGTTCGACCTGGCCGTCGATGGAGTCCTTGAACTCGAGGATGGGAACGCCGTAGGCGTCCTTGCCCTGGTGCTTCTTCGCCTCAATGAGGGCCTTGATCTTGGCGAAGTTGTAGACGGTGCCGTGCGTGTCGAGCTTGCCGCCGACCACGATCTGCTTGCCGTCCGGGGTCACGTCCACGCCGTGCGGGGACTTCGGTTCGCCGATCAACGACAGGACGCCCTCCTCGGCGGCCGTCGCGAGGCGCAGGACGCGGACGCCCTCGATGGTCTCGGTGCGGCCGGCCTTCACGAGTTCCTCGGCCTTGCGCCAGTGGATGACGTGGAGGAAGTCCATGTCGTTCTGCGAGGCGCCGGACTCCATCGGCGGCTTGCCCTGCAGCGTGCCGCCCACCGCCATCTCGGTGTTGAAGGAGTTGATGAAGGCCCAGCCGTCGGAATCGAGCTTGCCGGCGTCGGCGAGGTCCTGCGTGTAGGGCGGCAACTCGATGGCCCACGAGTTCGGCACGTCGATGCGGCCCTTGGCGCGGTCGAACTTCCAGAACATCGCCAGGCCGCGGTACTTCTCCTTGTAGTCGGCCAGCGGGGCGTACTTGCGGCCGAGGGGCACCGGGTACTGGCTGGTCTCGATCACGTAGTTGGTGTTCGGGTCCACGAAGGCGCCGCCGTGGTCGGAGCCCACGAGGGGGTTGGGCACGATCTGCTTGGTGGCGAAGTCGGCGAGGTCGACGACGGCGACGCGCCCATTCGACTTGTCGTTGACGAAGAGGAACTTGCCGTCGTAATCCCCGTTGGTCTCCGAGAGGTTGGGGTGGTGGACGTCGGCCCAGGTGATGGTGCGCCCGTCCTGCTTGCCGCCCTCCAGGACCTTGTTGCTGCCGCCGCCGTAGCCGTAGCCCTGCCACGGTTCGGGCGTGAAGACGCCGATGACCTTGAGAAGGCGCATCGAGGGAACGCCCATGACCAGCACCTGGCCCGACTGGCCCCCGGAGGCGAAGATCATGTACTCGTCCTTCGCGCCGGTGGGCAGGAAGGTCTTGAGGGCTGCCGCCACGTCGTCCTCGCTGAGCCCGCGGGCCGTCATGAGGTCGCGGATGGAGGCCGAGGCGCCGAGGCTGGCCGACGGAGCGGCCGCGCCGGGACCGGCCGGCGCGCTACCCGGCTTGGGAGGCGGGGAGCAGGAAGCGGCGAGGGCGACGACCGCGGTTGCGAGAAGCACTGCGACGAAGGAACGTCGGCCCGAGTGCGTTGCGGAAGCTTGAGCGATCATCGTGGTCCTCCCGGTTGTCCTGCCCGGTTCCCCTGGGAACCCCTGAAGCCCGTCACACCATGGCGTCCGCGCGAGGCGGACCGCCACGGGCTGCTAAGCAATGCGGATACCATTGAACGAAATCGGGACGTCTCTACGAAAAGGCTCACGAAAACGGCGGGAACGCCGACTTGCGCACAAGCACTTCCCATCCTTGCGAATTGCTGCTCCCTGACCATCGCAGGAATGGGACGGCCGGGCTTCGCATGGCCGCTGACCGGAAGGACCCCACCGGGGCCGTCGGCGAAGGGGGCCCGTCTCTCTTGCCACGCGGACGGTGACGGGCCGGCTCAGTCGTACACGAAGCAGTCGTCTTCCAGGTCGATGGCCGGGATCTCTTCCTTCTCGCGCCAGTAGTCCTGGGTGTGCTGCCACTCGGGCTTGTCGATTCGCCTGGGGAGCAGGTGCATGTCGCGCATCAGGTAGTTGGGGTTGAAGTTGGCCGGGTCCATCCACGGCAGCAGCGGCATGTCCTTCTCGTCCGGGCGCAGCCGCGGGGTGACGCTGCGCACGCCCTTCTCCTTCATGCGCCGCAGCAGGCGGCAGACGAAGTCGCCGAGCAGGTCGACGCGAAGCGTCCAGCTGGCGCGGAAGTAACCGAACACCCAAACCAGGTTCGGAACGCCGGTGAACATCATCCCGCGCCACGTTACCGTCTTCGCGAAGTCCACCGGCTTGCCGTCCACGCTGAAGGCGATGTCGCCGAGCACGCTCAGGTGGAAGCCGGTGGCGGTGACGATGATGTCGGCTTCCAGCTCCGTGCCGGACTGGAGGAGGATGCCTTTCTCCGTGAAGCGGTCGATCTGATCGGTCACCACGTCGGCCTTGCCGGCTGCGATGCCCTGGAAGAGGTCGCCGTCGGGAACGTAGGCCACCCTCTGCTGCCAGGGCCGGTACTTCGGCGTGAAGTGGGTTTCCATGTCGTAGTCGGGGCCGAGGAAGGCTTTCACGCCGTCGAGAAGCTCCTGCTTGACCACTTCGGGTTCGTCGAGGCAGCGGCGCGTGAGCACCTTCTGGTCGTGAAGGAGTTTGCGGCGCACGATCTCGTGGATCCAGGTCTCGTCCACCTCGAGTTCCCTCAGCGTGTCGGCCAGCTCCACCTGGTTCGGCGCCGGAATGAAGTAGGTGGGCGAGCGCTGCAGCAGTGTGACGTGCTCGCAGTCGCCGGCGATGGCGGGGACCAGCGTGGCGGCGGTGGCGCCCGAGCCGATCACCAGCACCTTCTTGCCGCGGTAGTCGAGGTCCTCCGGCCAGGTCTGGGGATGGACGATGCGGCCGCGGAACCTGTCCATGTCCTTCCACTCGGGCGTGAAGCCCGCGGAGTGGCGGTAGTAGCCCTGGCACATCCACAGGAAGTTGGCCGAGACGCGTACTTTCTCGCCGGTGTCGGCGCGCGTGGCCTCGATGGTCCAGCGGTTGTCCTTGCTGGACCAGCTCGCGGTCGAGATGCTGTGGCGGTAGCGGATGTGGGGAGCGAGATCGTAGTCGGCGATGACCTCGCCCATGTAGGAGAGGATCTCGGCGGCGGTGGCGACCGGCGGTCCCGTCCACGGCTTGAAGCGGTAGCCGAAGGTGTAGAGGTCGCTGTCCGAACGGATGCCGGGGTAGCGGTGCGTGGTCCAGGTACCGCCGAAGGTCTCCATGGACTCGAGCACGACGAAGCTGGTGCCGGGGCACTGCTGGGTGAGATGGCAGGCGGCCCCCACTCCGGAGATGCCGGCCCCGACGATGAGGACGTCGAAGTGCTCGCAGGTCTGGGCGGTGGAAGTCGGCAGGGCCTGGGTGGTCGTCGTCATCTGGTCATCTCCGTTGCGATTCGCGCCGTGCCCCCGTGTATGTCGATGCCCGCCGCAAGGAAACCCGGGACAGGTACAGGTTTCGCGCAGCGAAACCTGTACCTGTCCCGGGTTTCCGGGCATCAGAACGGGATGGCTTTTGGGGGCACCGGGATTTTTCGGACGCGCTGCCACACGTCGATGTCCTGGCTGGCGAAGGCCTTGTAGCGACCCTTGCGGTAGAAGCGCTTCAGCCAGCGCTGGTGGATGGGGATCTCCCGTCGCGACTCCAGCACGATGTCGGGCAGCTTGCCGCCGACCACGGGCAGCAGCGGCTTCTCCAGTTTCATGCGGTTGCTCATCCAGGCGCGGATGCGGATGGGGAAGTATCCGTAGCGGTTGAAATTGCTGCGACGCTCGAGGGCCAGCAGGTGGACGGGACCCATGGCGTAGATGGTCTTGCCCTCGTCGGCCATCTTCGCAGCACGCGCGGCGACCGTGCGCTGCTGCACCAGCGGGCCGACGCGACCGCGGCGATCGGGCAGGGCATCGAGCAGCAGCAGCCCCGTGACCAGGACCGCGCCCGCTTCCAGCCAGGGGCGGAGGCGCCCCGGGTCGCTGCGCCGCGCCACCATGCCCGCGGCCCGATCGACGACGGCGCCGGCCACCACGCCGGCCACGATCGCAAGGAAGGGCAACAGGAATAGCCGATCCGGGAAGCCCTGGTAGTCGTAGAGATTGAACGCGAGGGTTCCCGTGGCGGCGAGCACGACGGCCACCACGGCGGGCCGCCCGCGCAGCCGGCGCCACATTCGTCGCGGCGCCGCCAGCGCCGCCGTCCAGAACAGGGCCAGCAACAGGGTCCAGGCGCAGAGCAGCACCGTGCGCAGCGTGACCGGACCGTTCAGGTAGAGGAGGCTCTGGCCTACGACAAAGGGCGAACGCGCCGGCTTCCCGTACGACGCCGGGAACACGAGGCTCTGGTAGACCTGGTCGGCGAGGGCGCCGTGCCACAGGAAATAGCTCTCGTAGGCGAGGATGGGCGCCGCGGTTCCCGCTGCGACGAGAAAGAGCGACTTCAGGCGCCCGTGTTCGCGAAACAGCATGGACGCGGCGGCCGCCAGCAGCAGCAGCAGCGCCGGCTGCCAGACGAGGAAACAGAGGCCGGTCGCGACGCCCAGCAGCAAGGGCCGGCCGGAAGCCGCAGCCAGCACCCACAGCAGCTCGAAGAACACGAGGAAGACCTTGGGCCTCGCGCCGCCGACGGCGAGCATCAGGTAGTCCGGGAAGAGAAGGGGAACGGCCGCGGCCGTCCAGGCCATGGTGGAACTGCCGCCGAGACGGCGTGTCACGAGGTACAGCAGCGGCGGTACGGCGGCGGTGACGAAGATGGCGAGGGCGCGCGCCGCCATCAGGTCGTCGGCGCCGACCGCGCGGCCGAACGCGATGGCCAGCGCGGTCAGCAGCATGCTGAGCGCGTTCTTGGGATCGAACTGGGAGACGTGGGGAGGGATGCCGGAGGCCGCCCTCTCGGCGATGTAGAAGTAGATCTGGTTGTCGGAGGGGATCAGCGCGCCCAGGGGATCGAAGCGCCAGCAGGCCGCGAGGCCGACGACAAAGAGGAAGACGAGGCGCAAGCGACCGATCGACGGAAGGGCCCCCGGGGTCGCCGACGGCGGGACCGGAGAGGAAGGAAGCTCGGATGCCATGCGCGGCGCGCAACCTAGGGTAGCCGCCCTCGTGTGACAATCCGTGTCGCAGCGCTCCGCCGTCGAAAGGGACGCGTCGCCGCCATGCTCGACCTTGCTCAGCTTCCGACTTACCTTCGCTCCTTCCGCCGCCGGGCGGACATCCGCATGCGTCGCCGTGTCCGCATCCTGCTCGCCTCGAGCCTCTTCGCCCTGTCGATGACGATGGCCGGCGCCTGCACGACCGACAAGGCGCCGCCGCGCTCCCCGGTTCTCCTGATCGCCCTCGACGGCCTCGAGTGGACGGTGGTGATCGACATGCTGCGCGAGGGCCGGCTTCCCAACATCGCCGGCCGCCTTCGCGCGGGAACCTTCGGTGAGCTGGAGACCATGCATCCGAGCCTCTCTCCTGCCATCTGGGCTTCGGTGGCCACGGGCGTGAAGCCCCGCGCGCACGGCATCCACGGTTTCGTGAAGAGTGGCGGCGACGGCGGGCCCCGGCTGTTCACCAGCCGCGACCGGCGCACGAAGGCGCTGTGGAACATCGCCTCCGACCACGGGCTGCGAAGCGGCGTGGTCGGATGGTGGAACACGTATCCCGTCGAGCCCCTGAGCGGCGTGATGGTGGCCCAGTCCAACACTTCGCCCAAGGACAGGAACGAGCACGGCGGCATCGGCATCCTGAAGGGCAGCCTCCGGCAGGGGGTGGATCACCAGGTGGAGCCTGCGCAGCTCGCCCCCAGGGTCTTCGGCCTCGCCGACGAAGTGGATCGCAACCTCGACGTCACACTCGGCCGCGTCTTCCGCCGGCCCGCGCCGACGGGCACGGACGCCATCGCGCGAATGTGGCAGGAGAGCCGCTGGTCGCTCAGGGCCGACCTCGAGTACGAGCGCATCTCCCTCGACCTGCTGGCCGGGGCCGAGTCCTTCGACCTCTTCCTCGTGTACTTCGGCGGCACCGATGTGCTGGCGCACCGCTTCTGGCGCTGGGCGCATCCGCAGGAATACGCGCCGCCCCCCGACGCGAAGAGCGTGGAGGCTTACGGATCCATCCTCACCGACTACTACGCCTATGTGGACGAAGCGGTGGGCCGCCTCGTCGCGGCGGCGCCGCCGCAGGCGATCGTGATCCTGATGAGCGACCACGGCATGCGCCCCGCCAATCGCAAGCAGCGCTTCGATCCGTCGATCGAAGGCCGGCCGCCGCGTTCCGGGTCGCATGGGAAATCGGACGCGCTCTTCATCATCTCCGGCCCCGGCATCCGTCGCGCCGCACCCGACGTCGAGACCGGCTCGCTTCGCAGGCCGGACATCCCGCGCCTCGGCCGCATCTTCGATGTGGCGCCCACCGTGCTGGCCCTGCTCGGGCTGCCCGTTGGCGCCGACATGGAAGGAAAGGCGATGACCGAGGTGATCGAGCCTTCCCTGCTCCAGGCCCGGCCGCTCAAGGAAGTGCCGACGCACACGCCGCCGGGCTGGTTCCGCAGCCGTGCCCTGCCCCAGTCCGAGGAGCCCCACGCCGAAGAGAGGCTCGAGCAGCTCCGCTCCCTCGGCTACATCGAATGAGCCCGGGCGGCTCTGCAGAAGAGAGGGCGGCGGCTTCAGTTGACGGGCGGGGTCGCGTAGCCTCCGGCCCCGTGACGAAGGGACCCAAGAGCGTGGCCATCATCGGCGGCGGCCCCGGTGGCGCCGCCCTCGGCAACTACCTGGCCAAAGCCGGCGTGAAGGTCGTCATCTTCGCCCAGCCCAAGCGCCCTCCCATCCTGATCGGCGAGTCCCTGGTCCCGGCCATCGTTCCCATCCTGCGCGAACTCGGCGTCGAAGAGGAGATCGCCGGCTACAGCATCCGCAAGACCGGGGCCACCTTCGTTTTCAACCAGACCGAGCGCCTCAATATCCGCTTCGACGACGTGCGCGGCGCGCGCACCGAGTACTCCTACAACGTTCCCCGCGACCGCTTCGACAGGACGCTGGTCGAGGCCGCTGTAAAAGCCGGCGCCCTGGTGGTGGACGAGGTGGCCCACGTCACGCGCGTGGAAGGGACCGAGCGCCTGCAACTCTCTCCCGAAGCGATTCGCGCCGGACACGCGGCCTGGGGCGAGGCCGGACCTGACTTCATCGTCGATGCCGCCGGTCGCCGGCGCATGGTGGCCCGCCTCTTCGACCTTCCTTACCGGGAGGGAAAGCGCCGCGACGTGGCCCTGCACGCCCACCACACCGGCGTGGACGTGGAAATCGAGGGCAACGTCCACACCGACCGCCTCGACCAGGGCTGGGCCTGGCGCATTCCGCTGCCGGGAAAGGTGTCGGTGGGCGTGGTGGTGGACGGCGACGCGCTGGCCGCTTGCGGCTCGACCATGGAGGAGCAGTACGACAACTTCCTTCGTAGCGATTCGGTGATGGGGCGCTGGATTGCGCCGGCCACGCGCGTGACGCCGGTGGTGCGCTACTCCAACTACCAGCTCGCTGCGGGACGCGGCTACGGCGAGAACTGGGCCCTGGTGGGCGATGCCTTCGGTTTCATCGATCCCGTGTTCTCCAGCGGCGCGCTCATCGCTTTCGAGAGCGCCCGCGACCTGGCCCAGGCCCTGCTGAGCGGTCGGCCCGAAGCGCTGGCCGAATGGGAACGCGAAGTGCTGAAGCGTTTCGACGCCTGGCGGCGCGTCATCGACATCTTCTACAACGGACGCCTGCTCACCCTGCTCAAGATGGGCGACCGCATCCGGCGCACGATCCCCGGCAAGCTGATGGACTGGCACTTCCGCAAGCACATGCCGCGGGTGTTCACGGGCGAGGGCGTCACCAACGCTTACAGCCTCGGGTTGCTCACCTTCATGGCTGAGCACGCCCTGTGGAACAACAACCCGGAGCGATTGCGGATCGCCTGAAGGCGGCGTCGCTTCAGGGGCGGGGTTCCGGGTGGGCCATCAATTCGCGGACCATGCGGATGTAGGCGGCCGAGCGGCGGCCCATCGGCGTGGCTTCGGCGGGGAAGATCTTCTCCCACAGCCTTTCGAAGGGACCGCGGTACCAGTAGTTGCGGAAGTAGGTTTTGCGCACGAGGAACTCGACGACGCTGACCGCCGCCATCCCGGCCCAGATCCAGACTCCAGCGGCCGCGCGCCAGGTTTCCACGGGCGCCGTCAGCGCCAGCACCGCCAGCACCACGGCGTCGAGGCCCATCACGACGCCCCACAGCACCGTCACGCGCCGGCAGTAGGGGCCGATGAAGTCGGGGGCCACCGGCTCGATCATCTTGGCGGCGCGCTCCACCAGCGAAGGTCCGCTGCGCAGGCTCGCGAAGAACAGCCAGGAGATCGACGCGTAGATGCCCGCGGGAATCAGCATCAGCGGAACCAGGGTGTGGGTGAAGGCCCCGCCGGCGGCCAGCGCGGCGGCGGCCGCATGGGCCGCGGTTCCCGACCAGTGGCCGCCGCGACGGAAATGCGCGATGGCGGAGAGCGCCGCGAAGAGGGCCAGCACCGCCGCCACCGCGTCCTGTCCGAACCAGCGCACGAAGGGTTCGAGCAGCAGGGGATAGAGCGCGGCGGTCAGCACGGCCAGGCCGAGGGCCGCCGCCTTCAAACGGTTGTCCCAGTCTTCCGCGGCAGCCCGCAGCAACTCGGCGGACGGCCGTTGCGAGGCGTCGTCGTGCGCGGCGGAGCTCACGCCCTGCGCCCCACGAGATACGTGACGTACACCGGTCCCACCCGCCACGAACCCGCTTCCCAGCCGTAGCCGGGCACGGCCACCGAAGCGGCCATCTTCCTCAGGTCGGCCAGCGAGTAGACGCGCAGCCACGAGACGAGACCGTCCCACCACACCATCAGCGGGATCAGCGGCAGCACGTAGGTGAACAGCAGCACCTGCCAGCGAAAGGGCCGCAGGAAGGGCGCCGCGAAGAAGACGAGGAAGGGCGAGAAGAACACCCCGGAGAGCGTGAAGGGGCCCCGCTGGAGGAACTCGATGATGGCGATGGGGCGGCCCGAGCGGGCTGCGGCTGCGAGGACCTCGCGGGCCTGGTCGGGCGGGAAATGGTGGAAGGCGTTGAACATGGTGCGCAGTCCGGGAAGCTCGGCCGGGACGGCCGTCGCGTCAAGGGGAGAAGCGAGGAACTCGATCTGGCCGTCCGAGCCGCCGGCCAGGCGGCCGAGGCCCTCGGGGTCGGGGTAGAGGTCCGACATCACGATGCGGGGCCTCATGCCGTGGGACGCCAGGCCGTCGGCCAGCTGGGGAGCGATGCCGCCGCTGCCCGAACAGAGGTCGAGGATGGAAGTCTCGCCCGTGGCCCGCAGCAGCTCGGCCAGGGCGGGGACCACCGGCCGCGCCTGGCCCGACACGGCCACCAGCAGGCGCAAGTAACCGGTGACGGCATTGCGAAGGACGGCGGGGCACCAGCGCTGGTCCTCGAACTCGAACAACTGAAGGCGGGGCACGGGGCGCGCAAAGTTTCAGGGATGGCGGTGCAAAGCCAGATTGGCTTCGTGCACCCCTGTTCTTTTGCAGGCCGAAGCCCGCGTCGATAAACAGGCCTGCCGGCCCCGCGCCGGGCCCCGGCTTTTGCGCCGGAGCCCGGCCGCGCGACGGCGCTGGATCCCCCTCATGGCCATCGCATCGATCAAGGGCTTTCGTGACGTCCTGCCTGCCGAGGCGGCCCGTCGCCGTGACATCGTGGACGCCGCCCGCCGCGTCCTGGAATCCTATGGTTACGGGGAGATGGAGCTTCCTCTTCTCGAGAAGGTTGAACTGTTCAGCCGCTCCGTCGGCGCCACCTCCGACATCGTCGAGAAGGAGATGTACGCCTTCGAGGACCGCGACGGCGCGACCATCGCCCTGAGACCGGAGGGCACGGCCTCGCTGGTGCGCGCCTACCTCGAAGCCGGCCTCGCCCGCGCCCAGCCGGTCGCCCGCCTCTGGTACTCCGGGCCCATGTTCCGCCGCGAGCGTCCCCAGAAGGGACGCTACCGCCAGTTCGCCCAGATCGGCGCCGAGTTCCTCGGCCGCGAAGACGCGGCGGCCGACGCCGAGACCCTGTGCCTGGTCGCCGACATCTGCGACGCGGTCGGGGTGCGCGGCATGCGCATCCAGCTGAACTCGCTCGGGGATGCCGCCTGCCGGCCGGCGTACCGGGAGCAGCTGACGGCCTACGGAAGGTCCGTCGAAGGGCGGCTCTGCGACGACTGCAAGGCCCGCCTCGAGCGCAATCCCCTGCGCCTCCTCGACTGCAAGAACGAAGGCTGCAAGGCCGCCATGGAGGCGGCACCCCTCATGGTCGACCACCTCTGCGAGGGCTGCCGCTCCCACCACGAAGAGGTGCTGCGCCTGCTGGCCGCCGGCGGCGTCGAGGTGGAGTCGAACCCGCGCATGGTGCGCGGCCTCGACTACTACTGCCGCACCGCCTTCGAGATCACGGCCGAGGGCCAGGGGGCCCAGGACGCGATCGGCGGGGGAGGGCGCTACGACGGCCTGGTCGCCGCTCTCGGCGGTCCGGATCTTCCCGGCATCGGTTTCGCGTTCGGGCTGGAGAGGCTGCAGATGGCCAGTCGCGAGGAGGCCGAGGGCGGGAGCGCACCGCTGGCCATGATCGCGCCGGTCGGCGACGCGGCGGCACCGGCGGCACTCGCTCTGGCGAGACGGCTGAGGCAAACAGGCTGTCGCATCGACCTCGAATCCCCGCGCCGCCGTCTCAAGGCCCAGATGAAGCAGGCCGACAAGGTCGGCGCCCGCTTCGTCGTGATTCTCGGCGATGCGGAAATCGAAACGGGCCGCGCGACGGTGCGCGACCTGAAAGCCCAGAAGGATCTCCCTTCGCTGTTCGGTCTCCAGGACGAGGCCGAGGCCATCCTTGCGGCGCTCCGGGGCGCCGGCTGAAGGCGCCGGAGGCCGGCGATGGAAACCCAGATGACGACGACAGGAGCTGACTGACGTGGAGCGGACGAGTTACTGCGGAGCGCCGAGGGTGGAGGATGCCGGGCGCGAGCTTGTGCTGACCGGCTGGGTGGACTCGCGCCGCGATCACGGCGGCATCATTTTCGTGGACCTTCGCGACCATACCGGCATCGTCCAGCTCGTGTTCGATCCCGAGGTGAGCGCTGCTTCGCACACGGCGGCCGGCGACCTGCGCGGGGAGTTCGTGATCGGCGCCAAGGGAACCCTGCGCCGCCGCACTCCCGAGACCGTGAACCCGAGGATGGCCACCGGCACGGTCGAGGTGCTGGTCCAGGAATTCGAGATCCTCAACGTTTCCAAGCCGGTGCCCTTCGCCATCGACGATTCCACGTCGCTCACCGAGAACGTGCGCCTGCGCTACCGCTACCTCGACCTGCGCCGCCCGATGATGCAGCGCAACCTGCGCGTGCGCCACGACGTGTGCCGCCTCTCGCGCGACCACCTGAACGAGCACGGCTTCATCGAGGTGGAGACGCCCATCCTCACGCGTTCGACGCCGGAGGGGGCCCGCGACTTCCTGGTGCCGAGCCGCGTCAACCCGGGATCGTTCTTCGCGCTTCCGCAGTCGCCCCAGCTCTTCAAGCAGCTGCTGATGGTGGGCGGCTACGACCGCTACTACCAGATCGCCCGCTGCTTCCGCGACGAGGACCTGCGCGCCGACCGCCAGCCCGAGTTCACGCAGATCGACCTCGAGTTCGCCTTCTCCAGCGCGGAAACGATCATGGACGTGGTCGAGGGCCTGCTGAAGAAGACCTTCTCCCACGTGCTGGGGCGCACCTTCGACGAGCCCTTCCCGCGCATGAGCTGGGACGAGGCCATGCAGCGCTACGGCAGCGACCGCCCGGACACCCGCTTCGGCATGGAGCTGGTGGACCTGACGACGGCGTTGGCCGCTTCGGACTTCAAGGTGTTCCGCGCCGCGGTGGACGGCGGCGGCAAGGTCAAAGCCATCAACGTGAAGGGCGGCGCGACGATGTCGCGCAAGGAGATCGACGATCTCGGCGCCTTCGCTGCCATCCACGGCGCCAAGGGCCTGGCCTGGATCAAGGTGGCGGCCGGTGAGTGGCAGTCGCCCATCGTCAAGTTCCTCACGGACGCCGAGCGCGCTGCCATCGCCTCGGGCTGCGGGATCGAGGACGGTGATCTGGTGCTGTTCGCCGCCGACAGCGGCAAGGTGGTGAACGCCGTGCTCGGCAACCTGCGCGTCAAGATCGCCGGCGACCGCGGGATGCTCGACCCGAAGCAGTTCAACTTCCTGTGGGTGGTGGACTTTCCCCTGGTCGAATGGGACGCGGAGGAGAAGCGCTACTTCGCGCTCCATCATCCCTTCACCGCTCCCAAGGCTGCCGACCTCGATCGCCTCGAGAGCGATCCCGAGGGCGTGCGCACCGACGCCTACGACATCGTGCTGAACGGCACCGAGCTCGGCGGCGGCTCCATCCGTATCCATCGCGGCGACGTGCAGAGCCGCGTATTCCGCGTCCTCGGCATCGAGGAGGAGGAAGCCCGGGAGAAGTTCGGCTTCCTGCTGGAGGCCCTGTCCTACGGGGCGCCTCCCCACGGCGGCTTGGCCCTCGGGCTCGACCGCATGATCGCGATGCTGGTGGGCAGCGAGTCGATCCGCGACGTGATCGCTTTCCCCAAGACCCAGCGCGCGGCCTGCCTGCTCACCGAAGCGCCCTCGACCGTCGATCCGCTGCAACTGCGCAGCCTCGGCATCAAGCTCGCCACGGCGGGGAAGGCCTGAACATGAGCCAGCGTCGTCCTCCTGCTTCCTGGAAAACCTGTACCTGTCCTGGGTTTTTGCCCGGGTTTTTGCCCGGGGTTTTGGCCGTGCTGGCGGCTTCTTTGTTGTCGGGGTGTTCGGTCACGTGGGGGGAGGGCGGCATCACGGACGTGCTCTTCGGCGGCAAGCCGGCGGCCGAGATTGCTCCCCAGCCGGGCGACCAGCCTCCGGCCACGGCCGCCGAGGCCGCGGCGGCCAGCGAGCAGGGCGCGCCGCCGCCTGCCCTCAAGCAGGAAGAGGAAGACGGCGAGCGGTCCCTGCGCAAGATCGCGGTGCTGCCGGTGGCCTACAGCGACGCCGCGGGCGGACAGCCCTGCGACCTCTGCCCTGGCTCGCTGGTGATGAAGCCTACGACCAAAGTACAGGCGCGTCTGCTCACCGGGTTCATCTACGAAGCGGTGTCCCGCCATCCGCGCATCCTGTTTCCCACGCCCGAGTCCGTCGATCTGGCGGTGCAGGCTGCGCCGGGGCGCAGCTTTCGCCAGGCCATGGCCTCGCTGGCCGCCGCGGGCCGCGCGGACTACGTGATCGCGATCGCCCTTCTCGAGCTGAGGCCCCGCGTCGGCCCCGACGATGCCCCCGAGCAGCCGGCCGGCGCCGCCATCTACGCCTCTCTCCTCCATGCCCGCAGCGGCGAGGTGCTGTGGTCGGACACCTTCGACGAGAACGAATCCTCGCGCGGGATCTTCCTCGGCGCTTACGACAAGGTCATGAACGACAAGCCCGTGCGCTGGCGCAGCGCCGAGGAGTTCAGCGAGTACGGCGCCGACGAACTCATCGAAGACCTGGTGGACGAACTCGACTGAAGGCGCCGCGAGCGCAGCGTCGACGGCAGACGCGCATGCGGCGCCGGTGACGACGCCGGCAGGCGACAGCGAAGGAGACGGTCGGGTGGCAAACCTCATCGACGGCAAGGCCGCCGCGGCGACGATCCGCGAGTCGATCGCGGCCAGGGTGGCGGCGCGCACGGCGCGCGGTCTTCGTCCTCCGGGCCTGGCGGTGGTGCTCGTCGGCGAGGATCCGGCGTCCAAAGTCTACGTCGGCCGCAAGAACCGCGAATCCCGCGAAGTCGGCATGGTGTCGGTGTCGGTGGACCTGCCGGCCACCGCGACCATGGACGAAGTGCTCTCCGCCGTCCGCGCCCTCAACGCCCGCGACGACGTGGACGGCATCCTCGTGCAGATGCCGCTGCCGTCCGGCCTCGACTCCGACGCCGTGATCGCCGCCATCGACCCCGCCAAGGACGTGGACGGCCTGCACCCGGCCAGCCAGGGCGCACTCTTCACGGGAAGGCCGGGGCTGCGCCCCTGCACGCCTTCGGGGTGCATGTCCCTGCTGGACTCGACCGGCGTCGATCCGCGCGGCCGCACCGCGGTGGTCGTGGGACGTTCGGTGCTGGTGGGCAAGCCCATCGCGATGATGCTCCTCGAACGACACGCGACGGTGGTGATGTGCCACTCGCGCACCGCCGATCTCGGCGCCGAGGTGGCGCGCGGCGACATCGTGGTGGCCGCCGTCGGCGTTCCCGGCCTGGTGCGCGGGCAGTGGATCAAGCCGGGCGCCGTGGTGCTCGACGTCGGCATCAACCGCGTGGACGGCAAGCTCGTCGGCGACGTGGAGTTCGAAGCGGCCGAGGCACGCGCCGGCTGGATCACGCCGGTGCCGGGAGGAGTGGGGCCGATGACGGTGGCCATGCTGCTGGCCAACACCTACCGGGCGCGCCTCGCCCGTGACGCGGCCGGCCAGGCCCGCGCCGAAGACCTTCTTCCCGGGGACCGCCGGTGAGCGCGCCGTCCACGGGCGAGGTGCGCCGCACTCCCCTTTGCGACGAACACGTGGCCCTCGGCGCGCGGATGGTCGAGTTCGCCGGCTGGGCCATGCCGGTGCAGTACACCTCCATCCTGGCTGAGCACCACGCCGTGCGCACGGCGGCCGGCCTCTTCGACGTCAGCCACATGGGCGAGTTCGAGATCACGGGACCTCAGGCCGAGGCCCTGTGCGCGCGCCTCTTCACCAACGACGCGCGCGTCCTGGTGCCGGGCCGCGCCCAGTACAGCATGATCCCGAACGAAGAGGGCGGGGTGGTGGACGACATCATCGTCTACCGCCTGGAGGCGGAGCGCTTCCTGGTCTGCGTCAACGCCTCGAACGCCGCCAAAGACCTCGCCTGGATCCTGGCGCGTCCCCTCGACGGCGCCGTCGTCACCGACATCAGCGAGCGCACGGGACTCATTGCCATCCAGGGGCCGCGCGCCCGCGTCATCCTCGAGAAGCTGTTGCCGAAGGTCGGCGGCCTTGCCCGCTTCGCCTGCGGCGAGTTCACGCTCGAAGGCGTGCCGGTCGTCGTCGCCCGCACCGGCTACACGGGCGAGGACGGTTTCGAGATCTTCTGCCCGGCCGACTCGGCGGTGGCGATCTGGCGCCGCCTGCTGGCCGCCGGCAAGGACGAGGGGCTGCAGTGCTGCGGCCTCGGCGCCAGGGACACGCTGCGCGTGGAGGCGGCCCTGCCCCTGTACGGCCATGAGCTCGGGCCCGACATCAGTCCCTACGAGGTGGGCCTCGGGTGGGCGGTGAAGAGGAACCGGCAGGGAATGGTCGGCCGCCAGGCCCTCGACGCGGCGGCCGGCGGCGGAGCCTCGCGTCGCATGGTGGGCCTCTTCATCGAGGGCGGCATCGCCCGCGACGGTGCCCCGGTTTTCCTGGCAGGAACATCCTCGCCCGTCGGCGCCGTCACCAGTGGAACCCACTCGCCGACTCTCGGAAGGGCGATCGCGCTGGCCCTGGTGACTCGCGAAGCGGCCGCCTTGGCAACGGCCGGAGCGGGGGCGGAGACGACCCCTGCGGCGGCCCTCGAAGTAGAGGTGAGGGGGAAACGCAGGGCGGCCTTCGTGACCGCCCTCCCTTTCTGTGTTAAGCGCCCTGCATCCTGAGAGAACCGACGCCTGCGCCCGACGGCCGGCGCAGCAACAGAGGAGGCGGCTTCATGGAGATCCCTGACGATCTTCGGTACACGACCGAACACGAGTGGGTGAGGGTGGAGCCCGACGGCACCGTCACGATCGGCATCACCGACTACGCCCAGTCCCAGCTCGGCGACATCGTGTTCGTGGAGCTGCCCAAGGCCGCCGACGAGCCCGAGGTGACCCGCGACGAGCCCTTCGCCGTGGTCGAGTCGGTGAAGGCCGCCTCGGACATCTACGCGCCGGTCAGCGGCAAGGTGATCGAGGTGAACGAAGAGCTTCCCGACTCGCCGAACACCATCAACGAGGATCCCTACGGCGACGGCTGGCTGGTGCGCCTGCAGCCGAAGAACGTGGCCGAGGTCGAGGAACTGCTCGACTCGGACGCCTACGAGGAACTGGTCGCGGAGCTGGGCGAGTAGGTGCGCTTCCTTCCGCACACGCCTTCGGACGTCGCCCGCATGCTCGCCGTCGTCGGCGAGGCGAAGGTAGACGACCTGTTTCCCACGGTGCCGGCAGCACTGCGCGCCAGCGCCGCCATCGATCTCGCCGCCGGCCTCGGCGAGCGCGAGACTTTCGAGGCGCTGTCGGCGCTGGCTGCGGCCAACGCTTCGCCCACCAGCTTCCAAGGCGCCGGCTGCTATCGCCACTTCGTGCCCGCCGCCGTCTCCGCGGTGATGGGTCGCGCCGAGTTCGCCACCTCCTACACGCCCTACCAGCCCGAGGTCAGCCAGGGCACGCTCCAGGCTTCCTTCGAGTTCCAGACCTACGTTGCGCGGCTGATGGGCCTCGATGTGGCCAACGCCAGCATGTACGACGGCGCCTCTGCCTTTGCCGAGGCCCTGCTGATGGCGATGCGCGTGCACCGCGGGCGCTCGCGCTTCCTCGTGTCGGCGGGCATCCACCCGGAGTACGTCGAAGTCGCGCGCACCTACCTGTGCGGCCACGGCCGCGGCGAGATCGTCGAGGTGCCCCTGGCCGCCGACGGCCGCACCGACCTGGCCGCGCTCGAATCCATGCTCGACGAAGGCGTGGCTGCGGTGGCCACCGGCTATCCCAACTTCTTCGGCGCCATCGACGACCTCGGCGGCGCGTCCCGGCTGGCGAAGAGGGTGGGGGCCCTGTCGATCAGCGTAACGAGCGAGGCCCTGGCCCTGGCCCTGCTGCGCACGCCGGGAAGCTGCGGCGCCGACATCGCGGTGGCCGAAGGCCAGAGCTTCGGATTGCCACCGTCCTTCGGCGGACCCGGCGTTGGTTTCTTCGCGACGCGCACTCCGTACGTGCGGCAGATGCCGGGGCGCCTCGTCGGCGAGACCGTGGACGAGGAAGGGCTGCGCGGCTACGTGCTGACGCTTGCCACCCGCGAGCAACACATCCGCCGCGAGAAGGCGACGTCGAACATCTGCACCAACCAGGGCCTGGCCGCCCTTTGCGTCACCGTTTTCCTCAGCCTGGCCGGTCGCAAGGGCCTGCGCGCGCTGGCGATCGAGAACGCGAGGGCGGCCCACCGCACGGCGGAGAGACTGGGGCGCGAAGCGGGGATCGAAATGGCCTTCACGGCCCCCTTCTTCAACGAGTTCACCGTGGACGTGCCGGACCTCGACGTCGTGTACGCGCGCTGCGCGGCGGGTGGCCTGATTCCCGGCGTGCGCGTGGCGCGGCTGCTGCCGGGCCGCAGCGAACACCGCAACCGGCTGCTGGTGGCCGTCACCGAATGCACGGCCGAGGCCGACATCGACGCCCTCGTGTCGCGCCTGCAGGCGAGGAAGGCAGCGTGAAGCGTACCCTGGAACCCATCATCTTCGAGAAGGGCAGCCGCGGCCGCAGCGGTATCGACGTGGCCGAAGGCGACGGGCCCCTGCCCCTCGACGCGAGCCTGCTGCGCGACGAGCTGGAGGATTTCCCCGAGGTCAGCGAGCCCGAGGTCATCCGCCACTACGTGCGCCTCTCGCAACTCAACTACTCGGCGGCCACCAACTTCTACCCCCTCGGGTCCTGCACGATGAAGTACAACCCGGTGGCCAACGAGCGCGCGGCGGCGCTGCCGGGCTTTGCCGACCTTCATCCCTACACTCCCGACGACATGGTGCAGGGGGCGCTGCGCCTGCTGGTGGACCTGGAGCACAAGCTCGCGGAGATCAGCGGCCTCGACGCGGTGTCTCTGCAACCGGCCGCCGGCGCCCAGGGCGAACTGACCGGCATGAAGATGGTGAGGGCCTGGCACCAGAGCCAGGGCCGGCCGCGCAAGACCGTGCTGATCCCGGAGAGCGCCCACGGCACCAATCCGGCCAGCGCCACGCTGTGCGGCTACGACAGCGTGTCGGTGCCCTGCGACTCGCGCGGGCTGCTGGCCGCCGCCGCGGTGCGCGAACGCATGAACGACGACGTTGCCGCGCTGATGGTGACCAACCCGAACACCCTCGGGCTGTTTGAAGAAGACATTGTCGAGATCGCGGCGGTGGTGCACGAACGCGGCGGCCTCGTCTACATGGACGGCGCCAACATGAACGCGCTGATGGGCGTGGCCAAGCCCGGCCACATGGGCGCCGACGTGCTGCAGTTCAACCTGCACAAGACCTTCTCGACTCCCCACGGCGGCGGCGGTCCCGGCTCCGGCCCGGTCGCCGTGCGCGGCTTCCTCGAGAAGTTCCTGCCGCGGCCGCGCATCGTCGAGAAGAACGGCAAGCTGGCGTGGGAGCACGCGCGGCCCGACTCGATCGGCAAGGTGCGCTCCTTCTACGGCAACTTCGGCATCCTGGTGAGGGCCTGGTCCTACATGACGGCCTGCGGCGGCGACGGGCTCACCGAGGCCACGAGCATGGCGGTGCTGGCGGCCAACTACCTGAAGGCGCGCCTGACGCCGCGCTACGCGGTGGCCTACGACCGGCCCTGCATGCACGAGGTGGTGCTGACCGACAAGATCCAGCAGCGCAGCGGCGTGAAGACCCTCGACATCGCCAAGCGCCTGCTCGACCACGGCTTCCACGCGCCGACGATCTACTTCCCGCTGGTCGTCGCGGGCGCCCTCATGGTGGAGCCCACGGAGACCGAGAGCCTGGAGACGCTGGACAGTTTCGTCGAGGCGATGCTGGCGGTGGCCGACGAGGCCGAGTCGGATCCGGACCGGG
>JBHEPB010000194.1:0-7425 GCA_046260515.1 Binatia bacterium
GACCACGTCCAGCGCGTCGCCGTTGCCGAAGATCGTGCCCGTGGTGGCCACCTGGTTGATGCGGTAGATGTTGTCGTTGGTCAGCGTGACGGTCTGGCCATCGGTGCCGTAGCGACCGGCCAACTCGCAAAGATCCATCGAGCCGCCGCCGACGGAAGCCGGAAGGGTCTGGTCACCGATGTCGGTGGTCCCGGCGGGGCAGGTGCCGTTCGCGGACGGCGTGCCGCCGTTCAGGGTTCCGCCAGAGGCCGGCTCCCAGATCTTGTTGTTGCCGTGCAGTCCGACGGTCCAGTCCTGGGTCCAGTCGCCCACCGAAGCGTCCCGATCCTGGGAGAAGGCGCCGTAATAGGTGGTCTTCTCGTAGCGAGCCGCGACGTTGGGATCCGCGATCGCCGTGTCGGGATCGAAGGTGTACTCCGACGACTCGACGTCGGGCGTTCCGCAGGGGCAGTCGATCGTTACCGGCTGGCCCACCGAGAACTGCAGGCAGACCAGGGCATCGGACGCCCTGGTGGGCGCGGAGCCGCGCGGCTGGCAAATGCAGGGGTCCGTGCAGGTCGTGGTGCCGACCGCGGCACGAAGGATAAACAGGCAGTCGGTCGCAACAGGACCGGCTCCCGCCGACACGGGCTGGGCGCAGGAGCCCGCTCCGGCATGGGCCAGGGGCGCGAGGCCTCCGACCAGGCCCGTCGCCAGAATCGCGGCGACCGAGGCAAACTTGAGACTCTTGGGTGACATGGGTTCCTCCGATGTGAGGCGGTGGCAGTTCCGCCTCTTCTTCTGATTGCAGACGACTTCCGTGCCTTTCGACGAATCCCTCCGACACAAGGCACGCTTCGGGGCGACACCACGTCGGCCCGAACACGAGCAGGGTGCCCGGCCAATGTCACGGTATCGTCGCCGTGGGGTGAAAATTCGGTGAGAGACGGATTCTTCCGTCGGCGACTACGAGCCGGGCGACGGCCGCATGAGCCTCGAGCCCCGCCCTTCTCACGCCTCATCCTAATCTTGCTCGAACAAAGACCGTGTCTTCTGCGCGGGATCGTCCATCCCATGTTCAAATTCGATGAGGTTGTCGTTCAGATGCCCCGTGCCTTGAGCCCCCGTCTCCTCCCGCTGCTGCCGTCCCTGCTGACGCTGGCGCTCGTGGCCGCCCCGGCCCTGGGCCAGCAGCAGGAACTCCAATCTCGGGGGGAGGAGCAGACGACCCCGGCGGACGCCCCCGCGCAGGTCCCGGCAGCTTCCCCGGCGCTTCCCGCGGCCAGCACGTCCCCTTCCGCCCCTGCGGGAGGCCCCGACGCCTCGGTAGAAGAAATCCTCGTCACCGGCACCGCCGTGTCGGATGCCATCGACCAGGCGCGGTTCGCAGAATCCGTCGTGGACGTGCTGAGCGCGGAAGACTTTGCGACCACGGGCGACTCCAGCGTGGTGGACGCCCTATCGCGTGTCACCGGCGTGACGGCGGTGGACGGCAAGTACGTCTACGTGCGCGGTCTCGGCGAACGCTACTCCAACACGCTGTTCAACGGCGGCTCGCTGCCGAGCCCGGATCCCGTGCGACGCGTCGTTCCTCTCAACCTGTTCCCGAGCGGCGTCATGGACCAGCTCTCGGTGCAGAAGACCTACGCCCCATGGCTTCCCGCCGACTTCGCGGGCGGCTCGGTGCAGCTGACGACGCGCGCGGTCCCCTCGGAATCCGAATTCCACTTCGACTTCACCCTGAAGACCAATACCCGCACGACGGGGAAGAAAACCCCGTGGTTCGAAGGCGGAGGCGCCGACTGGACGGGCTTCGACGACGGATTCCGCGACATGCCCAAGGGACTGAGGGGTCTGGACCAAGCCAGTCCCGGCGCTACTCCCCAGGAGCGCCAGGCTCTCGGACTCGCCGTCGACCGCTCTTTCGACGTCAGCGACAAAACGCTGCCGCCCGGTTTTCAGATGACCGGCTCTTACGCCAATCGATGGCGAACCCGGATCGGAGCGATCGGCGTCGTGCTCGGCGCCCAGGGCGAGAACAACTGGCAGTACAAGGAGTCCAAGGCCGACACGCAGGACGGTGGCGCGGTCCTGCGGTCCCCCTTGACTCGCAAAGACACCACCAACTCGGTCGAGTACGCGGGGCTGGGTTCCATCAACTGGACCCCGGCCACTTCGCAACTGGTCAAGGCCACCCTCTTCTGGAGCCACCTGACCGACAAGCGCTACATCGAGGAAGACCCCCGCGAGAGCTTCGTCGATGAAGCCGTCTTTCGCGACGTCTATGCCGAGTGGGAGGAGCAGTCCCTCCTGACCACCCAGCTCAGCGGTTCCCATGAAATCGAGAGGCTCCACGACCTCCTCTTCGACTGGACAACCACCTACTCCCACGCCACACGCGTGCTGCCGGACGGCCGCTTCTACGGCTTTCGCTACTTCGACGACGATTTCACCGACGGCACCGACCCCGACTCTCTGCGTTTCAACCGGGCGGCCAACAACGTGCGCAGTTGGCAGGACCTGACCGACGACGCCTGGGACGTGGTGGCCAACGCCGCCCTCCCCCTCCGCCTGCACGACAGCGTGCTCTCGACCCTGCGCACGGGCGTCAAGTACTTCAACAAGCAGCGTGACTCCGAGTTCCTGCAGTACCGCTACGTGGACTCGAACACGGGTGCGAACTGGCCGAACTACAACCAGCTACCCGTGGACGAAATCTTCGGTGACGACAACATCCGCCCCGAGGTGTGGAGCCTCCAGCAGTTCAGCCGCGCGGACGACCAGTACGAGGCCGAGGAAGAGATCGTGGGCGGCTACCTCCAGTCCGACTTCGAACTCGGCAGCAAGCTTCGGCTGATGGTGGGCACCCGCTACGAGTCCTCTACGCAGACCATCGACACCGACGCGCCGGATCCGGCGACTTCCCTGGAGGACGACCGCTTCTTCCCCGCAACGGAACTCACGTGGTTCCTGCGCGACGACCTTCAACTTCGCGCAGCCTGGAGTCAGACACTGAACCGCCCCGACCTACGGGAGTTGTCGCCCTCGAGCTTCATCCATCCCGAATCCAGGCGCCGATATTTCGGCAATCCCGACCTCGAGATCGCCGAACTGACGAACTACGACGTGCGCCTCGAGTGGTACCACGGCACCGGCAATTCGATCGAGCTGGCAGGGTTCTACAAGGATATCCAGAACCCGGTCCAGGAATACGAGCTGGTCAACGGCCGCAGCCGCACCTGGAGGAACGCCGAGGAAGCCTACCTGTGGGGGGTGGAACTGGCGGCCCAGCAAAGCCTGGCCGTGATCGGCAAGTGGGCGGACGACTTCACGGCGAGGACCAACGTAGCCTACATACAGTCGGAAGCGACGGAGGCGGCGGACGCCCCGGTGACCAACCGCAAGCATCCCCTCCAGGGCCAGTCCGACTACATCTTCAACTTCCAGATCACCCACGACTACCTGCCCTGGGACCTGAAGAACACGCTGGCCTTCAATCTTTTCGGCGAGAGACTGAGCGCCATCGGCGCGCAGGACCCCAACTCGACGACCGGGAATTCGGACATCTATGAGAAGTCGCGACCAACCCTCGACTTCACGCTTCAATGGGGGTTCGTGCTGTTCGACGACGACTACGCCCTGACTCTCAAGGCCAGGAACCTCCTCGATCCCAAGTACTCGGAAGACGCGGCCGCCGGTTCCGTTCTCGAGTATCGCATGGGACGGGACATCTCCCTCCAGGTCGGCCGCGACTTCTGAGATCGCATCGACGAGGCGATTCAGCTCGCCGAGTACCTTCGCAGCCTCTCCGCCAGGACACGCATGATGTCGACGGCGAAGAGGGCCTCGCCCGGCTCGCCTGCTCGGAACACGTAGTCGCCGGCGGAATAAGTCCGGACATCGAATACTCTCGAAGAAGGTCACGACGAACTGGTTGCGCTGCTGTGGGAACTCAAGGCGGCCTGGCAGGCGAGATCTGGAGAGGAGATCCTGATCACCAATCTCCCGGTGGAAAGGGCGACGGGAGGAAGCGACACGAGACCATCCTTGGCCAGGACTGTTACGATCGCGTGACGCCCATGCGCGCGGGCGCGAAATCCATGACGTGGTCAGGCCGCCCGCGTGGCCAGGGTGAGGTTCAGGTAGTTCGGATCGTCGGTCACTTCGCGAACCAGCACGGCCGTCAGCCAGTCCGGCATGGGCACGTCCTGGTCCACTGTGTCCAGTTCCACTTCGGCGAGCACCAGGTCGCGGTCAAGGAACTCGTCGATCTCCCAGGTGAGCTCGCCTTCCACGACAAGATAGCGGCGCTTCTCGATGCGGCAGCCCGCCGTCAGGGGCCACATGGCCTCGAAAACCTCCGGGGTGGTTTCCTCCTCGATTTCGATGCGCTCGATGCCGCGGCCGAGCTTGACGGTGCGGAAGTAGTGCTCGCCGGCAGCGTCCCTCACCTGCCGCAGCCGCTCGCGCAGGGTGACTCCCGGCAGCCATCCCTGGCGGATCTCCTGGACCGGGGCTTCCCGGACGGCGGGCGGCAGCCCCGTCAGCAGGAACTTGCGCTCGCGCTCGACCGGTACCGAGCTCGCGGCCGGAGCCAGCCTGTCGGCAAGTTGGCGGGCCGCGTGGATCAGCGCGCCAGCCTTCTCTCCTCTCCACGTCCCCTCGAACCCGGCAAACAGTTCGTCGCGCCTGGCCTGGGCCTGGGCCATCAACGCCAGCAGGCCGAGCCTTTCGTCGCGCCGCCGCTCGCGAAGCAGCCCGGCGTGGTCGCCTCCGAGGGAGAGATCCCGCAACTGGTGGGCCTTGGTCGTGGCCACTTCGTCGAGATCCGCCGAGAGCTGGACCGCCAGGACGTGCATGTCGTGGAGGTCGCCGAGGAGATCCTGGAGGCCCTTGAGCATGCGGACGACGTTGCGAGCCTGGGTGCTCTCGCCCTTGAGCGGCTCGACGAGGTAGCGCAGCCTCTTGGCGCGGATACGGGCCGCGTGCACGGCCGTCTGGTCGTCGGCCGAGCCGATTGCCGACAGCGCGGCTTCCAGGTCGGCGGCATGGTCGCGAACCAGAGGGGCCAGGGCCTCGCGAAGAGGCGGGGAGTTCTTCGACCCTTCGCGAAGGCGTTCGCCGAGGCGCGCGGCGAGCTGGTCGAACTCCTCGCGGCCGTGGCGCCTCGCGCTGTCATAGCCCTCGCGGCGCGCGGCGCGGCGACGCCGAACGAGCCAGTTCAGTCCGGAGCGCTCTCCGCGACGGAGGCTCTCGCGACGACTCTCGAGCCATGCCAGCTGCACCTCCGCATCGCGCCCGACGTTGGTGGCCGCGGCAAGCTTGTCGAGACGGCGGCGCAGCTTGCGGCCTGCCGCGCGTCCCAGCCAGGGACGGTAGGCGCGCAGCAGGCTGCGCGTCCTTCTCAGCGCGACGCGCAGGTCGTGGAGAGCCTCGCTGTCGCCGCGGTCCTTTGTTCTCTCAAGGGCGGCGGCGCCGGTTCCAAGATACCGGAGAATCAGGGCGCCCACGGCATCCCGCACCGGCCGGTCGAGCATGGGCGCTGCCTCGCCGTTCACGGCGCCAGCCTTCGAAGCAGGCGGGGCGGCAGGAACCACCGCAACTCACCGCGTCCGATGCGGGGCAGACCCACGAAGCGGACCAGGCAGGCGCCGCCCTTGCGCATGGCCAGGGATTGGGCGCCTTCCCCGGCAACCAAGGCGGCCACCAGGGCGCCGAGGTCCGGTTCGTGGCCGACGAGAGCCACCGTGTCCTCCGGGTCGCGGGCGACGAGCCATGCGAGCAGTTCCTTGCGAGAACCTCCGCTGGCGAGGGCGGCCACCGTCTCGATCGGCACGCCCCGCCAGGCGCGGGCCAGCACTCGCGCCGTCTCGGCCGCCCGCGTGAAGGGGCTGGTCGCGATGATGTCGAGACGGGGCGTGATGGCCGCGATGCCGGCGGCGTTCAGCCGCATGCGGGAGCGACCCTTGTCGGTGAGCGGACGCCGGCTGTCCTCCCGACCCGTCCCGGCCCAGTCGGTGCGTTCGGCTGCGATGGCGTGGCGGACGACGAGAAGTTGCATGGAAGTATTGCCCGCCTTCAGCGGGCTTGCCTCTCTTCGTCGTAGAGGCGCAGGACGAACTGCCCGGCCGCCGTGGCCCGCAGGGAATCCACCTCCGCGCGCCATTCGGGCGACAACTGCTCCAGCGGAGCCCGGCGCATGGTGACCGCGCTTCCACCGTAGCCGTCCGGAAACAGCACCAGCGCAGCCAGGCTCGCGAAGGTGATGTCCACGAAGGTGATCTCGTCGCCGCCCATCAGGTAGCGACGACCGTCGGCGAGCATGGCGTCCACCTCGCGAAACACCTCGCGCGTGGCCGCCAGGGCCTCGGCCGCGCGCGATTCGCTGACGCCGAGCATGCGCCGCAGGATCGCGGCCAGCAGGGGCTGGATGCGCGGCAGGAGCACTCTTTGCCACTGGGGGATGGTCGGTTCGTGCACGCCCCACATCAGCGCGGTGAGGCCCGGGTGCTGGAGCAGGTGCCAGTACGACCACAGGCGCACGTTCACGCCGAGGTCCGCGTCGAGGTGCTTTTCCAGCTCGAGCGCTTCGGGAGTGGCCTCGAGAAAACGGCAGCGCTCCGCCGGGAGCAGCGGCGACCAGGCTCCCCACAGGTAGCGCAGGATCTTCGGCGAATCGCCGATCGAGGTCCGCGAAGCAGGGATCACCAGCATCGGCACGGTGCGCGCGGTGAGCAGGATGCCGAGGATGCCGATGCTCGGCACCTCGCGGTAGGCGATGCCGGTGCGGTCCAGGCACCAGCGGACCTTCTCCACGTAGTGCGAGTAGGAAATCGTGTGCAGCTCGACGAGGTCGGGGTCGGCAGGGGCGAGAAGTCCCCTCATGTTCACGACGATGCCGGAGGCGATTGCGACCAGGGAAACGAGCAGGGCGGCCGGTAGCCCCAGGCCGAAGCCGGCCACCAGGGGAGGCAGGGCATACAGGGCCAGGGTGTGGAGGGTTTCCTTGTCGGACAATCGCATGGCGGGTGCCCTGCCCTTTTACGTTGGACGCTATAGATCTGGCCAACGGTCCATGGGCCGGACGGCGTCGTAGGCGGCCGAGGCCCTGAGAACGAGGTCGTCGCGATGCCGCGGTCCCACGATCTGCAGACCGGCCGGCAGCCCCGCGTCCGTGAACCCCGCTCTTACAGTGGCGGCGGGATGGCCGGAACGATTGAAAGGAGAGGTGAAGGCGATGGCGTGAAGGGGGGATTCGACCGCCGCCCCGCCGACGGCGGCAATCGCAGCCGCCGATCCGCCGCTGGATCCTCCCGGGGTTTTCCCGGGATCCCAGGGGTTGCGTGGAGAAGGAGTTCGGTAAGCTGGACTTCTGTCACGAATTCGGCCTCCTCTCGCCCGGAGGCCACGCGGCATTCGATCGGCGGGAAGCGCGGAGCCTAACGG
>JBHEPB010000198.1:0-32671 GCA_046260515.1 Binatia bacterium
CGCGGAGTTTGACGGTCGCCGTGACGCGTGACAACAACGCCCCGTGCTCGAGAGGACCCGCCTGGCCTGTTCTCTCGCGCGCGAGGCCGGCGAGCTCATCCGCGAGGCCTTCGGCCGTCGTCGCAGCGTCGAGTTCAAATCGGCGGTGGACCTCGTGACCGACGTCGATCGCGCCGCCCAGGCCCTCATCCTCGAAGGCATCCGGCGCGCCTTCCCCGCCGACACCGTCGTTGCCGAAGAAGACGGAGCCTCCGCGCCCGATCGCTCCGGATCCGGCCCCTGCTGGTACGTCGATCCCCTCGACGGCACCACGAACTTCGTCCATTCCCTGCCCCACTTCGCGGTCTCCATCGCCTGGCACGAGCACGGCCGGCCCCATGGTGCGGCCGTCTACGACCCCTCCCGCGACGAGTTGTTCCACGCCGAACTCGGCGAAGGAGCCTTTCTGGGCGACCTCCGCCTTGTGGTGTCGGAGGCCGCCGAACTCGACCGCGCCCTCCTGGTCACCGGCTTTCCCTACGATCGCAGGGCCCACGTGGACCGCTACCTCGAGTCCTTCCGGGAGTTCCTCTGCATCGCCAGGGACGTGAGACGCTACGGTTCGGCCAGCCTCGACCTCTGCTACGTGGCGGCCGGGCGTTTCGACGGCTTCTGGGAGTGGGGCCTGGCGCCCTGGGACACGGCAGCCGGGGCCCTCCTTCTCCTGGAGGCCGGAGGCAGGATCAGCGATTTCAACGGGGGCCCCTGGGACCCCTGGATGCCGCGGATCCTCGCCAGCAACGGCCGCATCCACGACCAGATGAAGGCCGTGATGGCACGGGCTTCCGGCCCGGGCCGCGGCGCCTGAGGCCGATCGCCCCCTTTCCCGCGTTTCCAGTTGCAGGCCCGCGCGGCTAAGAAGTGCCAGCCGCGCCTGTCCTGGGCGCGGTCGCCGTCGCGGCGGGCCCTCGTAGCTCAGGTGGATAGAGCACCGGCCTCCGAAGCCGGTTGCACAGGTTCGAGTCCTGTCGAGGGCACCACCCCGCGACCAACCATAACGCACCAGGCCGTTGGCGTTCCCCGCATGATCGGCTAATGTCGGCCGGTTCGTGAGATTCTGGCCTGCCCGAAGGGCGCCAGCCGTTTTCGTAAGGAGCATGGGATGGAGGTACGTGTCGATGGCTCTCTGGAGCGCGCCATGCGGGTGCTCAAGAAGAAGCTCGCCGCCGAGGGCGTGTTCAAGGAAATGAAGGTTCGCGCCTTCTATGAAAAGCCGAGCGTCCGCCGCAAGCGCAAGCGGCAGGAAGCCGAGCGCAAGCGCCGCAAGGCCATGCGCCGGGCTCAGCGCCAGAACTCCTGAGGCCCCGACCACTGCACTTCCCCCCTGTCTTGACCGACTGGGGGGCCTGCGGTACGGTCGCGCGCCGCGGGGGACAACCCCCGATTCGACAGGCAGAAGTCCTCGGGCAACGTGCCGCTAGCGGCTGCTCCCGAGGGGCTCCGCGAGAACCTCGAGAAGGGCTTGGGTGGTGAAGGAAGCTGTGGAGATGGAGTATCCCAAGTGCATGAAGTGCGAGGACGGAACCCTCGTCCCTCTCTCCGACTACGGCACCGACGGCGCCTCGGTTCTCTACAAGGCCTGGGTCTGCGTGAATCCTGACTGCGGATTCTCGCTGAGAATCGACAAGGGCCAAGTCACCTACGGGAAGCGCCTCGAGCCGAACCGCTGAGCACCTTCCCTTTCGAAATTTCACGGGCGCACCCTTCGGGAGCGCCCTCTTTGTTTTCACCGACCGACAAATGGCAGGACGAAGCATGAGCGAACCGAAATCCAAGAACATCGTTTGGCACCAGAGCACCGTCACGCGCGCCGAGCGTGAGGAAATCAGCGGACACCGCGGCTGCACGGTTTGGCTCACGGGCCTCTCCGGCTCCGGCAAGTCCACCGTGGCCAACCTCCTCGAGAAGGCTCTGTGGGAGCGCGGCGTGCGCAGCTTCGTGCTCGACGGCGACAACATCCGACACGGCCTCAACAAGGACCTGGGCTTCTCGCCCAAGGACCGCACCGAGAACATCCGTCGCATCGGCGAAGTGGCCGCGCTCTTCACCGACGGCGGCATCGTCAATGTGACGGCCTTCATTTCGCCCTACCGCGCCGACCGCGACATCGCGCGCAAGGCGATGCCCGAGGGATGCTTCATCGAGGTTTACATGAAGTGCGATCTCGCCGAGTGCGAGAAGCGCGACCCCAAGGGCCTCTACAAGAAGGCCCGCGCCGGCGAGATCCCCGAGTTCACCGGCATTTCGGCGCCCTACGAAGCGCCGGAGAGCCCGGAGCTGGAAGTGGACACCACCGGCCAGACCCCGGAGCAGAGCCTGGCCGCCATCCTCGTCCACCTCGAAGCCAAGGGCTACATCCCGAAGTCCTGACCGCTGCCGCGAGTTGCAGGACGAGTTCCAGGAAATCATGACCGGCCAAGCCGCCCACGCTTCCTGTCGCCGCCGGACCCCCGGGTCCACGGCGATGGCGTGGATGCGGCTGGCCGGTCTTCTCCTCGCCCTCTTCCCTTCGGCCTCCGGAGCCGACACCGGGACCGTTTACGGCACCGTGCGCTTCGAGGGCGCGGTGCCGACACCGCCGACCATCTACATGTCGGCCGACCCCGCCTGCGACAAGATGTTCCCCAAGGGCCGGCCGGCGGAAACGCTGGTCGTCGGGCCGACCGGCGGCCTGTCCAACGTGATCGTGCACGTGAAGGCGGGACTTCCCAAGGACTACCGGGCCGTTCCTGCGAGCGGGAGCGTCAAGGTGGACCAGGTCGGCTGCGCCTACGTTCCCCACGTGGTCGGCTTGCGCACGGGCCAAGAACTCGTCGTCCACAACGGCGACGAGACCTACCACAACGTCAACGCCCGCGCGGCCGTGAACATGGCCTTCAACGACGCCATGCCCGCCAAGGGCCTGCTGATGCGCAAGTCCTTCCCCCTGCCGGAGGTGGCCGTGAAGCTGAAGTGCGACGTCCACCCCTGGATGTCCGCCTATGTCGGCGTCTTCGACCACCCTTTCTTCGTCGTCACCCTTCCCGACGGGGCTTTCGAGTTCGCCGACCTGCCCGAGGGCGACTACACGATCGAGGCCTGGCACGAGTCCCTCGGGACCCGGACTGCCGTCGTCGAGGTGGATGACGACGAGCCCGTGACCATCGACTTCAGGTTCGCTGGAAACTGAGGGTTCGCCGGGCTACGGTCGCCGCCTTCGCGGCTCCACGGCCGCGAACTTCGGGTGTTCCCTGTTGGAAGCGCTCCTCTCGCTAGAATCCCTCGTCCAGGCCGGCTTCTGCGCCGCCGCGCTGCTCCTCGCGCTGGGCAGCGCCGGCCGCAGCCTGCGCGGCACTCCCTCCACGGGATCCGGCGAGGTCGTCTGGTCGGTCGTGGCAGTCCTGATGCTGGCGGGCGTGGCCGTCGCCGTGCATCTCGGGAGCGGCCATGGCGTCTGACGCGCGCCGCTTTCTGCATCGCTGCGCGTGGATCGCCCTCGGCGGCGCCTTCGCGCTGGTGCTGGCCGGGGGTCTCGTCACCAGCCGCGACGTCGGACTGGCCGTGCCCGACTGGCCCCTGGCTTTCGGACAGATCAATCCGCCCGGCTGGTGGAGGATCGAGAGCATCCGCACCGAGCACGGCCACCGCATTCTCGCCTTCGCCGTCGCCTGCTGGACGGCTTTCCTGCTGGTCTCGGTTCTTCGTCGCGAACCGCGTCCGCTGGTGCGGCGCCTCACCATCCTGGCGGCCGCTCTCGTCATCCTGCAGGCCCTTCTCGGTGGACTGCGCGTCCTTCACCTCTCGGTGGACCTGGCCATGGTCCACGGCGTGGTCGGACAGGTCTTCTTCGCGTCGCTGGCCGCCGTGGTAGCGGTCACGTCGCCGGACTGGGCAGGGACCGAGGCGTCCCCGGCTCCGCGTCGCGAACGCCTGCAGGGCGCCGTCCTTCTGGTCGCCGTCGTCGCCCAACTGCTGCTCGGTCTGTTCATCCGCCACCTCGGCGCCGCCGCACGACCCTTGGCCGGCACGCCCCTCCTGTACGCCCACGTGATGGGCGCTGGCCTCGTGCTGTCGGCTTTGCTCGATTTCCAGCGCGACGTGGGCGACCGCCGCGAGATGCCGGGTGGTCGCCTGCTGCTGCCCCTGGTCTGGGCGCAGATCACCCTGGGCATCGCCGCCTACGTCACCACCGACGACATGACCTACGACCGCCAGGCTACCCTGCTCGAAGCCTGGTTGCCCACGTTGCACGTCGGCGTCGGTGCGGCCCTGCTTGGCGCCGTCGTGGTGCGCAACCTCCACGCCTGGCGCGGGGTCCTGGAAGGCGCCGTCCACGCACCGGCCATGGGCATGGAGCGCGCACGGTGAGCGCCGCCGGCGTCAGGTCCGCCAACCACCCCGCCACGGCCGATCGTTCCGAGGTCTTCCTCGAACTGATCAAACCCCGCATCACGATGATGGTCCTGCTGACCGTTGCGGTGGGCTGGTTCTGCGCCGCGCCCGCCGAGGCCACAGCCGTCGGCCTCTTCCATGTGCTGCTCGGCACGGCCCTGTCCTGTTCGGGATCCGGCGTCCTCAACCAGTACCTCGAACGCGACGTGGACCTCTTCATGGACCGCACGCGGTTCCGGCCCCTGCCGGCCCAGCGCATCGCGGCGTCGTCGGCGGCAGTGCTCGGCGCGGCGTTGTCGCTCGGCGGCGTCGTGTACCTCGGCGTCACCGTCAACGCTCTGGCGGCCGCGTTCAACGCCCTGACCGTCCTCAGCTACCTCTTCCTGTACACGCCGATGAAGCGCGTGCATCCCCTGTCCACCCTCGCCGGCGCCGTTCCCGGCGCCCTGCCTCCGGTGATCGGCTGGGCGGCGGCCAGCGGCGAGATCGGCGCCGGCGCGGTGGTGCTCTTCGCCATCCTCTTCCTGTGGCAGGTTCCCCACTTCCTCGCGATCGGCTGGATGTACCGTGAGGACTACGCCAAGGCCGGCTTCCCCATGCTGGTGGTGCTCGACCGCGACGGCGACATCACGGCCCGCCTGATGCTCGTCTACGCGGTCACGCTCATCCCCGTCTCCCTCATGCTCGTGAGCACCGGGGCCGCCGGCCACCTGTATTTCTGGACGGCGCTTGTGGCCGGCGGAATCTATGCGGCCGCCGCGCGACACGCGGGCCTCGTGCGAAGCCGCGAAGCCGCCCGTCATCTCCTCCTTCGTTCCGTCGTCTACCTTCCCATGCTCTTCGGCGCCCTGTTCGCCGAAGGCGCGTGGCGTCATCTCCGGAGCTGGCTGTGATCCAACCCCTGGTTCGGGTGCGCGACCTCCGCCATGCCTACGGCGAGCGCGTCGCGCTCGACGGTGTCTCCTTCGAAGTGGGTGAAGGCGAGATCTTCGGCGTCCTCGGCCCCAACGGCGGCGGCAAGACGACGATGTTCCGCATCCTTTCCACCCTGCTGCCGGTGGCCGCCGGGCACGTGGAGATCGCCGGCGCGGATGTCGGTGTCGACCTGGCTGCCGTGCGCCGCGCCATCGGCGTCGTCTTCCAGTCACCGAGCCTCGACGTGAAGCTGACCGTCAGGGAGAACCTGCTCTGCCACGGCCACCTGTACGGGATCTCGGGCCGCGACCTCTCCGCGCGCGTCGACAAGGGCCTGGCCGCGCTCGGCCTGGCCGATCGCGCCGACGCCTTCGTCGAGACCCTCTCCGGCGGTCTCCAGCGCCGCGTCGAACTCGCCAAGGGACTGCTCTCCGGGCCGCGCATCCTCATCCTGGACGAACCGTCGACGGGCCTCGACCCGGGAGCGCGACGCGACCTGTGGGAGTACGTGCTCGGGCTGCGCCGCGACCACGGCACCACCGTGCTCGTCACCACCCACCTGATGGACGAGGCGGAACGCTGCGACCGCCTGGCCATCCTCGACCGCGGCCACATCGTGGCCGTGGGCACGCCCGACGACCTGCGCAGCAAGATCGGCGGCGACGTGCTCACCATCCGCGGCGGCGACCTGGCCGCGATGGGCGGGGAGATGAAGAGACGCTGGGGCGTCGAGGCGACGACCGTCGACGGTTGCCTGCGACTCGAGCACCGCGACGCACGCGGCCTGCTTCGCGAGATCTACGACGCCTTTCCCGACAGCATCGAGTCCATCCAGCTGGCCCGGCCCACGCTCGAGGACGTGTTCATCCACGAAACCGGCCACCAGCTCTGGAACGAATAAGGATCCCGATGACGTCGCCCTCCCTGCCGGCCGCCGCCTCCCTCGCGCGCCGCGAAGTGGTCCGCTTCCTTCGCCAGCGCAACCGCGTCTTCGGCGCCCTGGCCCAGCCGGTGCTGTTCTGGCTGCTCTTCGGAGCCGGCCTCAGTCCTTCGTTCAGCGGCGGCGGCATGGGCTACACCGAGTATTTCTTCCCGGGGATCCTCGTGCTCATCCTGTTGTTCACGGCGATCTTCGCAACGATCTCCATCATCGACGACCGCAACAGCGGCTTCCTCCAGGGCGTGCTCGTCGCCCCGGTGTCGCGCTTCGCCATCATCCTCGGCAAGGTGGCGGGCACCACCGTGCTGGCCGTGGGACAGGCCCTGCTGGTGGCGTTGGCCGCGCCGCTGTTCGGGTTGTCGATCGGCTTCGCGGGCGTGCTGGCCTCGGTTCCCGTCCTCATCCTTCTCGCCGTCGCGCTGGCCGGGCTGGGCATCTGGATCGCCTGGCGCATGGATTCCACCCAGGGCTTCCACGCCATCATGACCTCGTTCCTGATGCCGATGTGGCTGCTCTCGGGCGCCTTCTTCCCCCCGGGCGGAACACCGACGTGGCTTTCCGTCGTCATCGCGGCGAATCCCCTCACCTATGGGGTGGCTCTGCTTCGTCACACGCTCTACCTCGGCGACCCCGCCGCCACGGCCGCGCTGCCGTCCGCTTCCGTCTGCCTCATCGTCAGCGTCCTGTTCGCCGTCGTCACGCTCGCCGGGGCTTCGCGCGCAGCAAAGATGCGCACCAGCGGCGTCCTGTCCTAAGGAGCAACGCGCTTCGGTGAAGACTTCGAGGACCCTTGCTTTCCTCCTCGTCGGCCTGCTGGTGGTCGTGGCTGCGATTCGCCTCGGCGCCCTGCCGGGCCCCTGGTCGGCGCCGGCTCTTCCGGTGATGGGCCAGGTGCCCGACTTTCGGCTCGTCTCCGACAAAGGTCGCGCCTTCGGTTCCAACGAACTGAAGGACCGCGCGTGGCTTGCCAGCTTCCTCTACACGACCTGCCCCGGGCCTTGCCCGCGCCTCGTCGAAAGGTTGAAGGTGGTTCGGCGCACCGTGCCGGCGACGGACCTCGCCATCGTGTCCTTCAGCGTCGATCCCGCCGCCGACACGCCGGAGGTTCTGGCCGCTTACAAATCGGCACGCGGCATTGCGGACGGCGACTCCTGGACTTTCGTGACAGGTCCGCCCGAGGACGTGATCGAGCTGGTGCAGAAGGGGTTCCTCACCGCCGTGGAACGCGGCTCCGGCAACACCGAGGAAGGCGCAGTGAGCCACGGCGTCCGTGTCGCCCTCATCGACGGCAAGGGCGGAATCCGCGGCTTCTACGCCACGGACAGCGACGAGGACGTGGCCAGGCTGGCCAACGACGTCGCCTCCCTGCGCTGACGCCGCGCAGCAGCGCCGCGGTCAGGGCTCCCGTCCTCCGGGGCGTCGTTGAAAAAGGGACGCCACCGCGTTTTCCTTCGACAACTCCCACTTCGGTGATCCGCGCAGCCACGTGTCGAAGCGCGACCCCGCCATGCTGAGTGCGATCCCGAAGCCGTAGCGGTCCGTCCATTCGTCGAAGAGCGCGGTCTCTCCCGAAATCGCCTGCTTGTACTCCAGGAGACGCTCGTCGCCGTAGAGCTCGCAGCGGTCGTCGATGAAAACCTTCAGGCTCGGCGTGTAGTAGATGAGGAAACCGCCGAAGAGCATCTCGTTGAAGACGGCGCCGTCGGGATGCTCTCGTTCGAAGGCCGTGAGTTCCGGCAGCATGTCTACCGGCCAGTAACGCGCGTCCGGCTTGGCCCAGCCACTGCCGATCACGGGGACGGCCACGCCGGCGACCTGGAGGAAGAGACAAACGCCTACCATCAGCGCGGCCACCAACGCCGTGCGGCCGTCGCGCCCCTCGTAAGCCGCTGCTTCGACGGCTGGCCTGGGGCGCACCAACTCGCTTCCCTGGGCCTCCATCCACCGCATCCAGCCGATCTCGCGGTACATCTCCGCGAGAGCGAGCACCGCCGTGACCGCGAACAGCGGTCCGTTGCGGATCCGCGAACACGTGAGCGCGAACCACACCAGGGGGACCAGCCACGTCGCGCGCCACTTTCGCAGCGGCACGCCGGCCAGGGCCGCAACGTAGAGCAGGGCCAGGCCGAGCAGCAGACGCCCCGACGCGGTAGAAGCATCCAGGGGAGCGTGCTCGACGATGAGGTCGGGAAGCACCGGCGAGTCGAGAAGCTGGAACCAGATCCTCGGCAGTTCGAATCCATACGGAGTGACGAGCACCGCCGTGAGGCAGGCCAGGCCCACCAGCGTAACGAGGGCGAAGCGGCGCCGGTCGCCGAGCGGCGACGGAAGGCCGAGCAAAGCCGCGAGGGCCCAGAGACCGGCACACAGCACCATCGTGGCCAGGCCGCCGACCACTCCGCCGTGGAGGTTGGTCCACAAGGCGACCATCGGCGCCAGCCACACGAGTCCCGCCACGGGCAGGCGCCCGGCTTCAAAGTCGGCGAGGCGCGCGAACGTCCACGCCATCAGGAAGATGCTGGCCAGGTGGGGCCGCGGGTGAAAGTGATTGGAGCTGGCTGCTACCGCGAGGACCACCAGCAGGACGACCAGGGGCGCCTGGAGACCTCGAGCGGAGGCACGGCGTGCCATCCAGGCGAAGAAGAACGCGAGTGAAGCGGCCGTGGCCAGCAGCAGGCTGTCGAGGCCCGCGACGGCGTGGAACATCGCCAGCACGCACTCGGCCAGCCAGCCCACTGGCACCCAGGGCTCGCCGGCGTGGGTGGCACTGAAGGGATCGACGCGCATCGCTTCGCCGGAGGCCAGGATGCGTTCACCCACCTTCACGTGCCAGAAGGTTCCCGGGTCGCGCAGCAGCGAGGAAGGGCCGATCGTCATCAGCCAAAGGAAGACCACGGCGAAGGTGCCGGTATCGACGTCGAGGAGGGAGCGGAGCCTCTTCATTCAACGGCTCCGCTTCGGCGACGCGAGGAGGAAGGCGCGGAGGCACCGGCCGACGTCCACATCCCGATGGCCAGCAGCAGCGCGCCCAGGCCCACTCCCGCCGCAGACACGGCCTTACCGTAGCGGAGACTGGCGGGCGCGAAGCGAAGCTGGACGACCGAGTCCCCGACGGCAACCGGCACGCCAAGGAAGTCGCCATTGACGCGCAACACCCGGGCGGCGGCGCCGTCCACTTCCGCCGTCCAGCCCTCGTGGTGGCGGTCGGCAATCACCAGCAACTGGGGTCCGGAGGCGCGCACGCCGATCTCCTGCGTGTCGTTCGTCAGCGTGAGGGACAGGACTTCGCCCGCGGGGCCCGCCATCGACGGCACGGATTCCTCCACGATGACGGTCGTCACCAGTTCTGCCTCGGACAGGAGCGCGAAGTCCCGGGCCGGGTCCTCGCTCACCACGGCCCGCGCCACCAGCCTATGGCGCGGCAGCGGGTCCGGCACCGCGTACCAGTTGTCGTCGGCGACGGTGAGACCTTCGGCGGGAAGCGTGTCCCCGCGGCGGCGCACCCTCTCGACCGCGGCGACGCGCAGGCCCGCCAGGCTGCGATGGTCGATGCGGTTGGCCGGCATCAGGCCGGCGTAGCCGTCCGAAAGGTTCCAACCGCGCATCATCGCCAGGTTGCCGGTGAAGACTCCGGCGGCATCCGGTTGCAGGGTGGCCATGCGCAGCGAACCGGAAGGCGCTTCGGGAAGGGCTTCCAGCACAGCGTCCAGATCCAGCGCTCCCGGCCAGGCGGCGTAGCTCATGCCATAAAAGCCAACGTCGGCCGCCGCCACCAGCACGAGCAGCGCCGCGCCGGCGAGACGGTGCCGGAGAGTGAGAAGCACGAGCCCGACGGCGAGCGCGAACAAAAGAGGGCCTGCGGCGGCGCCGACCGGCGATCCGAGACGTTCGGGAACCAGCACCAGGCGAAGTTCGAGGGCCAGCGCGGCGCTGAAGGCGGCGAGCTTCCAGGCACCGGGCCAGCCGGCATGTTCCGACTCCAGTTGCGCGGCGGCTCCCCTTTCACGTTCCCCTTGCCGCGCCGGTGCCACCAGTCTCGCCAAGGCAGCGGCTGCCAGTATCGCGATCGCGAAGTGCACGAGCAGAAGGTAACGGGCCGGAATCCGGAAGGACCCGACCACGGGCAGCAGGGCCTGCAGGTAGTAGAGCCCGCCCCGTGTTCCGAGCGCCAGCAGGAAGGCTGCGGCACCGAAAAAGGCCACCGCCTTGACGAGGCGGCCGTCGGCGCCGAGGGCCGCGCGCCGCGAGAAGAGCCACACCAGGAGGACGATGGGGACCGCCCCCGCGTAGAGCCCGAGTTCGTGGGTGTTGCCGCCGTCCACGCGCGCCGCCAGCAGGTAGGGCGCGAGAAACTGCACGATGTTCAGCGGCGGCAGCGAACCGTAGGTGGCCACCTCGAGGCCTGCGCCGTAACGCTGGGAAGCCAGAAGGTGATCCAGCGTGGGAAGCAGCTGCACCGCGCCCATCAGCGTTCCCACCGCTTTTGCGGCAGCGAAGCCAGCGAGGGTCTTCCACGCGGGACGGGCGGGAGAACCGGCGGGGGCGGGAGATGTCGTCGCCATCGCCAGCCAGAAGAGCTCGGCAACGAAGACGATCCAGACGTACTGGGGATGACCGCTGAGCAGTTCGGAGGCCGTCAGCAGCGCCACGCCCGCGAACGCGGCGAGGCGAAGGCGCGCCCGCGGGGTTTTCGCCGCCACATCGATGGCCAACAGCAGCCACGGCAGGTGCGCAACCACGGCCATGCCGTTCATGTGGATGAAGTGAAGCAGGCAGGAGGCCGAGAACGTGAACAGCATGGCGCCGAAGAGCGCCGCCGACCACGCAGGCCCTCCCGCTCCGCTTCGCCGCAGGAAGAGCACCATCCCCGCGTACATCCACGGATAGCTGAGCCAGACCTCCAGGTTGTAGGCAGATTCGAAGGAAAGCGTCCGGTAGAGCGCGTAGTGCAGAGGATGCCAGGTGCCCGCCTGCCCTTCCCCCGTAAGGAAGAAGCCGCAGAAGAGCTGGGGCACCCAGTCGAAGCCCTGGCCGTCGTGGAGGGCCTTCCAGTAGAACCAGCGCAGCGGCAGGTGGAAGAGGGTGAGGTCGTCGCCGCCGTAGACCAGGCCCGACAACATGGGCCAGGCCAGCAGAGCGAGCAGCGTGGCCGAGAGCAGGCCCACCCACAGCGCCAGCAGCTTCTCGACAGGGGCGCTCTCCTGTCCGGGCCGGCCGTTCACGAGGCTGGCCCCGAACCTGGACGACGCGCCTCCTGCATAAGACGGGAAGTCTAGAGCACCGGCCGCTTCGGGGGAAGCCGCAAGGGTGCCGGAGCACGAGCCGCGCGGAAGGCTCGCGCTCCGGCCCGCCGTGGCGTAATCTTCGCGCGGGACGACGTGACGGAGCACTCGCGAACGGCATTGAAGTGGGGCCTTCTCGGCCTTGCCGTCCATCTCGCGGTGGTCGGGCTCTATCTCTGGAAGTACGACGGCAACCCGCAGGTCTTCGTCCACTTCGGCGAGAGAAGCTCGGTGCTCGGTCTGGCCCGCGAAGTCTTCGGCCCGGATCTGCTGGTTCCCCACTCCGACGGACAGGACGGCCAGGCCTTCTGGGTGCTGGCCCGGGATCCCCTTCTCCTGGACGGGCGCGAAGTCATCGTGCCCAACATCGACCGGCCGGCCTACCGGGCCCAGCGCATCGCCTATCCCGCCCTCGCCTCTCCGTGGCGCCTCGGCGGCGAACAGGCCCTGGTGTGGGGCCTCCTCGTCACCAACCTGCTGGTGGTCCTGGCCGGCGGCGCGGCTGCGGCCCTGCTCGCTCTCGAACTCGGCGCACCAGCTCGGGCCTCCCTGGCCTTCTCCTTGTCGCCCGGCATCGTGCTCACGACCGTCCTCGACGTAGCCGACGGCCTCGCCCTCGCGGCCCTGCTCGCCACCTTGCTGGCGCTTCGACGTCAACGCTGGGGCCTGGCCGCAGCCGTGGCCACCCTGGCGGTGCTGGCCAAAGAGGCGACCTTTCTTGGACTCCTCGGCGTGGCGGCCTTCGAAACCTCGCTTCCAGCCAGGGCTCGGCTCCGCCTCCTCGTCGTTCCGGCCGCCGCCGCCATCAGCTGGGCCCTCTACGCTCGCTGGAGGTTGGGCTGGCCCGGCGCCGACGTGGAAGAGTTCGTGGTTCCCTTTTTCGGTTACCTCGATGCCCTGCGCCGGGGATGGATCCCGGTCGGCAACTGGCTCGATGCCGTCGTCGCGTTCGGGCTGCTTCCCCTCGGAGCCTGCGTCCTGGTCCGCCTGCGACAACGGCCCTCGATTCTGCTTCGGGCCGCCGTTCCTTTCGTCCTCGTCGTTCCCTTCCTCAGCGCCCAGGTCCTCAATCTGATGTTCAACACGCTGCGCATCTTCGCTCCGCTGGTCACCTTGCTGTGGATGGACTTCTACACGCCGGCGCCAACCTCCCCCGAACGAAGGCCGGCCTCCGCTCGTTGAAACGCAGCGGAGGCACGTCGCAGGGCGGTCAAAGGACTCGCTCGAGCCGCGACGGCAGCGTAGACTTTCCCCGGTGACCGACGCCACGCGCCCCATCCTCGTCGTGCCCTGCTACAACGAGGCCGCACGCCTCGACGCCGGCGAGTTCCGTCGCCTCGGCGAGACGGCCGACGTCTGGCTCGTGGACGACGGCTCGATGGATGCCACGCACCGCGTGATCGAGGACGTGGCCGGCGCTTGCGCAGGCCGCGTGCGGGCCCTCGCCAACGAGAAGAACCTCGGCAAGGCCGAGACGGTGCGCCGCCACATGCTCGCTGCCTGCGACTCGGGCACGACGGTGACCGGCTTCCTCGATGCCGACCTGGCCACGCCGGTGGACGAGATGCTCGGCCTGCTTGCCGTCCTCCAATCGACAGGAGCCGAGGCCGTGACCGCAGCCCGTGTCGGCCTCTCCGGTCGCGAGGTGACGCGCAAAGCCTCCCGCCACTATTCCGGCCGCGTGTTCTCGACCGTGGCCTCGCTGGCGATGCAGGCCACGTACTACGACACCCAGTGCGGAGCGAAGGTGTTCCGCAACACGGCCGCCCTGCGAGCGGCCCTCGCCGATCCCTTCCTCTCGCGCTGGGCCTTCGACGTGGAACTGCTCGGACGACTCCTCGCCGGCGCCCATGGCATCGACAAGGTCCCCGCCCACCGTCTCGTCGAGCATCCGCTTCAGGTGTGGCGCGACGTCGAAGGTTCCAAGCTCACGACCGGCGACGCGTGGCGCTCCGGCCTCGAGCTCTTCCTGATCTGGCGGGACCTCGCCCGGAGACGCCGGCGGTGAGCTCGGACAACGGTGCCGACGAAGCCGGGCTCCTGGAGCGGCTTCGCTCGGCCCTCGATCGCCTCACGCGCCCTCCCCTGCTCGGCGCCGTCGCGGGCTTCCTTCTGCTGCTGCTCCTGCTCGTCTCCGGTCTTCACCTGGCAAGACTGGAGCCGCCCGCCGGCGGCGAGCTGCAGATCGGCACCGGCGATTTCCTCGCGTTCTGGACGGGGGCCGTGATGCTGCACGAAGGCCACGGCGCCCTGCTCTACGACCTCGCCGCGCAGAGGCAGGTCCAGGCGAAAATCCTCGGCGGCGTGGCCCCGGACTTCCAGCCCTACCTGAATCCCCCTCTCCTTGCGTTGCTGCTGTCGCCGCTGGTCCCTCTCGGCTACCTGCCGGCTTTCTATCTCTTCGACCTCGTCTGCGTCGCCTCGCTGGCCGCCGGTCTCGCAATGCTGCTGCGCCTGGTGCCGGCCGTCCGCGCGCAACCGGGCGCCGGCTGGACCGTGGCGGTGCTGGTCGCCGGCTACCAGCCGATGCTGCAGACGACCATCGGAGGCCAGAACACGGCGATCACGTTCGCGCTGCTCGCGGGCTTCGCGCTGGCGCGTCGCAACGGGTCGGCCCTCGGCGCGGCAGCAGCCCTCGGCCTGCTCACGTACAAACCCCAATACGCGGTCGGACTTTCCGTCGCCCTCCTGCTGGCGGGAAGGTGGCGCCTGGTGATGGCGGGAGCGGTCGCGGGAGTCGCCCACTGGGCCCTCGGCGCCTTGTGGTCCGGGCCCCTGTGGCCCCTGCGAATGCTCGATCTCCTCGCCACGTATCGACCCCTGGAACTCGAGCGCAACGCCGACACGCATTTCTCATGGACGAGGGTCAGCGATTTCCTGATGCCGAGCCCCTTCGACACCGTGGCGGCCTGCGCCGGCGTCGCCCTGGTTCTGCTGGTGTGGTGGCGATATCGCGATCTCGGTCGTCGCGGGGATCCCGCGTGGATGGCCCTCGTGATCTGCGGGACCATGGCGGTCAGTCCTCACCAGCAGTATTACGACGTGGCCCTTCTCACGCTGCCCCTGGTCCTGCTCGTGGAACGCAGCGTGGCCGCGCACGGAACGCTTTCGCGGACGGCCAGGCTGCTCCTGGCCGCCGCTTACGTCGGCTATCCGGCGTGGAAGTTCGCCGATACCATCGGCATCCAGCCCCTGTTCTTCGTGCTCGTCGGTACCGGGGCCTGGGCCCTGCGCTGCTGCCGCGAAGTCGAGGAAGGGTCCGCGCCCGCAGCAGCGAAGTGCTGACGTTCATCGCGGCGGCCACCGACGTATCCGAGGCGAAGGGACGCGGCGCGGACGGCCGCGCGTTGTTCAGCGCGCGAAACGACCTAGCGAGGACCAGGCCAGCACGTAGCCGGCGAAGGACGCCAGCATCAGAACGGTGTAGCCGAATTCCATCGCCACCCCCATGCCGACCACCGAGGCCACGGTGCCCGCGAGCCCGTTGACCGCCCACATCCACGGGATGAGGCGTTCGCGCCCGCCCGCCGACAGTCTGGACAGGCCCGACGGCAGGGCCGTTCCCATGCAGACCCCGAGGGGGACGATGAGGGCGCCCGCCGCCACGACGCGCGCCGCCAGCGGCCATCCGTACCAGGCCTCCAGCAGGCCCGGAACCACGAACATCGTGGCCGCCAGGGTCGCGAACAGCAACGGATACGACACCCGGACCGCCGACGGACGGAGGCCGACGAGAAGGCTGCCGAGGGCCGTCGAAAGCAGCAGCGCGAAGAGCACCACCGACAGCGCGTACGTGGGGTGGCCAAGGAAGACGATGTAGCGTTGCAACACACCGAGTTCGACGCCCATGAACGAGGCTCCGATAGCGGCGAAGTAGGTCATCTCCCAGCGAGCGTTCGCCAGGGTGACGCGATCGCCCTCGGGAAGCCCGGCTTCCACCTCTCCAAGCGGCGCGAACACCAGAAGTCGCCCGGCCAGGAGGATCGCAACGAGGATGGACCCGAACAGCAGAGGGACCCTTGCGCCGCCGACGCTGCCGCCCAGGTAGAAGAAGAACGGACGATCGTCGGTGGGCGGCGAAAGGTCGAGGCCGCCGTCGAAAATGGCCGCGGGATCGCCGCGAACGACGGCCGCCACGTCCATGCGATGGTGAACTGTCACGCCTTCCATCTGCGGCCACAGCAGGCCGAAGCCGCGCTCCGCGACGAGCGTCGCCAGCGCGGTGCGGTCGGCCCCGGTGATCGGGCTGCGCTTCATCATGCAGGTCGCCACCCAGCTCTGCCGCGAAGACGACTCGTTGAACACCACCGCAACGTGGTTTTCGGGATCCTCGATGCCGGCCGACCGCAGGGCGTCCCCCATCAGCGAGAGGATGCGTGCCGTCTCGCCGTAGCGGTCGGCGGTGTACCAGCGCGACACCGTGTAGATGCCGTCGTCGGTGAGGTGGGCCAGGTAGGTGTGGAAGGCCTCCTTCGTGTAGAGGGCGTTCTCCGACAGCGTAAGGGATCCCGTCATGGACGCCGCCCACGTGTCGATCATCGACATCTGGATGAGGTCGTAGCGCTGGCCGGAGCGCGAGAGTTCACTGCGGGCGTCGCCGAGCCGGTAGTGGACCCCGGGCCGCGAGTAGGGACGACCCGAGTACTCGGCGAAGGTTTCCTGGACGGCGTGAACCACCAGGGGATTGAGTTCGACGACGTCCACGCGGCCGGCACCGAAAGCCAGGGCCGTCAGGAAATCGCGGCCCCCTCCCCCGCCGATCACGAAGGTGCGCTCGAGGTTGCCCGGATTCAGCCAGTAGGCGGACGACGTGACGTCCCAGCGTAGGGAATCGAACTCGGTGAGCGGACGCGTGCCGCCGCCGCGAAGGATCTGGGTGCCTGCGTCCGTGTCGAGCTCGATCCACATGGACTCCGGCGCGGGTCCCTTCCACTTCTCGCTCATTCCCCAGCCGGCGCTCCAACGCAGGACCTGAGCCCGCGCTTCCTCCGGGGTCTGGGTCCTCGACAGGAGTTCGATGGCCTGCAGGGTCCCCGGCACCTCGGGACTGACGGTGACGCGGGCCAGCTGGTTCCACTTCTCAAAGAGCACCGTGGACTGGTCCTGGGACTTTGCCGAGCGCAGGCGCACCCAGGAAGGCTGGGCCAGCGCGGCCACGGCCAGGACGGCGACGGCCGACGTGACGATCGCAGCCCTGCGCCGCTGGGCTCTCTGCGGCGCGAGGAGATACCCGGCCAGGCTCGCCGCCACGCCGTACACGCCGAAGAGCTGGACAGGGCTTGCCGAAGACAGCGCGGGGACCACCAGCAGGCAGCCCAAGGCCGCGCCGAGCAGGTCGGCGAAATAGACGCGCCCGATGTCCTTCGGCCACGAGGCCAGCAGCCAGGCCACCGCATAGCCGCAAGCGTGGAAACAGGCGTAGAAGCCGATGGCAGCCGCGGCGAAATGCGCGGCCTGGAAGGCATCGGGCGACCAGGAGAAGGTTCCGACCAGAATGTAGAGGAGGCCGGTGGCCGCGACGACGGGGCCGGCGGCGATGGCCATGCCGGCTGCTGCCTCCAGGCTGGGCTCGCGCCCTTCGGCGCGAAGCCGGGAGCGGTCGCGATACACCGCGGCGGCAGAGCCGGCCAGGGCCAGCATGACCAGGGCAAGGACCGCGAAGGCGGCGTGGTAGGCGACGGTGGCGGAAAGAAGGCGGGTCGCGGTGATCTGCACGAGCAGCACCACCGCCGACAGGACCGCCATCGCGATGCGGGCTCTCAGCGGCGCGCGTTCTTCCATGTGCCGGATCCCCCCGGTGCACGCTGGCGGCCGGTCGGCGTCCGTCCGCCGCGGCCCTCTCGGCGCGGCGGACGGAGCACGAACGGATCAGTTGGTGGACATCGCCTCGGCCAGGATGCGCGACGTGCTGGGACGCATGATGCGCGGGTCCACTTCGTGGCCATCGAGCAGGGTCTGGCGAACCTGCTTGCCGGAGATGAAGACGGGCTTCTCTCCGTCGTGATTGTCCATGAGGTCCACGCGGCCGATCGAATCGTAGTAGGCCGCGAAGCCCACCTTGAGGGGCTGGATCTTCAGGTCGCCCTCGAGGTTGTCGAAGATCTCCTGGGCGTCGAAGTCGCCCCAGATCGCCGTCCCGTCATGGTAGGGAGCGTCGGCATGCTTGCGGCCGATGACGATGTCGGTGAAGCCGAAGTTCTGGCGGTAGATGGCGTGCATCACGGCCTCGCGCGGACCGCCGTAGAACATCTTGATGTCGAGACCGAGCAGGATCACGCGATCGGGCACCGATTCACCGCGCGACTCCCACAGGGCCGCGTCGCTGTCGCCTTCGCCGATCCCGCGCGCAGCAATGAGCGCCTCGTAGGTCTTCATGCGCACTTCGGCGTTGACGTCGTCGCCCTTGGTTTCGCCGATCAGCGGGTTCAGGCAGGCCGCCGCGTTGTGCCCCTGGCGGATGAGCTGCTCCAGGCCGTACACGAGGGCGTACTCGTGGGCACGGTGCAGGGGGTTGCGGGTCTGGAAGGCGACGACGCGGTCCCAGCCGTGGGCGCGGATCAGCTCGCGGACTTCCGTGGGGCTGAGCACGTAGCGGCCGAAGTTCGCGTTCTTCGGCTGGGGCAGCACGCGGATCCTGCCGCCGAGCAGGTGGGTGTTGTCCGCGTCGCCCTTGAGCACCATGTCGGCACCGGGGTGGTCGGTGCGGTCGGTGAGGTAGACCTTGGAGAGGTAGCGGGGCTTGTCCCACTCGAAGACGTCGGAGATCTCGAGCGTGGCGACGATGTCGCCGGCCGAGTTCACGAGAGCGACGGTCTGGCCGGCCTTCAGCCCGGCGGCCACCGCCGAGGTGACCGGCAGCGAGAGCGGGATGGTCCAGGCGTACTTCTTGCCGCCCTCGAGGATGACCATCTCGTCGAGCACGCGGTTGTAGGTGGCCGAATCCATCGGCCCGGTAAGCGGCGTCAACGCGCCGTCGCCGAAGCGGTAGACGGTTGAGAGATCGGCGTCCGACACGGGGACGCGGGGGAGCTTGCCGGCCGCGGCGAGGAAATCCGCGCGCTCGGACTCGGGGACGGTGCAGGAAATGGGCTGGGCATGCCCGCCATGGGCGGGTACGAGATCGGACATCGAGACACTCCTCCGCAGGGATGTTATCGCCAGCGCCGCGAAGTGCGGCCGGGGCTCGGGGAATACCCGAATCCGGCAGGCGAGGTTGACGTCGTGTGTCAGCAACCCGCCCGGAAAACAACCCAGGCCGCCCGCGGGAGCATCACCCTCCAGGAGTCGTCGGCGCGCCCGTCCTGGAGGCCTGCGCGAACTCGTCCGAGGTCGGCACGGGGGGCGGACAGACGGGGGGCTGCACTGTTCCGCGCGAGAGCAGGACGCGGCGCGCCCAGTCCTCGGTGGCGGCACGCGCCGGGCCGAGGTTCTGGCCGGCTCTCGGGGCGGCAACGAAGAAGACCAGGCCCGGGCCCACCGGAAGGTAGCCGGCCAGCGCCGAAACTCCGCCATCCTGGATGTTGAGCGTTCCCGTCTTGCCGACCAGACCGTTGGCTTCCCCGGTCTGGGCGAAGCGGCGGAAGAGGTGCGGCAGGGTGCTCTCGCCGCAACCGAGGATGGGCATCACGTCGCCGAGGTCGCGGCCGCGACCAGCCAGCCAGGCCCGGAGGTCGCGCACGAGGCGCACGATCTGGCGCGGCGTCATGCGGTTGCGATTGAGGCCGGAGGAAGTCGAGAAGCTCGTCGATGCTCCTTCCCGGCCCCAGCGGCTCTCGAAGAAATCCGGCATGGTCGATGGCGCGCCCACCGAGGCATCCAACCTTTCGATGTCGTTGTTGGAGAAAACGTTGAAGCGGCGAAGAGCGACCAGCAGCGGCTGCGAACGGTGAACGACGACGGGCTCCCACTTCGGCGGCGCCGCGGTGCGAATCTTCCCGTCGATCTGGATCGCCGGCGGTTTGGAGGCGTTCCAGCCCCGCTTCCCGGCCATCTTCTTCCAGCTCTCGCGCTCGTCCTGGTTCCAGCCGCGCGGCGACCAGGCGTGGAGAAGCCGGCGGCCCATGTCCTCGCGGCGACGTTCGTCGTTCGTATCCCTCCCGACGGTTCCGCGCTCCCAGCCCAGCCAGAACGACGAACCGACGTAGAGGTCGCCGCTGGCTCTGCGGACGCCGGCCTCCTCGAGGGTTCGCGCCAGCAGCACCGCGTTCTCGAAGTGGAAGTCCGGGTCGGCACCTCCTTCGATCACGATGTCGGTGACTTCGCCGGATGAACCCGAAGGGCGGGCACCGGCGGTCCCCACCGTGGTGACGAAGCGATGATCGACCCCGAGGGTCTCGAGGGCCCGAAGCGAAGTGGCCAGCTTGACCACCGAGGCTGGGTTCACCGGGGAATCCGGCTCGTGAGAGTCGAGAACCTTCCCGTCGCCGGATTCAACGTGCCACACGAGGGGGACCCCAGCCGCCGTCGCGGGCAACGGCTCACCCAACGTCGCCATGGAGAGACCGAGCAGCGCGGCGAACTCGACAGCTCGCCTCCGCGGCATTCCTCCCCCTCGCCTGCACGGCGGCAGCGTGCGCTCGACGGTCACGACGACTTCGCCTCCGTCACGAGCACGACCTTCCCCGTCACCTTGCGCTCCAGCATGTCGCGGAGCGCCCTCGCAGCGTCTTCGAAGGCATAGGTCGCGCTGACCAGGGGATGGAGCTTGCCCTCGCGGCACCACGCTGCCACCTCCTCCAGATTGCGCTGGTTGCGCTCCGGTTCCCGTGCGGTGAAGGATCCCCAGAAAACGCCGACCACCTGGCAGCCCTTGAGCAGCACCAGGTTGACCGGAAGCTGCGGGATGCGACCGGCGGCGAACCCGACGATAAGATAGCGGCCCTCCCAGGCGATGGTACGGAAAGCGGTGTCGAAATAGTCGCCGCCGACCGGATCGTAGATCACGTCGGCGCCCTTGCCCCCCGTGAGATCACGGACGCGGTCCTTCAGATTCTCGCTCTCGTAGTCGATGATCTCGTCGGCGCCGTGCCGGCGGCAGACCTCCAGCTTCGCAGGGCTACTCGCCGCCGCGATGACGCGGGCGCCCATGGCGTGGCCGAGTTCCACCGCGGCAAGGCCCACTCCGCCGGCCGCTCCCAGCACCAGCAGGGTCTCGCCGGGTTGCAGGTTCGCCCTGTCCTTCAACGCGTGGTGAGAGGTGCCGTACGTCATTGTGAAGCCGGCCGCCGTGACGCTGTCCATTCCTTCGGGCGTGCGCATCAGCCGGCCGGGTTCCACGACCATCTCCTCGACGAAACCTCCCCATCCGCACATCGCGATCACGCGGTCGCCGACCTTCCAGCCCGTCACGCCCTCGCCGATCTCCGAAACAACGCCTGCCACTTCCCCTCCGGGAGAGAACGGCAGGGGCGGCTTGAACTGGTACTTGTTCTCGATGATCAGCGTGTCCGGGAAGTTCACGCCGCAGGCTTCCACCCGGACGGCCACCTGGCCGGCGCCGGGTCGCGGCGACGGGAGATTCTCAACGACCAGTGATTCGGGGGGACCGAATTCCTTGCATACAACCGCGCGCATCAGGTGCCTCCTGGAAAGAAGCACGAACTAGCACGCAGCGGGTGGGAAGGCGAGAATTGCGCGGCGCTGCGGGCGCAGCGAGGGCAGGTCGCAACGGCGTATTCCTCCATCCGGAGGAATACGCCGCGCGAAGTCACGGACAGACCGAGGAGTCGCGACCGCCGCCGGACATGCCCTTGGCGGCGGCCAGGTTGTCACGGGCTGCTTCGTAGTACCGAGGACTGGTCTGGATGGCTTTCTCGAAACAGGCCGCGGCGTCTCTCGGCCTTTCCTGGTCGAGGAGCACCACGCCGACGTTGTTGTACGCCGTGGAGATGTCCGAACCGCGACGGAAGGCGTCCAGGGCCCGCGAATAGTCGCCCGAGCGCGCGTAGGCGCGGCCGAGGTTGTTGTAGACGCGCTTGCGATCCTCCGGGCGGGCGCTCCGGAGGGCCCGCTCCAGCGTGTCGATGGACTGGGGGTAGTCCTTGCGCAGGTAGTAGGCGACGCCGAGGTTGTTCAGCACGGACGCCTCGGTGGGGCGAACCTTGAGGGCCGCACGATACGCCGTCACCGATTCGTCGAGGCGGCCGAGTTGGTCGTAGAGCATCCCGAGGCCCTGCTGGGCCTTCCAGTTGCCGGAGTCGAGGCGAACCGCCCTCTTCAGCGCCGTCTCCGCGTTCTCGTGGTCGCCGAGGGCAAGCAGCGCGCGGCCCTCCCCCTCGAAGCCGCGGGCGTTCATCGGATCTCTGGCCGTCATCGATCGGAAGTACGGAAGAGAGTCGGCGGGGGCCCCCTGGCGCAGCAGGATGGTGCCGATCTTGTACTCGAGGCGCCAGTCGCGAGGCGCGAGGTCAAGAGCCTTCTGGTACTTGGCGCGGGCCAGTCCCGCCTGCCCGCGGCCGAGATAGGTGTCGCCCAGTTTCTCGTAGTCGGCGGCCGTCATCGCGGGGAGGTCCTTCAGCTGGTCCTCCTCCACCTCGACACCTTCGGCCTGCCTCTCGAGGATGTCTTCGTAGACGCCCTGCTCGAAGGGTTCCTGGAGCATTTTCGGCACGGCGCAGCCGCCGAGCAGCGCGACGCAGCCGCCAAGGAGAACGATCCGCGACAGGGTCGCCTGACTGGTTCGAGACATATTCACGTAGGTTGCCTTCGATCGCGTCCCGGAGTGCCCGCGATCTTACTCTCCCCGCAAGGTGGGCAGCAGGATGCGCATGCCCTGGATGATCGCCGGCCCGAGGATCACGATGAAAAGCGCCGGGAAAATGAAGAAGATGAGGGGGAAGAGCAGCTTCACCGGCAGTTTGCCCGCCATTTCCTCTGCGCGCTGGGTGCGTTGGGTCCGCATCGCGTCCGAGTGCACGCGCAGGGCCTGGCCCACGCTCGTTCCGAAGCGATCGGTCTGGATCAGCAGGGAGACCAGGCTCTTCACCTCAGGGATGTCGGCACGCCACCCGAGGTTGGTCAGAGCTTGGGAGCGCGGAAGTCCGGCCCGCAATTCGAGGGAGACGAGATGGAGTTCCTCGCAGAGGTCCGGATGCACGATGGCCAACTCGGCACCCGTGCGGAAGATGGCGGCATCCAGGCCGAGGCCGGCCTCGATGCAGACGACCAGCAGGTCGAGGGAGTCCGGGAACCCGTTGATGATGCGCGTCTTGCGCTGGGAACTCGACCGCTGCAGCCAGAGTTCCGGCCCATAGAGGCCCGCGGCGGCGAGCATTACATACGCGAACAGGGTCTGCATGATGGGCCCTTCGTCGAGGGCCTTGATGGGCAGCAGGAACACCACTACGGGAACGACAACAAGAAGGATGACCTTGACGCCGGTGAAGATGGCCGGGGCCTGTTCTCGCCGGTAACCGGCGCTCATCAAGCGCTGGGACAGCGCGGACCCCTGGGGCGTGGCTTCCTTGCTCGTGTTGGCTTCACCGACCTTGCGCAACATTCCGAGAATCAGCTCGCGGAAGTATCCCAAGCCGGTCTTGGGGGCATCGGGCCGCACAACCCCTTCGGTGCCGGTGCTTCCGATGACGCGAGCCCTCAGGTCGCGGCGACCGCGGGCGATGTCCATGGCGCCGGCCACCCCGAGCACCGCCAGGAAGCACGCGGCGAACGCCAGCAGCGAAATGTAGAGGACGGCGTTGGTGTCGGTGGTATCCAAATCCTTGCTCCCGGATCAGACCTTGATCTGGATCATGCGCCGGGTGAAGTAGAGGCCGATCAGCATCATGAACAACCCGCCTTGCAACATCGAGATTCCGGCCGGATCGGTGAACAGCAGCGACATGTACGAGGGGTTCAGCACGTACAGGGCGGCCCCCAAGCCGAACGGCAGGCAGAACATCACTCGCGCGGAGATGCGGCCCTCCGAGGACAGGGTCTGGATCTTTCCGTAGAGTTCGAAACGCGCCCGGATGAGGGACGCGATTCCCTGGATGATCTCGGCCAGGTTACCACCCGTTTCCAGCTGGACGAGCAGTGAAGTGACGAAGAACTTGAGATCCACCAGGTCCACGCGCGCGGAAAGGTCCTTCATCGCCTCTGCGACGGAGATGCCAAAGCTGATCTCATCGAAGGCCTTGCGGAACTCGGTCCGGATCGGATCCTCCATCTGCTCACCGACCATTTTCAGGCCCATGATGAAGGCATGGCCGGCCATCAGCGTGCGGGCGATGAGGTCGAGGGCATCGGGCAACTGGGCCTCGATGGCGGACAGCCTCTTCTTGCGGCGCAGCGACTGGTAGCCGTAAGGGAGGGCGCCGACCACCGCGGCGCCGACGACGATGCCGAGGAGCGGAAGGCGGAGGAACAGGCCCAGTAACGTCCCGATCGTCGCGCAAATCGCGGTGATGAGCAGGAACACGCTCACCGGCATGTCGCTGTTGGCCTGGCGCAGCAGTCGCTTCACCTCCGCCAGCGGAGCGAACTTGTTGATGATGGCCGTGTACCACTCATCCTTGTTCATCGCATCGCGCCGGACGATGTCGATGGCCGCCGCGCGGGCCTCGGCATCGAGGTTCATGCGCATGCGCTGGCCGGCCTTGGTGGGATCCCCGTACGCCGCCTGGTCGTACAGGTAGTAGATCCCCATGATGAGGAGGAGGATCGAGATGAACACGGAAGCGGCGACGAGAAGCGGCATCGTGGTTCCTCAGATCTCGTAGACGCGGTGGGGGTTGAAGAGGTCCGCCGGCACCTGCATGCCGAGGGACTCGAACTTCTGGACGAACTTGGGACGAATGCCGGTGGCGGCGAAGCGTCCCTTCACTCGTCCCTGTCCGTCCACTCCCGACTGGTGGAAGGAAAAGATGTCGTTGAGGGTGACCACGTCGCCTTCCATGCCCGTGATCTCCGACAAGCTGGTCAGCTTCCTGGTTCCGTCCGAAAGGCGGGTCATCTGGACAAGGACATCGATGGCCGACGCGATGTAGTGGCGCATGGCCTTCGTGGGAAGGTTGAGGCCCGCCATCGCGACCATGGTCTCGACACGGGTGAGAGCGTCGCGAGGCGTGTTGGCGTGAATCGTGGTCAGCGAGCCGTCGTGGCCGGTGTTCATGGCCTGGAGCATGTCGAGGGCCTCCCCGCTTCGGATCTCCCCGAGGATGATGCGGTCGGGGCGCATGCGCAGGCAGTTCTTCACCAGTTCGCGCTGGGTGATCTCGCCCCTGCCCTCCACGTTGGGCGGGCGCGTTTCAAGCCGCACGATGTGCTCCTGGCGCAGCTGGAGTTCGGCAGAGTCCTCGATGGTGATGATGCGCTCGTCGGCCGGGATGAAGCCCGAGAGAATATTGAGGATCGTCGTCTTTCCGGTGCCGGTACCGCCGGCGATGATGACATTGAGGCGGGCCTTGACGATGCGCTGCAGAACCTCGCCGATCTCCGGCGTGAGGGACTTCTTGTTGATGAGGTCCCCGAGCATGAGCGGATCGCGGCTGAACTTACGAATCGAGACCGCGGGCCCGTCCAGGGAGAGCGGCGGAATGATCGCGTTGACTCGGGAACCGTCCGGCAGACGCGCGTCTACCATGGGCATCGACTCGTCGATGCGGCGTCCCACGCCGCTGACGATGCGGTCGATGATCTTGCGCAGGTGGACGTCGTCGCGGAAGCGGCAGTCCGCGCGCTGGAGTTTGCCGGCGCGCTCGACGTAGACCATCTGGTAGTTGTTGACGAGGATATCCGAGACGGTTGGATCGTTGAGGAGAGGCTCGAGGGGACCGTAGCCCAGAACTTCGTTCTGGATGTCAACGACGAGCTGTTCCTTCTCCCGCATGTTCAGCGGGACCTGCTCCTCCGTCAGGATTCGCTGGATCAGTCGTCCCAGCTCACGCTTGAGGGACTCCTCGTCCAGCGCCGCCGCTGCCGAGAGGTCCAGGACCTCGATCACCCGCTCGTGGACTCGTCCCTTGAGCTCGTGATACCCGGCCAGCGTCGGTGTTCCCGTTGCTGCCTTGTTTGCGGCTGCCGGCAATCCCATGGTCGTTTCCTCCAGATTCTCCCCGTCTCAGCGGTTCAGGCCGCCGACGGCGTCGGTTTCGTGATCCTGTCGCTGACCGACCGGAACATCCCGGACAGGAACGAGGACTTCGGTGCCCCGGTCGCCCCGCCCGACAGTTCCTGGGCAATCTTCTGTATGGCCTTCGAGAGTGGGGCCCGCGGCGCGTGGCTGACCACGGGCTGCCCGCCGTTGATGGCATCGGTGGCCGCCTCAAAGTCCTGGGGCAGGAGCCATTGGGGCTTGAGGCCCAGCACCTTGCGCGCTTCCGTGAGAATGAGCTCATCGCGATCGACGTAGCGGTTGACCACGAGGCTGATCGCGGCGAGGTCGAGGCCCGAGCCTTCCTCTCCCCGCAAGGCGTCGAGGATGCGCTTTGTGCGCCGGACGACGGGCACCGTCAGCCCCGTGACGAGAAGGACATGGCTCGACAGGCTGAGAGCTGCGAAGGAGGCCAGGTCAACGTTGTCTCCGCAGTCCACGATCACGAAATCGAACATCGTCCGGAGCATCTTGAGCGTCCGGTCGGCGCACTCGGTGGAGACCTGGCCACCGGCGAGCTCCGTGTCGCCGAGGGGGAGCAGCTCGACGCCTGAAGGGTGCTTGGTGAGGATGTCGCTCAGGAAGGCGAGGTCGAGACGGGAGAGGTCGAGGTCGAGGTCCCTCAGGCTACGGATGGGGTTCACGTCGAAGTAGGCTGGGATGTCGCCGCCCCGTAGGTTCATGTCCACGACGGCCACGGTGACGCCGATGCCGCGCAAGGCGACCGCCAGGCCCGCCGCGATCGTGGTGGCGCCGACGCCCGACTTTCCACCGAGGACGGTGACGATCTTGCCGTTGCGGCGCGTATCGACCGCCCCCGCTTCGGCGTGCCGGTCACGGAAGCGCTGGAAGGCCTGCTGTACCTCATCGGGTCGCAGGGGCTGGGTGAGGAACTCCTTGACGCCCGCCCTCAGCACCTCGAGGAGGAGCTGGGGATCCATGCGAGCCGAGGTGATGAAAATCTCGGTCGAAGGCGACGACTGCTGCACGGCCCGGATGCGGGCGAAGGTGTCGTCCGGATCGGCGGCGTCCAGTTCGAGGACCAGCAACTGCGGAAGCCCGCCGTCCGCATCGCGGCGCAGGGAGAAGTCCGCGAGCGCCGCGATATACTGCTCCAACGCCTGCCGGACGCCGTCGTTATAAATCTCGAGTCGTACCCCAATTCTGCCCGTCATTCTCTCTGCCTTCCGGCGGGGATGGCTCCTGCTGCAGGCTCATCCCCGGGCGTCCGACCAGGGTGCCGTAGTCGTCGCCACTGCCATCCCCCCAATCGATGATGTTGCATTCCCTGTTCACGCGGTCCGTTCGTCCACCCGGAACGTCCGCGGACCACCACGGGCCACTTGCTTGCCGGCTTTGCCGAGCGACTTCACCCGGCCGAACCCCGACGATACCACGCTGTCCACGAAATAGTAATGGGGTTACCCGCGGTAGCCCGCTTCCGGACCTCGCCGCCGCGCCGACCCGATCTGCGCGCGCGGCCTGTTCTTGGGCCGCCTCGCTTCGGAGCAGAGTAAGGCGGGCGGGCGGCCTTCCTCGCCATCGCGGCTGCGAGAACCGGGGACGCCCCGACACGAATGACGCGGCGATCCATGGGCCCAAGCGCGTCTTCCTCCCTGGAACGTTCCGGACTGTGCGTCGGGGAACCAAAGGTCCGCCCGAGTTGCGCTTCCGGAGATGGCGCGGGCGCCCCGGGACAACCCGGCCCGGCCTACTCCATCTGCATGACGACCGTGGCTTCGAGAACGATGTTCCCGTCGCCGTCGACCGCGGTCTTGGAGTATCCGAGCTTCGAAAGAACGAGAAAACCTGAAGGGTAATCTGCCGTGACGGTCAGGGGGTCCCCGGCTTTACCAGTCGCGCAGCCACCGGATGCCACATAGGTTCCCTTCGAACTGTCCCACCCGACGTTCGTGAGGTAAGCGGAAACAACGTCCTGGACCTGGGTGCAGGTCTTTCGCGGGTTGGTCGCGACGATGCCCTTGCGGGCTCCTTCGCGCACCGCGCTGGTGAGTACCTGCTTGCGCCAGAAGGCCAGTCCGAATTCGAAGACGCCATAGAGCACGACGAGGATGATCGGCAGGATGAGGGCGAACTCGACTACGCCCACTCCGCGTTGCCCCGATTTCCGCTTCAGCATCATCCGACTCCCCCAACCCGGTCCGGCGATCGGACCGCGCTCCTGCGACGATCCATGATCACTCGGCCGCGAGACCTTCCAAGCCAGCGAAGGTCGCCGTCGCGCGCTGGGCCGTGGTCTGCTTCTGGAATGACTTCGCGTAGCCGTCCTGGACGTTGGCCGCCACCTTGCCGTCCAATCCGGCAACCGCCTTGCGGTTCCGGCCAGCGTCGGGGTTGAGCATCTGGGCCTGGCGCATCGCGGGAACGGCGTTGGGCTTCGCGTTCTCGTTCATGTGACTGAGATAGGCACAGCCCCCCAGCATCGAGGTGGCGGCCATCGCCAGTACCCAAAGTCCGGCGAGGCGTCGGTTCTTCCCTGCATCAAGTCTCATGTTTCCACCTCTCACGGATTGACGTGTCCAAAATCACCGTCCAGCGAATGCGGGGCGCCAGTGCTCCGCGCGGCGGGGCGCACCTCCACCCTGGCCGGAGCCGGCGCCTCGTAGCTGCCATAGTCCGACTCCTGCTCGACAGCGGGCTCGGCCACCGCCGAGGTCCTTTCGAGTTTGCCGAAACCGTAGAAGTCGAGGTCGTTGGGCTCGATGAAGTCGTCCGTCGGCATCGCGGTGTTCGGTCCGTCGATCGGCTTCACCAGATGCGGCGTGACGAGGATGATCAGTTCGGATTCGCTCTTCTGGAAGTCCGACGACCGGAACAGCGTGCCGAGAATGGGCACGTCGCCGATCACCGGGTACTTGGAAAGCCTCTCGCGGACGGCCGAGCGGATGAGGCCGGCGATCGCGAAGCTCTGGCCGTCCCGCAGTTCCACCACCGTCGATGCACGGCGGGTGGTGATGGCAGGAACGACGAAGCCGTTGAGGACGATGGCGTTGCGGAAGTCCAACTCGGAGACCTCGGGGGAGACGCGCATGCTGATCACGTTCCCGCCGAGCACGGTCGGCGTGAAGTTGAGTCCCACGCCGAACTTCTTGAACAGGATGGTCGTGGTTCCGAGCGCCTGGGGAACAGGAACCGGGAATTCACCGCCGGCGAGGAAGTTGGCTTCCTGCCCGCTCAAGGCCACGAGGGTCGGCTCGGCCAGGATCTTCGCCAGCCCGTTCTCCTTGAGCGCGTCGAAGAACATGGTCCAGTCATCGCCGTTCGTGGTGAAGCGGAGCAGGGCGTTGGCCGCGACCGGGATGTAGCCGAAAGGCATGGCGCCCTTGGCAAGTGATCCCGGCGAGATGCCGCCTCCGGGAGGCGTGAGGGCCGAAAGGCCTCCCAGGGTCGTGGTCGCCCAGGTGTCGCCGCCGCCGGCCATGTAACCGATGTTGATGCCGAGCTTACGAATGAGATCGCGACTCATCTCGGCGACTCGGACCTCGAGCATCACCTGCTGGACGCCGCCCACCTGGAGAAGATTGACCACCTTCTTCGGAGCGTAGGCTTCGGCAACCGACAGGATGTGGGACAGCCGCGCGGGGCTGGAGACGGTGCCCGAAACCGTGATGTGTTCGCGGCTGGTGGAAACGCGGACCCCCGTCTCCTCGGGGAACAGCTGATAGATCTGCTCCTTCAACTCGCTCAGGTCGGGACGGACGCTGATGGTGTAGATCTTGTAGATTTCGGTCTCGGACTGCCACAGCGTGAGATTGGTCACCCCGACGCCGATGCCGGTGACGTAGATCTGGCGAGGCGAGAGAATGACCGTGTCTGCGACCTCGACGCTGGCGAGGGAAGCCCTGGTGATCGCTACCGGGCTCTCGACCACCACCGACTTGCCAAGCGTGATGGTGAGGCCGCCCGGGGGGCTGACCTCGGTCGGCTGAGCGAGAGCGCTTCCAGCCGCCAGCATCAGGATCACCGCCGCCAAGCCGCTGAGGCTCGGCCATCGGCCGCTCTCCTTCGTCGAGCCACCTGCCCCCACCTCGGAACTGTCGCGCTTCTCAACTCGCATCATGTGGATCCTTTCTCTCCAAGCAATTCCCTTGCCGAAATCAGAAGGGAACAAAGGTGACTTCCTTACCCTTGATAAGCTGGACTCCCGGGTTCTCGCCAGCACCGCGCCGCTTTCCGCCGTCCTCCCCCCCCCAGTAGCTGTTGAGGAGAGAGTCTGCGGTCGCTCCCGGAGTCAGCGCCTCCTCCTTGGTAAGGGGGCTGCGCAACGCGAGCCGGAAACGGCCCTGGCTGGAGGCGTAGGCGAGCTTTTCCGCCTCCACCGGGGTGACCTCCAGGGTGATCACCTGCACGGGCGTGGCGGCCTCGTCCTTGCCGGCGCGGACAAGTTCCGTTCCTATGGCCAGCACCGGGGTGTCGGCCAGAACGAGCTTGGTCACCATGCCCGTTTCCGACTTGCCCTGGTCGTCCTCCCCCTCGACCTGGATCGTGACGAAAACGTCAACGTGGTCATTCGGCTTGATGAATCCGGCGACGCCCACTTCGTCATCGACCCGCACCGCCATGGCACGCTTGGCCGGATCCACGAGCGCGGCAACCCCGCGGGTCGCGTCCAGCGCGGCTAACTTGGCCTGGAGGATGGGCTCGTTCTGAATGACATCGACGATGGCGACGCGCCCGACGAGAGAGCTGATTTCCTCGGCCTTGAACACGCCCGCCGGCAGGGTGTCGGCAGGAAGCTTGGCCGTGCGGATCATCTCTGCCGTGAGGGTCGATCCACGGGCGATGTCGAAGCCGGCGATGGCAACGTCGATCTTGGCCGTCTTGTCTTCCTGCGGAACCTGAGTGACCGAGGATTGGGCGCGCAGCCAGCGGTAGGCCACGGTGCTCGTCGAGAACGCGATGATCGCGGCGAGGCCCAGGAGGAAAAACGGACGGTAACGACGCATACACCCACCTCTCTATCTATCGGCGGCTAAAACTGGGGGGCCCCGACGAAGTGTTCCACCGCTACCCCCGCGGCCACTGCGATCGCATAACGAAGTTTCGGGTAGGCCTGGAGCGAGCCCCTTGAAGGTCTCACATCCCCTGCGGTCAGGAGGACAGCCGTCCCCTCCGCCTTCAGGCGCCTCATGGCCCCCGACCATCCGTTTCTGATTGATATGGAATACACGACAATTCCGAGGGCGTAAACACCACCGAACAAAGCACTATAGAAGAATATCCAAAGGACGCGTTCAGGCCCTGTGAAAGCGCCGACAGTGGCCATCAGCTTGACGTCCCCTGCTCCCATCCCGCCCATTACGTAGAAGGCGATGAGGAGGCCGAACCCCGCCAGCAGGCCGCTGGCGCCAAGCAGAACGCCTTGGAGACCACCATCGACCGAGTGGAGGCAGAGGGCCAGGACGATCGCGGGGAAGGTCAGCCAGTTAGGGACGCGCTGGCTATGGATATCGGTGACGGCCGCCGTGAGGACCGTGGCGGCCAGCGCCGCCTGGATCGCAAGGTCCACCTGACTTCATCTCCCGGGGGGCCAAGACAGACTCGCCCCGGCCTTTTCGGGCCGGGGCGAGTTTGTCTCAGAGTTGGCGACTTCGCGGATTAGAGCGAGCCGGCGACCGAGCTGAAGGAGGTCGAGAGGGCGGTGCCCACGGCGCTCATGGCCGCGATCGCCGCGATCGAGATCAGCGCGGCCAGAAGACCGTACTCGATCGCAGTAGCCCCCGACTCGTCATTGATGAATGCAGAAATACGTCCCATTTCAGTTGCTCCTTTCTTTTGTTGTTTAGTGGCGCTGTCACCCGTGCTCGTTGTGAGCCCAAGTGACCTCCCCACGCGGGCATCATACCAAACGGCCCCCGGTGAGCGAGCAGATTCGGCAGAAATACTGAGGTGCGTCCACGACGCGCTGCGGCTTCGTCGGTGTAGACCCGTCGGGACCTTCCTCACATTCGAGCCCTATCCAGCGGTCAGATGTAGGGGGGAGCCGATCGTTTCCACCGCGGGGCCGATCTGGCAGGCCGACTTCGACTCCGGACTCCCAAACGACCTCGCCCCGGCCATTTCTGGCCGGGGCGAGGTTTGTTCGGAGTTGCCTGGCTTCGGCCCGCTTAGAGCGAACCGGCGACCGAGCTGAACGACGTCGAGAGAGCCGTCCCCACGGCGCTCATCGCCGCAATCGCTGCAATCGAGATCAGCGCGGCCAGAAGGCCGTACTCGATCGCAGTCGCCCCAGATTCGTCATTGATGAATGCAGAAATACGTCCCATTTTGTTCCTCTCCTTAGCTTGCTTTGGTTAGTAGGGTGAAACCGTTCGGCCTGAATCGGCGTTCCGGCGGTCCCCCACGCCTTTGTAACAGCAAGCCGCGTGCCACCATTGAGGCTGCTGCACCGGTAGAGCCCTGCGGGTTTCTCCGGCGTTCGGGATGTTCCATGATTTGGCTTTTAGTTCGCGGCACCGAGACAACGGAGCGTCGATCCCGGCCTGGTCCACCACAGCAAAGGGGATGCGACAGGGAACGGCCGTCAGCGGTGGCGCGGGAAAACCACCGCAGTAACTGGGGGTCCCTCACCCGCACTGCTGCGGAGAATGTCCCGCAGTGCGGCCCGAGGGCTCGGGTCGTCCGACCTCGGTACTTGAAAATAAAAAGACCCCGTCCAGCCCTCGCCGGACGGGGTCTCTCCAGGTACCGAACCAGAAGAACTCAGAGCGACGTCGATACCGAACTGAACGTGGTCGAAATAGCAGTACCCACAGCGGACATGGCGGCGATAGCCGCGACGGAAATGAGCGTGGCCAGAAGACCATACTCAATGGCCGTCGCTCCAGACTCGTCGGTCAGGAATTCGTGAACTTTTCGCATGAACTTCTACCCCTTTCGTCGTTCGTTTCTTTTGTTAAAAAAGAGCCGACACCCCTTAGGCGACCTCGACCCTCATGGGCATACTAGCAACCGGAAACCCTGCCGTCAGCAGGTTTGGCAAGAGATCTGTGGTCGTGGATCGCAGCGTCGAGC